>MESD01000125.1:53866-54584 GCA_001770815.1 Burkholderiales bacterium RIFCSPHIGHO2_12_FULL_69_20
GCCGCCAAAGGCGGTTGCGCCGGCCGCCATGCTGCCGGTGGTCAGGGGCGCGCCGTTCAGTGCATGCCCAGCCGGATTGACCGCATCGACCTGGCCCGCCGTGCTGGCCGCTGCGCCCGCCTCACCCGCCTGCGGCGCCCGTGACAGCGCCAGCGCCGCCTCCAGCGCATGGTGC
This sequence comes from Burkholderiales bacterium RIFCSPHIGHO2_12_FULL_69_20, assembly GCA_001770815.1. GTDB lineage: Bacteria > Pseudomonadota > Gammaproteobacteria > Burkholderiales > Burkholderiaceae_C > Pseudaquabacterium. Next base: position 54,042 of record MESD01000125.1, read on the forward strand.
ACCGCCTGGTGCACCTCGCGGCCGTCGCGAAAGCGCACCTCGATCTTGGTCGGGTGCACATTCACGTCCACCCGCATCGGGTCGATGGCGACAAACAGCACCCAGCTCGGCTGGCGGCTGCCGTGCAGCACGTCCTCGTAGGCCGAGCGTGCACCGTGGGCGATCAGCCGGTCGCGCACATAACGGCCATTGACGTAGGCGTACTGCTGGTCGCTGCGGCTGCGTGCGGCATCGGGCAGGCCGGCGCGGCCGTGCACCCGCACGGCACCCACGGTCAAATCGAGCGGGCGGCTCTGGGCGATGAAGTCTTCGCCCAGCACGTCGGCGATGCGCTGCTCCGCCGTGGCGCGGCGCCATTGCGCCACCAGCTTGCCTTCGTGCCACACGGCAAAACCCACGTCGGGCCGCGCCAGCGCGTGGCGGCGCACGGCTTCCAGGCAATGTGCCAGTTCGGTGGCGTCGGTCTTGAGGAACTTGCGCCGCGCCGGCGTGGCGAAGAACAGCTCGCGCACCTCCACGCTGGTGCCCTGCGCGCGGGCGGCG
>MESD01000126.1:0-13478 GCA_001770815.1 Burkholderiales bacterium RIFCSPHIGHO2_12_FULL_69_20
GTTGGGTGGTCTTGCCCGAGCCGGTCTCGCCGCAGACGATCACCACCTGGTGCGCGGCCATCGCGCGGGCGATCTCCTCGCGCCGGGCAGAGACCGGCAGCGATTCGGGGTAGTGGATCGGAGGGATCGGCGTGGCGGGGCGCGGGGGCCGGTCAGCGGGTCTCTCGCGCGGTTCGCGCGGCGGGCGCGGGGTGCGAGGGGGCTGATCGGGCCGGGGCGGGCGGGCCGGGGCGGGAGGCAGGGTCACTTTGACCGCGATTATCCCAGGCCTCGGGCAGCCGCTGGCGGGCGTTCTGTCCAGCCGTCAAGACCGCCCGCGCGGCGGCATGGTTCGGCAACGCACCGGCCGGCGGGGCCCGGCGTGCCATCATGGGGGTCATTCAACTTCTGAGAGTCCATTCATGGCCAACGCCATTGCCGCCCACAAGCACCGCACCATGCTGCACATCCTGCGCGACCGCGTGCAGCACGCCGAGCGCGACGTCAAGCGCGGCGTGACCGGCGCCGCCGAGCGCCTGGCCGCCCACCGCGCCAAGCGCGCGGCCTACCGCGCCGCGCACGCCTGACAACAGCGCACTGAAACGCGCCGGCTAACCCGCAGCCGCCGCCTGCTGCGCCTGCGTCGGGTGGTCGGGGTAGTCGGTATAGCCCTCGGCACCACCGCCGTAGAACGTGGGGCGGTGGTAAGGCGTCAGCGGCGCGCCGATCTGCAGGCGCCTCGGCAGATCGGGGTTCGAGATGAAATAGCGGCCGAAGGCCACCGCGTCGGCCCGGCCCTCTTCCACCGCCTGCAGTGCACCGTCGCGGTCGAAGCCGCCCGCGTCGATCAGCACGTTGGGCCACAGCGGCCGGAAGGTCTGCGCCGCCGAGGGCTGGCCTTCGCGCGCGATGTCGGCCTTGCCGGTGCCGCTGGCACGCGGCTCGATCAGGTGCAGGTAGACCAGGTTCAGACGCGCCAGCTCAGCCACCAGGTGGGTGTAGAGCGGCAGCGGGTCGGCCTCGCCGCTGTCGTTGGCAATGCCCCAGGGCGACAGCCGGATGCCGGTGCGATCGGCGCCGATCTCGCGCGCCACCACCTCGGCAATTTCCAGATGCAAGCGGCAGCGGTTCTCGATGCTGCCGCCATAGGCATCGGTGCGCACGTTGCTGCGCGACTGCAAGAACTGCTCGAGCAGGTAGCCGTTGGCGCCGTGGATCTCCACGCCGTCGAAGCCGGCCTGCATTGCCTGCGCCGCGGCCTGCCGCCAGCTGTCGACCAGCGCGGGCATCTCGTCGGTGGCCAATGCACGCGGCACTTCGTAGGGCACGGGCTGCCGCGCGGCGTCCATCGTCATGCCTTGCGCGGCGATGGCCGACGGGCCGACCGGCCGGGCACCATCCGGCTGGTGGCTCGAATGCGAGACCCGGCCGGTGTGCCACAGCTGCAGGTAGATCACGCCGCCCTGGGCATGCACCGCATCGGTGACCTGGCGCCAGCCTTTGACCTGCGCGGCCGTGTGGATGCCCGGCACGTTGGGATGACCATGCCCCTGCCACGACACCGGCGTGGCCTCGGCGATCAGCAGACCGCCCGGCGTGGCCCGCTGGGCGTAGTACAGCGCGTTCAGCGCGGTGGGCACGTTGCCGTCGGCGCTGGCGCGCATGCGGGTGAGCGGCGCCATCACGACGCGGTGCTGCAGCGTGGCCGGCCCGAGTTTGAGCGGGGTGAAGAGCTTGTCGGTCATGATCGAAGCCGGGCGCAAGCCGGGCGCTGTACGGGGCAGCCCGCAGCCTATCGCCGCGCGATGCCCCCGGCTGTCCGGCCCATGACAGGCGGGCGTTGGTGACTGGCGGTACGCTGCGCCCGGCGCTGCCGCCGCCGGAACACCCGGCGGCGCCACCCGCACACCCTCCAGGAGCCCCACCATGACCGTGCAAGATCCCGCAGTCCGCCGCCCCCAGCGGGCGACCTCCGACGCCGAACGCCAGGTGCGCGAAGACCTCGCCGCCGCCTACCGGCTGGTGGCGCTGACCGGCATGGAAGACAGCATCTACACCCACATCTCGGCGCGCGTGCCGGGCACCGACGACCAGTTCCTGATCAACCCCTACGGCTGGCTGTTCCGCGAGATCACCGCCTCGTCGCTGGTCAAGATCGACCTGCAGGGCCGCATCCTCGATCAGTCGCGCGAGGACGTGAACCCGGCCGGCTTCACCATCCACAGCGCCGTGCATGCCGCGCGCCACGACGCCACCTGCGTGCTGCACACCCACACGGTGGCGGGCGTGGCGGTGTCGTCGCTGGCCGGCGGGCTGCAGCCCTGCAACCAGTGGTCGCTGCAGTTCTACAACCGCATCGCCTACCACGACTACGAGGGCATCGCGCTGGACCACGACGAGCGTGAGCGGCTGGTGGCCGACCTGGGGCCGAGCAAGAAGGTGCTGATGCTGCGCAACCACGGCCTGGTGACGCTGGGCCACACCGTGGCCGAGGCCTTCATCCTGATGCTCAACCTCGACCGCGCCTGCCGGGTGCAGATGGCGATCCAGGCCAGTGGCCAGGCCACCCAGCCGCTGTCGCCCGAGGTCTGCGAGCGCACCGCGCTGCAGTACGAGAGCGGTGCCAGCAAGGCCATGGCCGGCGCGCCCGACCCCAACCTGCGTGAATGGAAGGCGCTGCTGCGCCGCCTGGAGCCGGGCCCCGCCACCTCGTTCCGCGATTGAGTCGGCGGCGGCCCCGCCTCACGCCACCTCAGGCCAGCAGCTCGGCCACCGTCATCGTCGCCAGCCCGCTGCGCTGGCGAAACACCGCCGTGGCGCGCTGGTCTTGCAGCAGCATGCGGTCGACCAGCGGCTGCGCCAGCGTGTGGCCGGTGTCGATCAGCAACACATGGCGCTGGGCGCCCTCTTCGTCGAGCCGGCCGCACCAGCCCAGCAGCACCAGATCGGCGACCACCGGCTGCACCTGCAGCGGATCGATGCGCAGCGCCCCGGCCAGTGCCTCGACACTGAGGCCGCGCTGATCGGTGCCGCGTGCAGCGGCCAGCGCCCGCAGCAGCGCCACGGCCAGCGCAAAACGTTCACCCGGGCGGTCGGGCAGCCGCACCACGCGCATCGCCAGGCTGGGCGCATAGGCGGCCACCACCGCGCCCAGCAGCACGATCAGCCAGCTGAGGTAGATCCACAGCAAAAAGATCGGCACCGTGGCGAAGGCGCCGTACACCACCGAGTAGCCCGGCACCGATTTGACATACCAGCCCAGCGCGCGCTTGGCCAGTTCGAAGCCCACCGCCACGAACAGCGCGCCGCTCCAGGCATGCACCCAGCGCACATGGGTGTTGGGCACGAAGCGGAACAGCGCGGCAACGCCCAGCGCCAGCAGCGCAAACTCGATCACGTCGAACAGCAGGCCGAAGCCGCCCGGCACCGCGCGCACCAGCCCACGCGAGGACGACACCGCGTACGAGGTGAACGACAGGCTGGCGCCCAGCAGCAGCGGCCCCAGGGTCAGCGCGGCCCAGTACACCAGCACCCGCTGCGCCAGCGGCCGCGGCTTGGGCACACGCCAGATGGCGTTGAGCGTGCGGTCGATGGTGAACATCAGCGCCAGCGCGGTGAAACCCAGCAGGATCAGGCCGGCGCTGCCCAGCTTGTTGGCCTGGCTGGCGAACTGCGTCAGCGCCTGCAGCACCGGCCGCGCGATGTTGTCGGGCACCAGGCTCTGCAGAAAGTACTGCTGCAGCGCGTTCTGAAAGCGCCCGAACATCGGAAACGCGGTGAACAGCGCCAGCATCACCGTCACCAGCGGCACCAGGCTGATCAGCGTGGTGAAGGTCAGGCTGCTGGCGGTGAGCGACAGGTGGTCTTCACGCAGGCGCTGGCGCAGCGTGCGCAGGGTGTCGAACCAGGGCCAGGCGCGCAGCACCGCCAGCAGCTCGGCCAGCTGGTGCTGGCCGGCAGCCAGGCGCTGGCGCCAGCGCGGCTGCGGCGCTGCAAGGTCGTTCATGCGCCGATCATGCCAGCGGCGTGTGTCGAGCTACTTCAGCCCCGGCACCTGCAGCCGGCAGCGGATGCCGGCGGGCAGGGTCTGGCGGGCGTTGTCCAGCGTGGCCATCACGCCAAAGGTGCCGGCGGCGGCGTCGATCACCCGGTCCTTGGTGCGGATCACCGCGTCGATGGCGCCGCCGAACGGCGCCTCGGGCCGCACCACCACGCGCTGGCCGGGCTGGATCTGCGGAAACAGCTTGAACGGCAGGATCACCTGCACCGCCAGCGGCTGGGTCTGGGCGATCTTCAGGATCGGCTTCTTGCCATCACCGGCATCGACCAGCGCGCCGGGGTTCAGGTACTGGTCGACCACGACGCCGGCAAACGGCGAGCGGATCTGCCGGCGCGCCAGCTGGTCCACCGTCTGCCGGTGCTCGGCCCGGGCCAGGCGCTGGCCTTCCTCGGCCTGGCGCAGTTCACTCTCGGCCAGCGACAGCTCGGCGCGCGCATCCTCGCCGGCCTGGGCCGAAACGAATTCTTCCTCGGCCAGTGCCGTCAGCCGCCGGGCCTTTTCACGCAAGGCAGCCACCTTGCTGCGCGCCAGTTGCAGGCCGCCGGTGGATTCGGCACGCAGCCGCGCCGCGTTGGCAGCGCTCTGCTCGACGCTGGACTCGATGGTCACCAGCAACTGGCCGGCGCGGATGGTCCCGCCGCGCCGGGCATGCACCTGCTGCAGCAGGCCCACCGTGGGGCTGCGGATCTCCACCACCTGATTGGCCTCGATCAGGCAGTCGAACTCGTCGGCCGCGGCCGGGGCGGCCCAGGCCGGGGTGGCCGACATGCCCAGCGTGGCCAGCATCAGCGCGGCGGCCAGCGCCGTCAGTTTGAAACACGTCATGTCACCCGTCCTGCCATTCCGATCAAGCGGTTCAATTCACGGTCCTGCTTCAGTGTCTGCATGCGGGCGCGCAAGGCCCGTCGTTCGGCGCGCGATTGTGCCCAACGCACCTGGGCGGCCAGCGGCAACACCGCACGCAGCAGCGCCGGCAGTTTGTCGAGCAGCGGATCGGCGGCCGAGACGATGGCCGCGCCCTGCCCCGGCTGGCCCTGCCGGCCGCTGCGGCCGAACAGCTGGCGGTCGATGCGCGGCGACTCGTGGTACTCGGTCAGGATCACCAGCAGCCCGCCGGCTGCCAGCGCCGCCGCGTCGGGGCGGATGTCGGTGCCGCGCCCGGCCATGTTGGTGGCCACCGTGATGCGCCCGGCCAGGCCGGCGGCGGCGACGATCTGTGCCTCTTCGGCATCCTGCCGGGCGTTGAGCACCCCATGGGCGACGCCGCGGCGCTGGAACTCGGCGGCCACCTGCTCCGAGGCCTCGACGCTGCGGGTGCCCACCAGCACCGGCTGGCCACGGGCGGCCGCCGCGGCGGCGACATCGGCCACCGCCTGCCATTTGGCCGCGGTGTCGGGCAGCCAGCGGTCGGGCGCGCGCCGGCGCTGGCTGGGCCGGTTGGGCGGCAGGCGGTGCACCGGCAGGCGGTAGACCGTCCACAGTTCACGCGCGGCCTCGGCGGCGGTGCCGGTCAGGCCGGACAGCAGGTAGTAGCGGCGGAAGAAGCGCTGGAAGGTCATGCGCGCCAGCGTCTCGCGACCAGGCGTCAGCTCGACGCCTTCCTTGGCCTCGATCAGCTGGTGCAGGCCCTGCTCCCACGAGCGATCGGGCATCACCCGGCCGGTGGACTCGTCGACGATCTGTACCTTGCCCTCGGCCAGGATGTAGTGCTGGTCGAGGTTGAACAGGTGCAGCGCCGACAGCGCCTGGCGCAGGATCTGCGCGCGCCAGGGGGTCGATCGCCAGGCCGCCGGCAGGCCCTCGGGCAGCGGCGGGCAGGCCGCCACCGCGCCGGCCACCAGCTCGACGCTGCGGTCGGGCCGCAACTGGAAGTGCCGGCCGGCCTGCAGCGTGCGCGCCGCCGGCACCGCCCAGTGCAGCAGCGCCGGCGGGTGCACACCGGTCGCCTCGCGCGAGAGGATCATCGGCGTGCGCGCCTCGTCGATCAGCACGCTGTCGGCCTCGTCGACGATGGCGAAGTGCAGCGCCGGGATCAGTGGCCGGCCGGCACCCGCGCCCCCCTGGCCGGGCCGCACCAGCTGCTGCAGCTGGCTCAGCTGCGCCGGCAGCACGCCATGGCCGGCCAGGCGGTCCTTCAGGTAGTCGAACACCAGTTCCTTGCCGCTCACATAACAGATCGGGTGGGCGTACGCCTGGCGGCGATCGTCGGCCTGCATGCCGCCCTGCACCACGCCGCCGCCCAGGCCGAAAAAGTTGAACAGCGGCGACATCTCCTCGCAGTCGCGCCGGGCCAGGTAGTCGTTGGTGCTGATCACGTGCACCGCCACGCCGCTGGCGGCCATCGCGGTGGCGGCGATGGCCGCCACCAGGGTCTTGCCCTCGCCGGTGCCCATCTCGGCCAGCGTGCCCGACAGCAGCACCCGCGCCGCGGCAAACTGCACCGGGTGCGGCCACAGGCCCAGCCGGCGCCGCGCGGCCTCGCCGATGGCCGCCAGCACCGGAGCCAGCAGGCGGTCGTCGGCCAGCGCGCGGCGCGCGGCCGTGGCCCCGGGTGCCGCGGCACGGGCCTTCAATGCCGCCAGCGCCGGCGCCAGGCGTTGCGCCAGTTCATCATCGGGCAGCGGGCGCAGCGAGGTGGCTTGCTGCGCGATGGCCGCGTCCAGCGCGGCGATGGCCCCGGCACGCCCGTGCCCCGGCGGCCACCAGCCGGCCAGGTTGCGCAGAAAGCGCTCGGCCGCGCCGCCGGGCTCGGCACCGCGCTCGTCGCGCGCGGTGTCGGCGCGGCGGAAGCTGCTGCCGGCCAGCGCGCGGGCCAGCGTGGCGTCACCGGTGATGGCGCGGACCGGCGTCACGGCCAGCTCCAAGGGCGATGACAAGCCCCCCGGCAGCGACAGCGACTCATACATTGAGCCGCGCCAGGAAAAGTTGCCGCAAGCGCAGCGCCCACTGCCAGCCCAGCGGCGTGGCACCCAGGTCGAAGCGCACCCAGGCGCGGTCGCCGAACACCGGCTGCGCGGCGGCTTCGTCGAGTTGCAGCTCGATGTCGAAGATCCGGCGCAGGCTGCGGGTGCCCTCGCTCACCGCAGGGTCGACCGCGATCTCGCCGCCGCCCGAGCTGCCCAGCGCGGGCGAGACCAGGTCGAATTCACCGCCGGGCACCTGTCGGGTGACCCGGGCGTGGTGCAGCTCGCGAGGCCGCTGCGCCAAGCGCACCTGCACCGCGGGCAGGCCCGCCGCGGCGGCGCGACCGCTGTCACCCTCGCCATGGCCGCGGCGGATCAGGTCCAGGTCTTCCTGCGTCACCGCGCAGCGCAGCCAGCGCGAGGGCCCCGCCACCACATGGCCCACCACTTCGCCGCGGCGCACATAGCGGCCGGCCAGTTCGGTGGGCGCCGCGGGCATCCAGCGCCCGACGGCGCCGGCATCCACCCGCAGCGCGGCCACGCGGCGCTGGGCTTCGGCCAGGCGCTGCGCGCGCGAGGCCAGCTCGGCGCGCAGCGCGGCCAGTTGCACCGGCTCGTCGATCTCGGCACGGCGCAGCTGGGCGTCGGTCTGGGCCACCGCCGCTTCGGCGCTGGCCAGTTCGCTGTCGAGCGCCGGGTTGTCCAGCAGCAGCAGCGGCTGGCCGCGCTGCACTGCGTCACCGCTGGCCACCAACGGGCGCACCACCTGGCCGGCGCTGTCGGCACGCACCAGCGCTTCGTCGGGCAGCCACACCACCGCCTGGTGCACCGAGTAGAACGGCAGCGGCAGCAGCAGCAGGCCCGCCAGCAGCGCCACCACCGCGAGCATCGTGCGGCGCAGCGCCACATCGCGGCGCTGCACCAGCGCCGGGCTCTGGCGCAGGTGCTGCCAGCCCTTCCACAGCGGCATCACCAGCGCCGCCCAGGCGGCCATCAGCGCCATCACCGCGCCCAGCAGCCGGTATTCGCTGGCGACGAACCAGATCAGGCCGACGGTGATGGCCAGCCGGTAGACCGGCGCCACCAGGCCGTAGAGACCCATCAGCCAGCGCTCGCCGCGGGTGGCCTGCGGCGCTGGCGCCTCGCGCGCGCCGAAGCCGTAGCGGTCGACCAGCCAGGCCCAGAACTGGGTGCTGCGCTGCGCCAGGTTGGGTGTCTCCAGCAGATCGCAGGCGATGAAGTAGCCGTCGTAGCGCATCAGCGGATTGCCGTTGACCAGCACGGTGGACACCCCCGCGATCAGCACCACGTTGAAGGCCAGCGCGCGCACCCAGCCGGGCTCGGCCAGCAGCCAGATGTACAGCGCCAGCGCGCCCAGCACCAGCTCGGCCATGATGCCGGCCGCCGCCACCGCCGCGCGCGCCCATTTCGACGGGAAGCGGTACGACGAGGTGGCGTCGACATAGGGCACCGGCGTGAGCACGATGAACATCAGCCCGATCTCGCGCACCGTGCCACCCCAGGCCTTGATGGCCAGGCCGTGGGCCCATTCGTGCACCGCCTTGACCGCCGGGTACACGGCCCACAGCAGCGCCAGGTTGCCGGCGCTGAGCACGCGGTCGGACAGGTTCTCGGTCAGCGGCGTCCAGTGCTGCCAGGCCAGGCCCACGGCCGGCGCCACCAGCAGCGCCCACAGCAGCAACATCGGCAGCGTGAACACCGCGCGCGCCAGAGCGGCCTGCCGCTGGAACCAGGCATCGGGGTGCAGCAGCGGCAGCTTGATGCTCATCGGGTTGAGCCAGCTCTGCTTGAGCTTGGCGCGGCGCTGGCGTTGGTAGCGCTCGAACACCTCGCCGGCATCGGGCGACACCTGGGTGGCGATCAGGTCGTTGGCGTGCAGCGATGACAGCAGCTGCACCAGCTCGTGCTGCGAGATGGCATCGCCGGCCGGCGCCTCGCCGCTGGCCGCCGCCTCACCCTGGGCCAGCGACTCGGCCCACACCTCGTCGAGCGTGCGGCTGCCGTCCAGCAGCACCAGCACCCGCCAGACTGGCGGCGAGACGCGATGAAAGCGCTGCGTCACCGGGTCTTGCAGCAGCACCCAGGGCTGGCCGCGCAGCACCCGGTGCAGCGGCTGCACGCCCGGGCGCAGCCGCGGCTTCAGGAAGCGCACCGCATGCCAGTGCTCGCTCAGCAGCGTCTGCATCGCGCCCCCGCCGGCCGGGCGCCGGTCAGACCCACCAGGTCCACAGCTTCAGCCGCAGCCAGTCGATCGAGCTGCGGGTCCAGATCGTCAGCAGGTTGGCCTGGCCCACGGTGACCTTGCCCACGCCCTGCATGCCCGGCGACAGCGGCGGCACCGCGCCCACCCAGGCCGCCTCGACCCGGAAGCCGTTGATGCCCTCCTGCACGCTGGCGGTGGCGCTCAGCCGGTTCAGCGTGAAGGCGTGCGCCGCCTGCGGCTGCCCGGCCAGGCGCAGCACACCCTGCTGGCCGGGCCGCACGCGGGCGATGTCGGCATCGGCCACGTGCAGCACCACGCGCCAGCCATTGGCCGATGCCACCTCGAACATCTCCTTGCCGGTCTCGACCGGGCTGCCGAGCTGCTGCGCCCAGTCGCCGGTGACCACCAGGCCGTCCATCGGCGCCAGCAGCGCGGCGCGCGCCAGCTTGGTGTCGACCAGCGCCAGCTGCGATTCGGCCTGGCGCAGCGCCGCGGTGGCCAGCGCCAGCGCCGGTGCATCCCGCTCGGCCAGCGCCTGGCGCAGCTTGGCCTGGGCCTGATCGCGCTCGCTGCGCTGGCGCGCCTGATCCAGCAGCAGGTCGCGGTCGTCCAGCCGGGTCAGCACCTGGCCGGCGCGCACCACTTCGCCCGGGCGCACCAGCACCTGCGCGATGAAGCCTTCGAACGGCGCGGTGACCACCTGCCGCACGCGGCCCTCGATCACCGTGGGCGCGGTGATGCGGTCGTCCACCGGCACGGCCAGCAGCAGCACCAGCGCCAGCAGCACGGCCGCGGCGCCCGCCTTCCACACCAGATGGCCGGGGCCGGTGATGCGCCGCCACAGCCCCACCGCCGCATCACGCCCGTGGCGCGGCAGGCCGCGATCGCCTTGGCGCCAGTGGCGCAGCAGCGGCTCGGCCAGGCCCAGCGCGGTGCGCAGGATCTGCTGCGCTTCGGCCGGCAGCGCGGCGCCGCCGGCATCGTGGCGCGCCACCAGCACCGCCACCGCTTCGCCCTGGGCCAGCACCGGCTCGGCCCACCACGGCGGCTGGCTCACACCCCGCGCCTCGGCCAGCGCCTGCGCGGCGGGCTCGGCGGCCTCCTGCACCGCGGGTGATGCGGTCTCGGCCCAGGCGGTATCGGCCGCCACCCACCAGTGCGGCACGCGGCCACGCACCTCGAACAGCGTGAGGCTCAGTCCCGCCGTGGCCGGCACCTCGGCGCGCACCCAGGCCGCCGTGCGGTTGATCCACTCCTGCGCCGCGGCGCGCGCACTGTCCTGCGCCGAGACATGGCCCATCACCTCGAGCAGGCGTGCCGCGCGCTGGTTGTGCGCCAGGCTGGCGGCCGACAGCGACAACTGCAGCCCGCCCAGCGACAGCAGCACCAGCGGCACCAGCCGCTCGTCGTGTGGCGGCGCCAGCACCACGCCGACCACGCCGCTCTGGCCGTCGGGCATCGCCACCCGGCTGGCCATCAGCAGTTCGGCCCCCGCGCCGCCCTCACCGCGCTTGGCCAGCGCCACCGGGTTGTCGGCCGACACCCGCGCCACCAGGCCGGCCCAGGTGTCGGCCAGCAGCGGATCGGCAAACGGCACGGTCCAGGCCGGCGGGCCACCCGCGCAGGCCACACCGCGGCAGGCCAGGCCGGCGCCCAGCAGGCGCTGGCGCCAGGCGTCGAGTGCCTGCAGCACGCCGGGGTCGGCCGGATCGACGGCCGCCGCCGGCAGCGTCAATTGATTGGGTGTCTCGGTGCTCATCGCGACAGCGCCCGGGGCGGGCGCGGCGGCAGCATCTTCTGCGGCTCGACGTCGATCAGCAGGCCGTCCAACTGCGCCAGCTCGGCCTCGCCCAGCTGGCCGCCCAGCGCCTGCAGCCGGGCATGGGCCAGCCAGGCGTCGTAGCGCGCGCGGGCCAGATCACGCCGCACCTCGAACAGCTTGCTCTGCGCCTCCAGCACGTCGGCGTTGACCTTCATGCCCACCTCGTAACCGCGCTGGTTGGCGCGCAGCGACAGCGTCTGCGAGCGCTGCGCCAGGTCCAGCGCGCGGGCCTGGGCGATGGCGGAGAGCGCCGCCGAGAAACCCTGCCTGACACCCAGCGTGACGGTGCGCCGCGCCACCGCCACATCGGCCAGCGCCTTGTCGCGCTGGGCCGAGGCCTCGCGCACGCGGGCCTGCGTGGCGCCGCTGGCGAACAGCGGCACGTTGATGTTGAGACCCACCGCGCTGGTATCGCCCTCGCGCGGGAAGAAGCTGGTGACGGTGCCGGTGTCGCGGCTCATCGTGTAGTTGTAGGTCAGCTCGGCGGTGGGGCTGTGGCCCAGCCAGGCGCGGCGCAGCTCGGCCTCGGCCACCAACAGCGCCTGCTGGGCCTGCTGCAGCTGCGGGTTGCCGGCCTGGGCCACGGTCAACCAGCCCAGTGCGTCGGCGCCGGCCAACGGCGGCAGGCGGGCACTGTCGAGCGTGCGCGCCAGCAAACCGGCGCCGGCCAGCGGCGCATCGGGCGGCGGACCCACCAGCTCGGTCAGCACCTGGCGGCGCAGGTCGAGCTCGGCCTCCGAGGCTGCCACCTGCGCGGCCACCAGATCGGCCTTGGCCTCGGATTCACGCAGATCGGTGACCGCGGCCGTGCCCAGCTGGTAGCTGCGCTTGGCGGCCAGCAACTGCGCGTCGGTGGCAGCGCGCTGGGCCTCGGCATAGGCCAGGGTGTCGCGGGCTTTCAGCAGATCGAAGCTGGCCTCGACCAGCCGCTGCGCCGCCTCGCCACGCGCCTGCATCAGCGAGGCCTGGGCCTGCACCACCTGGGCCAGCGCAGCATCGAGTGCCGGCAGCAGCGCCGGGCGGAACAGCGGTTGCGTGACCTGCAGCGACGCCGTGGTGGCGTGGAACGGCCGCACCGGATCGTAGGCCGGTGCCTCGCGGTAGCGCGTGGCGGTGTTCCCGGCGCTCAGCGTGGCACTGGGCCCGAAGCCGGCACGCGCCTGCGTCACCCGATGCTCGGCCGCCTGCAGCTGCGCCATCGCGCCGGCCACCGCCGGATCACGCAGCAGCGCGGCCTGATACAGCTGCGGCAGCGGCTGGGCGAAGGCCGGCGCGACGCAGCCGGCCAGCAGACACAGGCCGGCGCGGGCCAGCCGCCGCCGGAAGAAGGCGCTCACGATCAAAGGCATCCCCGACAGGTCAAACCCGCAGTGTCGCAGCGGCGGCCAGCCGGGCTGGCACGCGGATGGTCGTAGCGGCAGCGGCGGGTTCGAGGCTCAGCGCGCCTGACGGCGACGGCTGGCGACCAGGCCGGCGAGGGCCAGGGCGGTCAGGGCCCAGGTGGTGGGTTCGGGGACGGGGGTGCCGTTCGTGTCGCGGTACTCAATCCTCAAGAGCGAAAAGTCCAGCACGCCATCGTCGAAGATGAAGTCGACGCCGTCATCGAACGGAAGCGACACGACAGTGACCTCATCGTTGCCGGTCAGCCTCAACGGGTTGTTCGCCAGATCGAGCAGTTGCATCAGATCGAAGGTGTCACTGCGTGCGAAGTTGTCGTCGCCAACCTCGCCGACGGCAAGGGCGCCGATCTCCACTCCGTTGAACAACACCCTGCTTTCGCCATAAGCGCCCCAGCCGCCGTGGAACAGCGTCAGACTGGCCGAGAGCACGGTGCCGCTGAAGGCATAGCCGTGGCCAACCGCTGTGGTGTCGAGCAACTCGTCAGTACCGTCGGCGTCAGGAGAGCCGAAATCCAAGACGTCGAGCGCGAAGAACGAATCCCCTGGCGTCGTTACACCGATGCCGAAACCATCGGCATCGCCCACTTGGTCGACCACCAGACCCGCCGACGCCACCCCACCGGCCAGCGCCAGCACCATTCCGGCCGCGGCCGCTTTCAAACCAATTTTCACAACCGATCCTCGCATTTCGTCACTGCCAACAGAGTAGCCGCTGCCACCCTGCCGCACCATCCCTGAGGCACGGGGCGACCCGAGTGGGCAGCCCCGTGTTCAGCGCTTGTCATGGCCGATCAACCACCACCGCCGCCGCCGGCACCCACCAAGGCTTGCCACTGCGCCTGCGCCGCCTGCTCCAGTGCAGCCAACCAGGTTTGACCCAGCGTACGTGCGCGCTCGGCCTCGGCCAGGGCCTCTTCCTCGCTCGTGCGCGCCGGCGGCGGCAAGCCGACGTCGCCACCAGACAGCAGCACCAGGCCGCCTTCGGCCACCAAGGGGCTGACCTGCAGCCGCGTGGCCGGCAACAACTCGGCCGTGCCGGCCCCCGACGACGACACCACCGCACCGCCGGTGCTGGTGAGGTACGGGTTCA
>MESD01000126.1:13522-21890 GCA_001770815.1 Burkholderiales bacterium RIFCSPHIGHO2_12_FULL_69_20
CGCACACCGGCCTGCACTGTGGCAAACGCACCGTTGACAGGTTCGGTACTGGTCGCCCGCAGCTGCAACTGCAGCGTGCCGACAAAACCGGCCGGCGGCTGCAGCGTCAGCCGATCGAGCTGCCAGCCGGTGACATCGGCCACCGACCCGTCGCTGCCAATAGTCAGGCTGTGCGCGCCATCGCCCAGCGCCGCCCCGGCAGGCAGCCCCAGCAGCGTGACGCTGAAGCGCTCGCCCACCGCATCGGGCGAGACTTGCGCCGTCACGTGCGGCAGGGCCACGGCGCTGTCGACGAAGCCGAACACCCGCCCCGCATCGACCGGCAGCGTCTCGACGATGCGGATCTGGTCCAGCATCACTGCCCGCATGGTGGCCGTGCTGACGGCAAAGGCGTCGCCACCCTCCAGGCGCAGCGTGAGCCGCTGCAGTTGCCCGTTGCCGGTGAACTGCAGGCTCAAGCCCGTCCAGGCCAGCGCCGAGCGACCGCTGACCGCGGCCTGCGTGGCGATGCGCACGCCATCGAGGTACACACCCAGCGTGCCGTTGGCCTCGGTAAAGCCCAGGCCGCCCGCCAACTGCAGCGTCAGCGTGTAGCGCGCACCGTCGATGGTGGCCAGTTGATGCTCGATGCCCAGGGCCTGGCTGCTGGCCTTGGTGCCATTGCTCAGGCCCAGCCACTGGCTGCCCGCATCGACCGGAGCCTTCACCACCGCCCGGTTGCCCACGATGTTGCGCATCTGGTCGCCGGCCGTCCAAACCTCGAATGCCGCCGTCTTGCCCGCCAGGGCCGGCACCAAGGTCCAGCCCTGCAGGTTGCCGCCGGCAATGACGGTGGCGGCCAGGTTCGGATTGGCCACGCCCTCCCAGCCGGTCGCCAGACGTTCCCGGCTCAGGCTGACATCGGGGGGGGCCAGCACCAGCGTGGGCGCATCGGCCACCGGGGCCAGCTCGACCACCAGATCCTGCACCACCGTCGCGCGCTCGCCGGTGCTGGCCTCGATCGCGCTGGCCTGCAGCTGCAGCACCAGCGTGCCGTTGAAGTTGGCCGGCGCTTGCAGCCGCAGCGCGGCCAGGTTCCAGCCGCTCAGGTCGACCACCCGCTGCGTACTGCCGGGGCTGAAGCTGCGCACGCCGTCACTCAGCACCGCGCCGTCGGGCAGGCCCGTCAGCGTGAGCACCAGCGACTCGGACCCGTCGGCATCGGCCAAGGCGGCCACCGCTTCGGGCAGCGTGATCGCCACGTCCTCGCTGCCACGCAGCGTGGCACCGCCCTGCAGCTGCAGGCTGGGCCGGTCGGCCACCGCGGCCACGTCGATCACCAGGCTGGCCGCTGCGCTTTGCAGCGGGCCGTCCACCGCCACGTAGCCCAGGCGCGCATAGTGCACACGCCGGTTGCCCTCGCCCGCCAGCACATGGCCCGGGCCGCCCGAGGCCTGGTCCGCCGGCATGAAGCGCAACGCGCCCGCCGCCAGCGCCTCGGCATCGAATGATTGCCCCAGCGTCACCACCGCCCAGCCGCCATCGGCCGCGCGGTGCTGCAACTGGCCCTCGGCCGGCAGCGCCGTGATACGCACCGACAGCGCCGCGCCGGGCGCGCCCTGCACGCTGAAATCGGCCCAGGCCAGCACGATGGCGCGGTCTTCCTCGCCTTGCACCAGCCCGCCAGCGGCCTCCGGCGGTTGGCCTGGCTCGATGCCGGCCTGCACCGTGATGCCGACCGTGGCCACGGCCGATTCGGCCTGGCCATCGCCCACCCGCAGCGTGAAGCTGTCCTGGCCGGCAAAACCATCGGCCGGCCGGTAGCTGAAGCGGCCGTCGGCTTCGACGGTGAGGTTGCCGTGCGCCGGCCCCGTCACCACCGAGGCGGCCAGCGCATCGCCGTCGACGTCGCTGGCCGTGGCCAGCGGATCGAAGCTCAGCGACTGGTCGGCGTCCACCGTCAGGCTGGCGTCGCCCAGCAGCGGCGCGTCGTTGACCGGGCGCACCTGCAGGCGCACCGTGGCCGTGTCGGTGACCCGGCCCTCGCCATCGACGAAGTGGTAGCCGAAGGTATCGGCGCCGAACCAATTGGCATCGGGCCGGTAGCTGAAGCTGCCGTCGGCGGCCAGCACCAGCGTGCCATGCTGCGGGCCGGTATCCAGCACCACCGCGCTGACCGTGGCGCCGGCCAGCAGGTCGTTGCCCAGCACGTTGCCGGTGGTGAGCTGATCCTCGTCGAGCGTGACCGCATCGTCCACCGCCACCGGCACGCCGATCAGGCTGATGTCGCGCAGCGTGACCCGGCTGGCGGCCGCGCCGAAGCCCAGCAGGTCGAAACACAGCAGCAGCGGTGTGCCCGCCGCGATGCCCGACAGCGGCACCCAGTAGGTGACGCTGCCATCGGCATGGCGCAGGGCCTGCACGCCGGCCGCGGCGCGCTCGGTGCCATCGGTCTGCAGGTTGAGCAGCGCGTCGGTGCGCGTCAGCCCGGCCAGGCGCGCCACCGGCGCGCCGGTGGTGGCGTCGAGCAAGGCCACTTCGAACGCATCCGACGGGCCATTGGCATGGGCCTGCAGCTCCGCCGCTTGCACGGTGAAAGCCAGCAGCCGATCACCCACACCGAGGCGGAAGACCTGGGCCAGTTGCGCCTGGCTCTGCGCCGATTCACCCAGCACCGCACGGCCATCGGCCACCTGCACCGCACCGCGCACGGCCCAGCCGGCCACCGAGGCCAGCGCAGCACCTTGCAGCGTGTCATGGATCGGCAGGCCGGGGTCGAAGGTCGGTGTTGGCTCGGCCGCGTTGGTCGGCTGCGTCGTGCCGCTGGGGGTGCCCGCCGTGCCCCCGGTCGCCTGCTCACCCTCGATCGGCGGTGCGCCGAAATAGGCCTGCTGGCGTGACAGGCTGCGCAGGTAGCCCAACAGCTGGTCGACGCGTGCGGGATCGACCGAGCCCTCGCCACCCAGCGCCAGGCGTGCCAGGTCCAGTTGCAGCTGCGAGCGGTCGCCGCTGAGCGGCACGCCCATGCTGGTCTCGTTGGCGACCAGGGCCACCCGGTTGCCGGCGCCGTCGAGCTTGTATTCGTCGGGCAAGCCGATGTTGTGGCCCACCTCGTGCGAGATCAGCCAGCCGAAGTACTCGCCGATGGCCGCCATGCGCCGGCCACGGTCGGCGATGCCGCCGGCATAGGCCACGGCCTGCTTCAACGCGTTCGGGATCGACAGCGTGGCCACGCCACTGCCGCTGGCCAGCACCGCACCGCCGGCGGCGCCGCTGAGGTCGTTGTTGAGCACGCGCGACAAGGCGTAATCCTTGGCGCGCAGACCCAGGTTGGCCAGGACGCTGCCACCGGCGCCGAACAGCAGCGCATCGAAGGCAGCGGTCTGGAAGTCCCAACCCGCACGACCGGCCTCGGCCGCATTGCCGAATGCCGACAGGTCGAACTCGACCGCGGTGGTGCGTGCGCGCGCCTCGGCATCGAGCTCGGCCACCGAGCCGAACGACAGGCTGATGCGACCCAGCGCCTTGTGGGCACCGATCACGCTGCTGGCACTGGCGAAGCGGTCTTTCAGGCTGTCGATCAGCAGGGCCAGGTCGGCCGCGCTGAAGTCGGCCGGCAGGGCGTCGCGGAAGCTGGCACTGGCCAGCAGATCGCGCAGGGCGCGCTGGTCCGGGCCCAGCGCCACCAGTTCGTCATCGGGCGTGTTGGCCAGCGCCACGGCATTGGCGATCAGGTCGCCCAGGCGGGAGACATCCACCTGCAGGCGCTGCACCGGCAGCACCTCGGCACGCGCCACCAGGCGGCCGTACTCCAGGCCGTTGATGCGCAGCACGATGGGGCTGTCGATCATGCCGACGTCGGCCGTGGTGGTCTGCAGGCGCAATTGCACCTCGCCACCCGATTCCGTCAGCACCCAGCGGCTGCCCGGCTCCAGCTCGAACTTGACGCGGCCTGGGTTGTAGATGCGGATCACCCGCTCCTCACCGGCCACCACCGGCAGGCCGTTGATCACGGCGTCCATCTGGTGCAGGTCGCTCAGCTCGGTGAAGTAGATCAGGCGCAAGGTGTTCGAGCCGGCATCCACGCTGCCATCGGCCGTGGCCTTGCGCGCGTCGATGCGCACCGTGCTCGACAGCAGCACCGCGTCGTAGACGTTGCCCAGCGCCCTGCGCTGCGCGTCGCTGAGGCCGACGCTGAAGTTCAGCGCCTCGTTGCCACCCGCACCCAGCGCCTGGCCGCTGGCCACCACCTGGCCCAGCGGGCTGGCGGTGTGCACGTCGGTGCCGCCAAAGGACACGAAGTCGTTGGTCATCACGGTGACCGTGTAGGTCAGCGCGTCCGATGTGGTGTTGCTCAGGGTCACGCGGTGCTCCGTGAGCCCCGGGCCGCCAAAAGCCTCCAGCCGCGTCAGGCCTTCGGGCACGTCGGCCATCGGCGCGACCACGCCCTGGAAGAACACCACTGTCTGGTCGCGCGACGCCGCGTCCTCGCCGCTGCTGTCGGTGACCACGATGGCCGCATCGAGCTTGACGTTGTCGATGACCGCCCGGTCGGCCGCGCCCGCGTTGCGCAGCTGGATGGCCAACCGCACCGTCTGCAGCGTGTCCGGCCGCAGGCCGCTGGGGATGTCGACCGTCAGCGTCGACCGGCCGGCCGGCAGGTCGGTCAACAAGCGCGTCGCCAGCACCGTGCCCTCGCTGATCGCGCCGTCGGCGTCGAGCAGCAGGATCACCAGCTCGGCGGTCGATCCGGCCATGGCCCGGCTGTCGACCTCCAGGCTCAGCTGCTGCGCCGCCTTTGGCAGCACCATGCGGTTGTGCACCAGCGTGGGCGAGGTGGACGACAGCTGGAAGCCCCACTCGGCGTACTTCTGCAGCATCAGGCCGAAATCGCCGACCTCCATCAGTGTGTCGCTCGGCAGGCTGTCGGTGACCAGCGGCACCAGGGCTTCGATCAACGCCCGCGCCTGCTCACCGATGGCGTCGGTGATGGCCTCGCCGATCGGCTGGCCATATTCCTTGATCGCATCGAGCATCGAGTCCTTCAGCAGATCGGTCAGCCAGTCGCGCAGGCGCTTTTGGTCGACGAAGCTGGCGAAGTTGCCCAAGGTGAACTCGGCGCCGAACTTGCCCTGGTAGTAGGCCAGGGTGCTGCGCAAGCTGGCGGCCTCGGCGCCCAGCCCGTCGGCCGCCATCGCGTCCTCATTGAGTCCCTTGAACATCAGCTGCAGCGCCTGGCCAGTGTCCTGCGAGACCTCGGCACCGTTGTGCATGGCCCAGCCTGGCAGCTCGTAGCTGGTCAGGTAGCGCCCGAAGAACGGGTGCACGCTGGCCTGGAAGTTGCCGTTGTAGACCCCGTCCACAGCCGTGCCGGTACTGCCGAATTCAGTGTTGTCGGTGCTCACCGACACCCGGCTGTCCTGGCCGGCGGCGATGCGCTCATCGGCACCACCACCCAGCATCGAGAAGAACCAGCCGATGCCCACGCCCTCCCAGGTGTCGGCCGGATCCTGCTCGCTGCGGCTGGCCACCAGTTCGGCCAGGCCCGACTGCGCCGGCGTGCCGCTGACGGCGCGGCCCACCAGCTGATCGAGCCGCTGCAGGTACCAGGGTGCGATCAGTGTGTTCTTGTAGGGGCTGCCGGCGACCGTGCCCTTGAACATGCCGTCCTGCCGCTCGTACTTGCTGTCGGCCTGGCGGCGGATGATCCAGTCGCGGGCGCTGAACGGGTCCTTGCCGGTGCGGCCAGCGCTGAAGTAGTCCAGCGAGGACGAGATCGTGCCCGCGTACCAGCTGTGCGGCCGCGAATGCGAGATCGCCTGCGAGCCCAGGATGGGCATGCGATCGTCCTGCAGGAAGCCCTTGAGGCCGGTGAGGTCGAACTCGAAGTCGAAGCCGGCATCCGGATAAGCGGCCGACAGCCCGGTCAGCGAACGGCCATTGGGCGTGACCGTGGTGCCGGGCGCGGCGTTCTCGTCGGCCACGTGCTGGTAATAGCTGTCGGCGAAATCGATGCCCAGCCAGGCGAAGACGTCAGGGTCGTAGAACTGCGAGAAGTCGATCGTCTTCAGCCCCATGTGGGCCGGATCGGTCTCGAACTTCTGCACCAGGTCGAGCAGCACGCCGGTAGCCTTGCCCAGGGCACCCAGGTAGGGAATCTTGGCGACCAGATCACCCAGCTTGGCCATGATCTTGTCGTAGGCGAAGTCGGCGAAGCTGTTGTCGGTGAGCTCGAAGCGGCGCATGAACTCAGACTTGGCCAAGGCTGACACCAGGCCCAGGCCGTCGAGCAAGGCACCGGCGAACTGGGCCTTGGCAGCGTTGACCATGGCGCTGGACAACTGCTCGCCCTGGATCAGCGACGGCTGCTCGAAATCGTGCGGATCGAGCGTGGTCATCTGCAGGTCGGCCGGACGCGGCGCGCCGTATTTCTCGACACCCCACAAAATGCGCTGGGCCACCTCGGAGTTCACCACCGTGCCGCGGCTGTGAGCGATCAGGTGCAAGTTGGCACCCAGGATACCCCCGCCGACCTGGACCTCGGCCTGCACCAGAGCGGCGTAGATCGCATCGGCCGCGGCCTCGGAAAAGCCCGAGTCACTCCAGCCCGATTCGAGCACCCAGTCGGGCACCAGCACCACCGGCTTGCGCTGGGCGATAGCGTCTTCCAGCGGGATGCCGGCAGCGCCCTTCAGCGACTCCCAGGCGCCGTTCTGGCGGTTGTAGAGGTAGGCATAACCGCCCTGGTCGGCGGCGATCTGGCGCGCAAGCTGGGCCGATCCGGTGCCCGAGGCATCGGTCTTCAGCGCGCCGCTGGGCAACAGCGCACCCAGGTCGGTGCGGCCATCCAGCCCCGACACCAGCGGCGGCTGGTAGCCGTGCGTGATGACCGTGACCGACGTGCCTTCCAACTCGGCCAGGTCGCGTGCGGTCTGCACCTTGAACTCCTGCGATGCGGTGAGCTGCCGGCCCGTGCTGGTGACGGCGATGACGCCCCAGAAGTAGCGCTGGCCCGCAGTGAGTTGCAGCTGCGCATAGGCCTCGCTGTTGGCGAAGTCCTCGAAGCTGAAGACCTGCCCCGCGCGCAGCACACCCGTCTCCTCCAGCAAGTTGCCCGTGGTCAGGATGCGCTCAAGGTGCTCGACGTTGAGCGGCGGCGGCGAGATCGGCTCGCCGTTGGCGCCCTTGAGGTCGGCGCCGAAGGGCGGCACGGCCGGCCGGTCGCCCGGGAACAGGCCCCCGCCGGGCGCGAAGCTGCTGACGTAGAGACGCAGCTCGGTGATGTCTTGCGAGGCGTCGAGCTTGAACACCGGCCGTGTGTCCGCCTGCGTGCGGGTGGTCGGGCTGAGCAGGCGCAGCTCACCCTCGGCCGCCAGCGTGGCCACAGCCCACGACTTGGGCAGTTCGTCGTAGCGCTTGGGATGCAGGATGCCGTTGTTCAGGTCGAAAGGCTTCATCGGATCGGTGTTGGCCTTGGCGGCTGCGACGATCGCGTTGGCATCGAACTGGAACACCGTCGAGAACAGCCGGCTGTAGTAGCCATCGCCCGGGCCGCCGTACTCCTCGACCCAGGCCGTGGCCAGCAGGCTGCGGCCATCGGGCGAGATCGACAAGTGGTCGAGCGAACCGCCTTCGATCGGTGTGCTGGCACCCAGGTACTTCGGGTTCGGACCGAACGGGTCTTCGATGACCCCGATCTTGCCGCCCACCTGCTTGTTGACCAGGTTGCCCCACAGGAACCCGATCTCGTCGAAGATGAAGTTGCGGTCCAGCACGAAGGCGTACTTGCCGTCGGCCGACACCGCCACGCCCGACGCGTGCTGGATGTTCTGGTAGTATTTTTTGTTGTACCACTGCGGCCCCGGATTGAGCCTGGGCGCCGCCGGCGCGGTGACCGTCATGGCCGCGTCCGCGGTGGGTCGCTTGGCCGTGAAGGCGATGAAGCCGCCGTTGTACGAGCCCGGCGTGCCCACCACGAACTGGCCCGGCTCGGCGCCGGGCGCGATGTACTTGGGCGCCTTGCCGGCGTTGGTGCCGGTGCTGCCCAGGTCGATCAGGCGCACGTCGTCCTCGCTGACGATCAGGCGCCGGTCGGCACCGCCGGTGAGCCGGGCGCGCTCTTCATAGGCCGCCTGCATGGTGGCCAGGTCGATGACGAACACGTCGCCCTTGTCCTGCACGCCGAAGCCGATGACGCCGCCACCCTGGCGCGGCATGGTCACGCCCAGGTAGCGCCCACCGCTGACCGCCAGATCGAGGAAGCCGGGGCCGCCGTTGCCGATGCTGCCGGGCAGTTGCAGCTGCTGCTGCAGCTTCAGGAAGTCGGGCGACTTGGCATCCACGTTGACGCGCATCAGTCGCGCCGCGGCCGTGTTGCCATAGCCGTTGC
>MESD01000127.1:0-2198 GCA_001770815.1 Burkholderiales bacterium RIFCSPHIGHO2_12_FULL_69_20
GTCCCTGCTGCGGCAGAGCAAGCGCAAAGCTACTCTTGTGACACAGTAAGATTAGGGCGACAAGAACTGACAGGCGTCGGTGGTGGAGTTGACTGGCACGCCGGTTCGTTCGAATTCTTCCAACAGTTCCAGCCGCCGGGTATGGGCCGCAACCGCGCTCTCGTGCTTGACATGGCCATAGCCGCGCACCGACTGCGGCAGCCGCGCCAGCGCCAGCGCGGTGCCCAGCCGCGACGCGTCCAGTGCATTGGCCACCTTGCGCGCCAAGACCATGAAGTCATCGATGGCGTCGCGCTCGGCGCGGCGCTCCGCGTTGTAACCGAAGACATCGAGCGGCGTGCCGCGCAAGCCACGCGCCTTGGCCAGCCAGCGGAATGCGGTCGCCACCCACGGACCGTAAGCCTGCTTGACCAGGTGGCCCTGTCGGTCACGCTTGGACAGCAGCGGCGGCGCGAGGTGGAACTTCAGCCGGTAGTCGCCTTCGAACTCGCGATCCACGCGGTCGAAGAAGCCCGATTCGACATACAGCCGTGCCACTTCGTACTCGTCCTTGTAGGCCATCAGCTTGTACAGGCTCCAGCCGACCTCGCGGGCAAAGCGGTCACCGCCGATGCGCTGCGTCTCCACAGCGGCGATCTCGCGCACGAAGTCTTCGTAGCGCCGGGCATAGGCGGGGTGTTGGTAGGCCGCCAGGCGCTGCATGCGGTCGGCGATCAACGCTTCGAGCGAGGGCAGACGCGCCGGCATCTGGATCACGGCCGCCGGCGCGCTCAGACCGGCCGCGGCGCGCACCGAGGCCGGGTCGATCGCCGCCTGGCGGCCCCAGGCGAAGGCGGCCTTGTTCATCGCCACCGCCGCGCCGTTGAGCTCGATGGCGCGCAGCAGCGCGGCCTCGCCTAGCGGCACCCAGCCCTTCTGCCAGGCGAAGCCCAGCAGGAAGACGTTGGTGGCCACGGCGTCGCCAAGCAGGGCCGTCGCCAGCGTGCTCGCGTCGATGGTCTCGGCGTCCTGCACTGACTCGCGCACCCGCTGTTGCATCGCCTCGGGCGAGACCTGCCAATCTGGGTCCTGCGTGAAGGCGCCGGTCGGGGCCACGTCGGTGTTCAGCAGCGCATGGGTGCGGCCGCGCGCCATGGTGGCCAGCGCATCCTTGCCCGCGGCCACCAAAAGGTCGCAGCCCAGCACCAGGTCGGCTTGGGCGGCCGGCACGCGGGCCGCATGCAGGCCGGTGGGCGTGGCAGCCATGCGGATGTGCGACATCACCGCGCCGCCCTTCTGCGCCAGCCCGGCCATGTCCAGCACCAGCACACCCTTGCCCTCGAGGTGCGCGGCCATGCCCATCAGCGCGCCGATGGTCACCACGCCGGTGCCGCCGACCCCGGTGACCAGCACGTTCCAGGGCTGCGCCAATGCCGGCAGGTCGGGCACCGGCAGGTTTTGCGGCAGGGCCACCGCACTGCGCGCCGGCTTGCGCAGGCTGCCGCCTTCCACCGACACGAAGCTCGGGCAGAAGCCCTTGAGGCAGGACAGGTCCTTGTTGCAGGCGCTTTGGTCGATCGTGCGCTTGCGGCCCAGCGGCGTTTCCAGCGGCAGGATGGCCACACAGTTCGATTGCACGCCGCAGTCGCCGCAGCCCTCGCACACCGCCTCGTTGATCAGCACCCGCCGCGGCGGGTCCACCAGCAACTTCTTCTTGCGCCGACGGCGCTTTTCCGCCGCACAGACCTGGGCGTAGACGATCACCGAGACGCCCGGCAGCTCGCGCACCCGGCGCTGCAAGTCGTCCAGCCCATCGCGGTGGCTGACCGCCACGCCGGCCGGCAGGCCGGCCATGCCGTCGTACAGCGCGGGCTCGTCACTCACCAGGTGCAGGTGGCGCACGCCTTCGGCCGCCACCTGTTGCAGGATCTGCGGCACGCTGGGCGCACCTTCGATCGGTTGGCCGCCGGTCATCGCCACCGCGTCATTGACCAGGATCTTGTAGGTGATGTTGACGCCCGCGGCTTGCGCCGCGCGGATGGCCAGCGAGCCCGAGTGCATGTAGGTGCCGTCACCCAGGTTGGCGAAGATGTGCTTGGTGCCGGTGAACGGTGCCTGCCCGACCCAGCTGACCCCTTCGCCGCCCATCTGTGTGAAGGTCTCGGTGCGCCGGTCCATCCACTGCGCCATGTAGTGGCAGCCGATGCCGGCCACCGCGC
>MESD01000127.1:2228-7610 GCA_001770815.1 Burkholderiales bacterium RIFCSPHIGHO2_12_FULL_69_20
GGCGACAGCAGGATGCCGCCCTGCGGCACCTGCACCCATTCACCGGTCTCGTCGTACTTGCCGACCACCCGCGGGCGCGAATCGGCCGGCGCGTTGTACAGCTGCTCCTTGAGCTGGTACTCGATGATCTGGCGCTTTTCCTCGACCACCAGGATCTCGTCCAGGCCGGTGGCGAATTCGCGGATGCAGGTCGGCTCCAGCGGCCACGACACGCCGATCTTCAGCAGCCGCAGGCCCAGCGACCGGGCCACGTCGTCGGTGATGCCCATCATCGCCAGCGCCTCGCGCACGTCGAGGTAGCTCTTGCCGGTGGTGACGATGCCCAACTTGGCGTTCGGCGCCGACCAGTCCTGCCGGTTCAGCTTGTTCAGGCGCACGTACTCCAACAGCGCATACAGCCGCTGGCGCTGCAGCCGGTTCTCCTGCTCCAGCGGCGGGTCGGGCCAGCGGATGTGGAAGCCATCGGGCGGGATCGGGTAGCTGCCGGGCACCTTGGTCACGACGGCCATCGGGTCGATCTCGAACGACGACGACGACTCGACCGTGTCGCTGATCGCCTTGAAGCCGACCCAGCAACCCGAGTAGCGCGACATCGCGTAGCCGTGCAGGCCGAACTCGATGAACTCGCGCACGCCAGAGGGATTTAGCACCGGGATCATCGCGGCGATGAAGGCATGCTCGCTCTGGTGCGGCAGGCTGCTGCTCTTGCAGGCATGGTCGTCGCCGGCCACCAGCAGCACGCCACCATGCGGGGCGCAGCCGGCGATGTTGCCATGCTTGAACACGTCGCCGCTACGGTCCACGCCCGGGCCCTTGCCGTACCACAGCGCGAACACGCCGTCGACTTCGGCGTTGCGGTCCAGCGCCAGCATCTGCGTGCCCCACACCGCAGTGGCGGCCAGCTCCTCGTTCAGCCCGGGCTGGAAGACGATGCGCTCGCGCTCCAGGCGCGCCTTGGCCTTCCACATCTCCTGGTCCACCGCCCCCAGCGGCGAGCCACGGTAGCCCGACACGAAGCCACCGGTGTTCAACCCCGCTGCCGCATCGCGTGCCTTCTGCGCCAGCAGCAACCGCACAAGTGCCTGGGTGCCGGTCATGTAGACACGGCCCGTGGCGAGCTCGTACTTGTCTTCGAGCGTGACTTGGAGGTTCATGGCAAGGGCGGCGGTCCTGGCCCGCGGCTGCGGGATGGACTGCAATTTAGTGAACAGATTTATTGATTGTGTTCATTACTAGTGGCATAGTCCAGTTCAATTTGCTGGCCTCAGGTATTGGATGAACTCATGACAAATCCCACCTGGCCGGTACCGCGCTTCACGCTGCGGCAGTTGCACTACTTCGCCGCCGTGGCTCGAACCGGCCAGATCTCGGCCGCCGCGGTCGAGGTAGGCCTGTCGCAGTCGGCCATGACCCTGGCGGTGGCCGAGCTCGAGCGTGTGCTGGGTGCACCGCTGCTCGAGCGTGGCCGCAGCGGCGTGGCGCTGACCGCCGAGGGGCAGGCGTTCCTGCAGCACGCGCACGCGGTGTTGCTGACCGCCGACGAGGCCGCTCGCTTGCCCTTTCGGCGGCAGGACGGGCTGACCGGGTGCGTCGAACTGGCCGCTACCTACACAGTGCTTGGCTACTTCCTGCTGCCGGCGCTGGCCCGCTTCCAGCAGTTGTTTCCCGCGGTCCAGGTCAGGCTGATCGAGCTGCCGCGGCCCGAGATCGAGGCCCGGCTGCACGCCGGCCGGCTGCAGTTGGCTGCGCTACTGCTGTCCAACCTGGAGCGCACCGACGATCTGCACTGCCGGGTGCTGGCGCACTCACGCCGCCAGCTGTGGGTGGCCGCCGAACATGCGCTGGCCGGGCTGGGCAGTGCCGGCTGGCCGGAAATCGCCCGCCACCCCTACATCCTGCCGCTGGTCGATGAGGGCGACACCAATGCGCTGCGCTACTGGCAGGCGGCGGGGTGCGCGCCGCCGACCTTCATCCGCACCTCGTCGATGGAGGCGCTGCGCGAGATGGTGGCGCTGGGCATGGGCGTCACGATCTTGTCGGACATGGTGTTCCGCCCCTGGTCGCTGGACGGCCGGCGCATACGCGCGATTCCGGTCGACGACCGGCTGCCGGTGATGGAGGTTGGCCTGGCCTGGCCGCGGGTCAGGCCCGCCGATCCCTGCACCGAGGCCCTGCAGGACTTTCTGGCCCGGGCCTTCGGAGGCAACGCCGGAGACACCTCCCGTGTAAACACTATTTGAACACTTTAGTGTTTTGTGTCTAAACTATCCGCATCGAAGTGTTGGCCAAGTACCCAGCACCCCCTCACCGCCCGGTCGCCCGCCAGCGTGCCGACGGGTCACCCCAGGAGTCCTGCATGAACATCGACTTGAGCGGCAAGCGCGTGATCGTCACCGGTGCGTCGCGCGGCATCGGCCGCGCCATCGCCCGGGCCTTCGCGGCCGAAGGCGCTCGCGTCGCGGTGTGTGCCCGCACCCAGGCCGACATTGACACCGCTGGCGCCGAGCTGGCCGCCACCGCCCAGGCGGTGATCGCCCGCGCGGTCGACGTCACCGACACCGCCGGCGTGAAGGCCTTCGTCGACGAGGTGGCGCAGGCCTGGGGTGGGGTGGACGTGCTGGTCAACAACGCCGGACAGGGCCGCGGCGGCAATCTCGACACGCTGACGCCCGAGCAGATCCTCGAGCATGCCAACGTGCTGCAGATGGGTCATTTCCGCTTCATTCAGGCGGTGGTGCCGCACATGCGCAAGCAGCGCTGGGGTCGCATCATCGAGATCAACGCGCTGGCTGGCACGCAGATCACGCCCGACGGTATCCCGTCGGTCAGTAACCGTGCAGCCTGCATCGCGATGGCCAAGTCGCTGGGCATGTCGCTCCCCAAGGACAACATCCTGGTGAACACGCTAAACATGGGCTGGATCGACACCGGCCAGTGGAACCGCCACTACAAGGAGATGCCCGAAGGCACGCCGCGCGGCGAATTCGACGCGATGGTGCTCAAGGTGGTGCCGCTGGGCCGCTTCGGCAAGCCCGAGGACGTGACCGGCATGGCGCTGTTCCTGGCCAGCGAGTACGCCAGTTTCATCAGCGCCGCGTCGATCGACATCGCCGGCGGCATGGGTGGTCAGATCGCCTACTACCCCACGCTCAAGCGCGACTTCCAGGTCGAGATGCAGGCACGCTTCGGCGGCACTGGCGGTGGCTGAGGTGCCTGCTGCGAGCGACGGTCCGACGTCGGTGTCAGCGCCGGCATTGACCGAGGCAAATCGCCTCGGCCCCCTGCACAACCATGTGGCGGTGATCACCGGAGCATCCTCGGGCATCGGCGAAGCCATCGCACGAGAACTGGCCGCTGCCGGCGTGCGCCTGGTGCTGACCGCCCGCCGCGCCGACCGACTGCAGTCGCTGCAGGCCTCGCTGCCGGTGGACAGCGCCACGCTGGTCGCGGCGATCGACGACCCGGTCACGCCGCAGGCGCTGCTCGATGCCGCGCTGCAGCGCTTTGGCCGTGTCGACATCCTGGTCAACAACGCCGGCATCGTGGTCACCGGCACGGTAGAGACGATGGACCTGGACGCGCTGGCGCAGATGACCCGCGTGAACTTCGACGCCGTGGTGCGGGCCAGCTACGTTTTCGCGCGTGCCTTCAAGCGCCAGGGCCGGGGCGCGATCATCAACGTCTCGAGCGTGGGGGCCTACGTCAGCCACTCGTCGATGGGCGTCTACGCCGCGCTGAAGCTGGCGCTGGAGGGCGTGACGACGGCGCTGCGCGTCGAGCTCAAGGGCAGCGGCGTGCGCGTGGGCAGCATCGCACCGGGCAGCACCGACACCGAGATCTTCGACCAACTGCGCACCCGGGCCCAGGCCGTCGGTGTGGCGCTGCCCGCGCCGCTGGCGCCGGCCGACGTGGCCGCCGCCGTGCGCTTCATGCTCGAGCGGCCGGCGCGCGCCAACGTGGCCCGCATGCTGCTCGTCTCAGCAAGCGAGCCTGCCTGACAACCCCGGCGCAGCCGATTCGCCAACCCGGTTCCCGGCGGCTGCCATGCGTACCCACCCCACCGACCCAACTTCAACGCCCAGAGATCCGATGATGAACCCACACTTCCGCCTTTCCCTGATGACTGCCAGCGTGCTGGCCACGCTGGCCGCACCCGGCGCCAGCCGTGCCCAGAACGCGGCCAACGCCAGCGAGGCGGTCGAGACCGTCACCATCACCGCCACCCGCCGCGAGGACAGCCTGCAGGACGTGCCCACCGCAGTGACGCCGATCACCGCCGCCGATCTTGCCAGGAACCAGATCCTGGACGTGAAGTCGCTGAGCGCCCGCGCGCCCTCGCTGCTGATCACCGACACGCCGGTGGGCAAGAACAACATGATCATCGGCATGCGGGGCATCACCCCGACCTCGATCTCGTCGAACAACGACCCCACGGTGGGCATCTATGTCAACGGTGTCTACTACGCCCGCACCGCCGGCGCCAACGCTGCGCTGGTCGACATGCAGCAGGTCGAGGTGGTGCGCGGCCCGCAGGGCACGCTGTTCGGCCGCAACACCATCGGCGGTGCGCTGAACATGAGCACCCAGCGCCCGACCGATCGCCTGGAAGGAACGCTTCGACTGGGTTTCGGCGACCACGACGAGCGCAACGCCGGCGCCGTGCTCAACCTGCCCTTGAACAAGCAGCTGGCCGTGCGCCTGGTGGCCGACCACGCCGAGCATGGCGGCTATGGCCGCAGCACCACGCTGAACGAGCCGCTCAGCGACGACAGCCGCGACTACCTGCGCGCCAGTCTGCGCGCCCGACCCAGCGACAACCTCGACGTCGACCTCTATCTGGACCGTTTCAAGAGCCGTTCGAACTCACAGGTCTGGGTGCTGGCCTATCACGATCCGGCCATCGCCAGCTCGCCCGCGCTGGCCAGCCTGGCGCCCCACGTGCGCAACGGCGGCTTCGACAACACTGCCGGCTTCAACCCGCGCAATACCGCTGACGTCGAGAACCAAGCCCTCACGTTGACCTGGCGCCAGCCCGGCTTCACGCTGAAATCGATCACCGCGCGCCGGGCCATCGACGTGATCAGCGGCTACGACCTGGACGCCACGCCGGTCTTCATCAACCAGATCCAGCGGTACGGCGTGGCCGGCAGCCAGCTGTCGCAGGAGCTGCAGGCCTACGGCGGTGCGTTCGACGACCGGCTGGACTGGATCGCCGGCCTGTATTGGTTCAGCGAGGACCTGCAGGACAGCAGCCTGGTCACCCAGCCCAGCGGCGCCAACACGCTGGGCCGGCTCAACCAGTTCGACGTCAACCAGACCTCCACCAGCGCTTTCGCCCAGGCCACCTGGTCGTTCAGCCCGCAGCTGCGCGCCACGGCCGGG
>MESD01000127.1:7639-9974 GCA_001770815.1 Burkholderiales bacterium RIFCSPHIGHO2_12_FULL_69_20
CTACGGCAAGATCACCAGCGGCTTCCGCTCGGGTGGCTTCCAGCCCGCGGGCGCCACCAACGTGCCGGGCTACGCGCCCTTCGACAAGGAGAAGGTGATTTCCTACGAGGCCGGTGCCAAGTGGCTGGCGCTGAACAACCGGCTGCGCCTGAACGCCGCTGCCTACGTCGCCAAGTACACCGACATCCAGCAGATCGCACCGCACATCCCCAGCGGCAGCACGGTCACCGTCAGCAGCGTCTTCAACGCCGGCGCGGCCACCGTCAAGGGGCTGGAGCTGGACGCGCAACTGCGCCTGCGCGGCCTCGAGCTCAGTGCCGGTCTGGGCCTGATGGAGCCCGAGTTCACCTCTGGGCCGTTCAAGGGTCAGCCCTTCGTCACTGCGGCCAAGACCACCGCCAGCTTCGGTGTCGACCTGCCGCTGGCACTGGCGCTGGGCAAGCTGAACCTGCATGCCGACTACCGCTGGCAGTCGAAGGTGTCGTTCTTCGTGCCGGTCAACACCAACACCAGCCCATTCACGCCGCTGACACCCGGCCAGATCGCCTCCAACGAGCAGGCGGCCTACGGCCTGCTCAACGCCGTGGTGTCGCTGGACCTGGCAGCCGCACCGGTGCGCCTGTCGCTGTGGGGCCGCAACCTCGCCAACACCTACTACAAGGCGCGGTCGAACTCGTTCTACCTGCAGGGCTACAACACCATCACGCCGGGCGATCCACGCACGCTGGGCATGACGGCCGAGTACCGGTTCTGACAGCACGACGATGACCACCCCCGTCGCGGCGCCCTCCCCGCCCTACCCCGATCCGCGCTACGCCTGGTACGTCATCGGCGTGCTGTTCGCCGTGACGCTGCTGTCGCAGCTTGACCGCCAGCTGCCGGCCCTGCTGGTGCGCCCGCTACGCAAGGAGTTCGGCATCTCCGACACGGCGTTCAGCCTGCTGCAGGGTTATGCCTTCGCGGTCTTCTACACGCTGGCCGGCCTGCCGCTGGGTCGGCTGGTGGACCGCGGCAGCCGACGCAACCTGATCTTCGTCGGCCTGCTGTTCTGGAGCGCGGCCACCGCCTTGTTCGCTTTCGGCCAGACCTACACGCACCTGCTGCTGGCGCGCGTGGGGGTGGGCATCGGCGAGGCGGTGCTGGCCCCGGCCGCCTATTCGCTGATCGCCGACTTCGTCGCGCCGCGGCGGCGCGGGCGGGCGTTGGCGGTGTACTACGTGTCGATCGCCATCGGCTCGGGTGCGTCGCTGCTGTTGGGTGGCTGGATGCTGGCGGTGATCCCGCCGCAGGGGCTGTCCATCCTCGGGCTGGGCGAGTTGGCGGCCTGGCGCGTGGCCTTCCTCGCCGCGGCGGCTCCGGGCGTGCCGCTGGCGCTGATCCTGCTGTGGACAGTGCGCGAGCCGGCACGCCAGCAGGACACCGCGGCGGCGCGTGGCATCGATGTCGACAAGCCGTCGGTGGCCGACTTCGTGCGTTTCCTGCGGCAGCACCCGGCCACCTTTGCCCGCGTGCTGACCTACCCGACGCTGCTGTCGATCATCGGCTACGGGGCACTGGCCTGGGCGCCCGCCTTGTTCGACCGCAGCCATGGCATCCCGACCGCGCGCTCGGGCGTGATCCTGGGCTTGCTGGTGGCCGTGGCCGGCGCGACCGGCACGCTGGCCAGCGGCTTCCTCAGCGACTGGTGGGTGGCGCGCGGCGTGGCCGCTGCGCGCTTCCGTGTCGCGCTAGTCGGCGTGGCGCTGTTTGCGGTGCCGGCCGTGCTATGGCCGCTGGTGCCCGACCCGGTCTGGGCCTTCGGGCTGCTGTTCGTCACCGTGCTCGGGCTGGGCCTGGCGCAGTCGGCCGCACCGGCCTCAATCCAGGCGGTCGTGCCCAACCGCATGCGGGGCCAGGCGATCGCCGTCTACCTGCTGCTGGCCGGCCTCATGGGCATAGGACTTGGCCCCACGGCGGTGGCGCTGGTCACCGATTACGTCTTCCACGACGACAAGGCGTTGCGCTATGCGCTGGCGCTGACCGCCGGGCCATCGGTGCTGTTCGGGTTGTGGCTGATCGCCACCGGCCTGAAGCCCTACGCCCGAACCTATGCGGTGATGCACCCCGACGCGTGAGCCACAGGGGCAGTGCCGGCGGGCGCTGCCCGGCCGTCGCCGAAGCCCCGGTCAGGCCTTCTGCCGCAGGCGGTTCAGCACCGCCAGACCGTCGGCATCCAGCACCTCCTCGGGTGTGCGCACGCTGGGGCCGAGGATCGGGCCCACCATCTCGTGGCCCCAGGTGCTGAGCTTCTCCGGGTTCAGCTCGAAGCCGTCGTCGTGCCAGGGCTCCAACTCGG
>MESD01000128.1 GCA_001770815.1 Burkholderiales bacterium RIFCSPHIGHO2_12_FULL_69_20
AGGCCGGCTCTTCCGACCAAGATCCCGACGCCGACTACCCCGACGCCGACCTGATCATCGCCAGCGACGGCATCAATTCTCGTGTGCGCACGCGGCACGAGGCGGTGTTCAAACCCGACATCGTCACCCGACCCAACCGCTACATCTGGTTGGGCACCAACAAGCTCTACGACGCCTTCACCTTCCTGTTCGAGAAGACGGAACATGGCTGGTTCCAGGCGCACATCTACAAGTTCGACGCCACCACCACCACCTTCATCGTCGAATGCCCCGAGGCCGTGTGGCTGGCGCATGGCCTCGACCAGGCCGACCCGGACCAATCGGTGGCCTTCTGCGAGCAACTGTTCAGCGCCAACCTGCAGGGCGCCCGGCTGATGACCAATGCGCGGCACCTGCGTGGCTCGGCCTGGTTGAACTTCCAGCGGGTCACCTGCGCGCAGTGGTCGCTGTTCAATGGCCGGTCGCACGTGGTGCTGATGGGCGACGCGGTGCACACGGCGCACTTCGCGATCGGCTCGGGCACCAAGCTGGCGATCGAGGACGCGATCGAACTGGCCGGCCTGCTGCATGCCGCCGGCCATGGCGCCGAGCAGCTGCCCGAGGTGCTGGCGCGCTACCAGGCGCTGCGCCGCATCGACGTGCTGCGCCTGCAGAACGCCGCCTGGAACGCGATGGAATGGTTCGAGGTGTGCGGCCAGCGCTACTGTGATCAGCTCGACGCACCGCAGTTCATGTACTCGATGCTCACCCGCAGCCAGCGCATCAGCCACGAGAACCTGCGCCTGCGCGATGCAAACTGGCTGGGCGGCTACGAGCGCTGGTTTGCCCGCCGCGCCGGCCTGTCGCTGCGCGACGACCAGCCCGCGCCGCCGCCGATGTTCACGCCGCTGACGGTGCGGGCGATCACGCTGAAGAACCGCGTGGTGGTCTCGCCGATGGCGCAGTACCTGGCGGTCGACGGGCTGCCCGGCGACTACCACCTGATGCACCTGGGTGCGCGCGCGATGGGCGGCGCTGCGCTGGTGATGGCCGAGATGACCTGCACCGCGTCCGATGCGCGCATCACGCCCGGCTGCCCGGGGCTGTG
Organism: Burkholderiales bacterium RIFCSPHIGHO2_12_FULL_69_20; assembly: GCA_001770815.1. Lineage (GTDB taxonomy): Bacteria > Pseudomonadota > Gammaproteobacteria > Burkholderiales > Burkholderiaceae_C > Pseudaquabacterium. The sequence goes on from MESD01000128.1 coordinate 1,088, forward strand.
GACCGATGAACAGCGCGACGCCTGGCGCCGCATCGTGCGCTTCGTGCACGGCAACACCGATGCCCGCATCGGCGTGCAGATCGGCCATGCCGGGCCCAAGGGATCGACCAACGCCCCCTGGCAGGGCGCGGGTGCCGACCAGCCGCTGGACGACGGCGAAGGTGCGAAGAACTGGCCGTTGTTGGCGGCGTCGGCCGTGCCCTTTTTGCCCGATGGCCAGGTGCCGCGCGCGATGGATCGCGCCGACATGGACCGCATCACCGCCGACTTCGTCGCCGCCACCCACCGCGCCGCGGCCGCCGGCTTCGACTGGCTGGAGCTGCACTGCGCTCACGGCTACCTGCTGTCCGCGTTTATCTCGCCGCTGACCAACCACCGCAGCGACGAGTACGGCGGTGATCTTGCCAACCGCCTGCGCTACCCGCTGCAGGTGTTTGCCGCGGTGCGCGCTGCCTGGCCGTCGGAGCGGCCGATGTCGGTGCGCATCTCGGCGCATGACTGGGTGAGCGGCGGCACCACGCCGGCCGACGCGGTGGAGATCGCCCGCGCCTTCAAGGCCGCGGGCGCCGACCTGATCGACTGCTCGTCGGGCCAGGTCAGCCCCGACCAGAAGCCCACCTACGGCCGCATGTACCAGACGCCGTTTGCAGACCGCATCCGGCAAGTGGCCGGCATCGCCACCATCGCGGTGGGCGCGATCAGCGAGGCCGACCATGTCAACAGCATCATCGCCGCCGGCCGCGCCGACCTGTGCGCCATCGCCCGCCCGCACCTGGCCAACCCGGCCTGGACGCTGACCGAGGCCGCGCGCATCGGCTACACGCCGGTGGCCTGGCCGCAACCCTATCGATCGGCCAAAGCACAGCTGGAAGCCGGCTTCCAGCGTGAGCGTGCGGCGGCGGCGCCGGTCAAGGCGGAGCCCGCATGAAAGCCGACGCCAGCCGCGCCCAGCTGGTGCAGGCCGACGGCCTGGGCCACGAATCGCGCGCTGTGCTGGGCGACCATGCGGCGCTCAAGCTGTGGCTGCGGCTGCTGGCCTGCAGCACGCAGATCGAGGATGAGATCCGCCGCCGGCTGCGGCTGCGCTTCGGCATCTCGCTGCCGCGCTTCGACTACCTGGCCCAGCTCTACCGCGAGCCGCAGGGCCTGAAGATGAAGGACCTGTCGCGCCGATTGATGGTGACCGGCGGCAACGTCACCGGTCTGACCGACGAGCTCGAGCGTGAAGGCCTGGTGCAACGCGAGAGCAGCCCCACCGACCGCCGCTCGTGGATCGTGGGCCTGACCGAGGCTGGCCGCTCGGGCTTCGAGGCCATGGCGGCCGAGCACGAGCGGTGGATCCTCGAACTGTTCGCCGGGCTGGATGCCAAGGCGATCGCGCAGCTGCACGGCCACCTGGGCGTGCTGCGTGTGCACCTCACCCAGTTGCAAAACTCACCTTTGGAAGACGAAACAACATGACTGAATCACACCGCGTCGACCCGGCGCTGACCGCCGGCAACCGCCAATCGCTGGCCGCTTATCAGGCCGCGCACTTCCTGTGGCAGGTGACCGACCGCGTGGGCACCATCACGCTGAACCGGCCCGAGCGCAAGAACCCGCTCACCTTCGACGCCTATGCCGAGTTGCGTGATCTGTTCTACCGCCTGAAGTACGCGGACGACGTGGCGGCGGTGGTCATCACCGGCGGGGGTGGCAACTTCTGCTCGGGTGGCGACGTGCACGAGATCATCGGCCCGCTGATCCGGCTGAAGGCGCCCGAACTGCTGATGTTCACCCGCATGACGGGTGATCTGGTCAAGCACATGCGCGGCTGTCCGCAGCCCATCGTGGCGGCGATCGACGGCGTGTGCGCCGGCGCTGGCGCCATCATCGCGATGTCGTCCGACCTGCGCCTGGGCACGGCGCGTTGCAAGACCGCCTTCCTGTTCAACCGCGTCGGCCTGGCCGGTTGCGACATGGGCGCCTGCGCGATGCTGCCGCGCATCATCGGCCAGGGCCGTGCCAGTGAGCTGCTGTACACCGGCCGCACGCTGGGCGGCGAGGAGGGCGAGCGCTGGGGCTTCTTCAACCGGCTGTGTGCGCCCGAGGCGCTGGCCGCCGAGGCCGCCACGCTGGCCGCCGATCTGGTGGCCGGCCCGACCTTTGCCAACGGCATCACCAAGACCATGCTGCAGCAGGAATGGGCGATGAGCATCGAGCAGGCGATCGAGGCCGAAGCCCAGGCCCAGGCACTGTGCATGCTGACACAGGATTTTTCGCGCGCCTACAACGCCTTCGTCGCCAAGCAGAAGCCCATCTTCCAAGGCAACTGATTTCACCGAACCCGAGGACTCGCACCATGGCCACCGATCCCCAAGTGCTGCTGCCCGCCGGCTGGCCCCGGCCCAAGGGTTATGCCAACGGCGTGGCCGCGCACGGCCGCCAGGTCTTCATCGCCGGCATGATCGGCTGGGATGCCGACGGGCAGTTCCAGACCGACGACTTCGCCGCGCAGGCGCGCCAGGCGCTGCAGCACATCGTGGCGGTGCTGGCGGAGGCCGGCGGCAAGCCCGGGCACCTGGTGCGCATGACCTGGTACGTGGTCGACAAGCGTGAGTACCTGGCCGCCGGCCGCGAGGTGGGCAAGGCCTTCCGCGAGACCATCGGCCATTTCGACATCGCGATGACCGCGGTGCAGGTGACGGCGCTGATCGAAGACCGCGCCCGGGTCGAGATCGAGGCCACCGCGGTCATCCCGGATTGAGGTGCAACGATGGCTGCGTCTGCCCATGTCGACACCTTTGCGCGCGACCGGCTGCCGGCGCCGGCCGACCTGCCCGAGTTCATCTTCGAGCTGCCCGAACTGCAGTTTCCGCAGCGGCTGAACTGCGCCACCGCGCTGCTGGAGCAGCGGCTGGACCAAGGCTGGGGTGAGCGGCGCTGTGTGATTGCGCCCGATGGCACGGCGTGGACTTATGCCGAGTTGAACGCCCAGGCCAACCGCATCGCCAACGTGCTGGTCAACGACATGGGCCTGGTGCCCGGCAACCGCGTGCTGCTGCGCGCCGCCAACTCGCCGCAGTTGGCTGCCTGCTGGTTTGCGGTGATGAAGGCGGGCGGCATCGCGGTGGGCACGATGCCGATGCTGCGTGCCAAGGAGCTGTCGCAGATCATTCACAAGGCGCAGGTGAGCCACGCGCTGTGTGACGCCGCGCTGGCCGACGAGCTGGTGCAGGCCGGTGCCGCATCGCCGGCGCTGCGCGAGGTGCGGCACTTCAACCTGGCGGGCGAGCACGGCCTGGAGGCCCGCGCCGCGCGCCAGCCCGACAGCTTCGCCACCGTCGACACCGCCGCCGACGACGTCTGCCTGCTGGCCTTCACCTCGGGCACCACCGGAAGCCCCAAGGCCACCATGCACTTCCACCGTGACGTGATGGCGGCCTGCGTCTGTTTTCCGCCGCATGTGCTGCGCGCCACGGCCGACGACCTGTTCATCGGCAGCCCGCCGCTGGCCTTCACCTTCGGGCTGGGCGGGTTGCTGCTGTTTCCGATGAGCGTGGGCGCCGCCACGGTGCTGCTGGCCAAGGCCTCGCCGCCCGATCTGGTCGACGGCATTGCCCGCCACGGCGCCACGGTGCTGTTCACCGCGCCCACCTCGTACCGCGCGATGGCCGAGGCCGCTCGTGATCGGCGTTTGGCCGTAGGTCAGGGCGGTACGCTGCGCAAATGCGTGTCGGCCGGCGAGGCGCTGCCCGCGGCCACCCGCGCGCTGTGGCGCGAGGCCATCGGCATCGAGTTGATCGACGGCATCGGCGCCACCGAGCTGCTGCACATCTTCATCTCGGCCGACGAGCAGCATGCGCGGCCGGGCGCCACCGGCCGGGCGATCCCGGGCTACCGCGCCTGCGTGGTCGACGACCAACTGCAGCCGGTGCCCACCGGCACCATCGGCCGGCTGGCGGTGAAAGGCCCCACCGGCTGCCGCTACCTGGACGATGCGCGCCAGCAGCAGTACGTGCAGGGCGGCTGGAACCTCACCGGCGACGCCTACCTGCAGGATGCCGACGGCTACTTCGTCTACCAGTCGCGCACCGACGACATGATCGTCTCGGCCGGCTACAACATCGCCGGGCCCGAGGTCGAGGACGTGCTGCTGCGCCACCCGGCGGTGGCCGAATGCGCGGTGATCGGCGTGCCCGACGCGCAGCGCGGCCAGATCGTCAAGGCCTTCGTCGTGCTCAGGCCTGGCGTGGTGGGCGACGCGGCCTGCGTCAAGACCTTGCAGGACTTCGTCAAGGCCACCGTGGCGCCGTACAAGTACCCGCGGGCGGTCGAGTTCCGCAACAGCCTGCCGCGCACCGAGACCGGCAAGCTGCAACGCTTCAGGCTGCGCAGCGGCGGTTGACCCGCGCGCGACAGCGCTGCGGCCGGCCGCGCGGGTAGATTGGCCCGCTGCCGCCCATCGCCGAGGAGATCCCATGCGTCGACTGCACATCGAGCCCACCGGCGCCACGCTGGGCGCCACCGTGACCGGCGTGTCGCTGGCCGCGCTCGACGAGCACACCTGGGCATCGATCTACCGCGCCTGGCTCGAACACGCCTTGCTGATCTTTCCCGGCCAGCACCTGACGAACGCGCAGCAGATCACCTTCGCGCGCCGCTTCGGCCCCATCGAGCGCATCGGCGGCGGCGAGATCGTGGCGATCTCCAACGTCAAGGCCGACGGCCGCGTGCGCGCCC
>MESD01000129.1 GCA_001770815.1 Burkholderiales bacterium RIFCSPHIGHO2_12_FULL_69_20
CACCAGGGCCGGGTGGTGGAAGGCAGCATCGCCGTGGGCGACAGCCTGGCGGCCAAGGTGAATGCCGAGCAGCGCGCCAGGACCGTGCGCAACCACAGCGCCACGCACCTGATGCACAAGGCGCTGCGCGAGGTGCTGGGCGGCCATGTGCAGCAGAAGGGCTCGCTGGTCAACGCCGAGCGCACGCGCTTCGACTTCGCTCACAACGCCCCGATGGACGACGAACAGGTGCGCAAGGTCGAGGCCCTCGTCAACGCCGAGATCCTGGTGAACTCCGAAGCAAGCGCCAAGGTGATGGCGCTGGACGACGCGCAGAAGAGCGGCGCGATGATGCTGTTCGGTGAGAAGTACGGCGAGTCGGTGCGTGTGCTCAGCATCGGCAGCAGCAAGGAGCTGTGCGGCGGCACCCATGTGCAGCGCACCGGCGACATCGGCCTGTTCAAGATCGTCGCCGAGAGCGGCGTGGCCGCCGGCATCCGCCGCGTCGAAGCGGTGACCGGCGACAACGCGCTGGCCTACCTGCAGTCGCTGGAGACCACGGTGGGCACGGTGTCGGGCGCGCTGAAAGCCACACCGGCCGAACTGCCGGCGCGGCTGGGTGCGGTGCTGGACCAGGTGCGCGCGCTGGAGAAGGAAGTGGCCGCGCTCAAGGGCAAGCTGGCCTCAGCGCAAGGCGACGAGCTGGTGGCCCAGGCCGTCGACATCAACGGGATCAAGGTCCTGGCCGCCGTGCTGACCGGCGCCGATGCCAAGACGCTGCGCGACACGATGGACAAGCTCAAGGACAAGCTCAAGAGCGCGGCCATCGTGCTGGCGGTGGTCGACGGCGACAAGGTGCAGTTGGCGGCGGGCGTCACCAATGACCGCACGGCCCGACTCAAGGCGGGTGAGCTGGTCAACTTCGTCGCCAGCCAAGTGGGCGGCAAGGGCGGCGGCAAGGCCGACATGGCCATGGCCGGCGGCACCGATGCGGCGCAGCTGCCGAAGGCGCTGGCCTCGGTGGCCGGCTGGGTGGCCGAGCGCGCCTGACCCGTGCGGTGATTGGCCTGAACGGGCGCCTAAGGGCGCCCGTTTCAGTTCATCAGGCCAGCCCGCGCTCCAGCAATTCGACCATCAGCGCATTGATGCCACCGGTTTGCTGGTCGGCGCGTTCACGCAGGCGCTGTGCCAGCGGCGCCGGCAGCTTGCAGGCAAAGGCCACCAGGCCGGCTTCGGCATCGAGCCGGCGCTGCGCCTTGCGATCGGGCAGGGTGGCGGCGTCTTCCGCAAAGCGGCCGGGCACGCCGGCACGCTTGCGCTGGCCTTCGAGCTTGCTTTCGAGTTGGCGTACCAGGTCGGTCTTCTTGAAGCTCATGGCGGTCTGCGATTCTGGGGTGTTTGACAATCGGCATTGTCGTTCACTGCCGCGGCGCGCCGATGTGCCGCAGGAAGGTCTGCCATGAACCCGTTGCCCGCTGCCCCCGTCGTTCCCGTCAGCATCCGACGCGCCGTGGCGTCCGACGCCGCAGCCTTCGCCCGCACCATGGGCCACCCCGAGGTGCTGCCCAACCTGATGCAGGTGCCCTACACCAGCGAGGCGCTGTGGCAGGCGCACCTGGCCGAGAGCCTGGCGCCCGGCAAGGGCCACCTGATCTTGGTGGCCGAGCGGCCCGATGCACATGGCGAGCCTCAGGTGGTGGCCAATGCCGGCCTGCATCCGGCCAGCGCGCAGTTGCGCCGCCGCCATGTGATGAGCCTGGGCATCGCGGTGCAGCCCGAAGCGCAGGGGCAGGGCGTGGGCCGGGCGCTGATGCAGGCGCTGTGCGACTGGGCCGACCACTGGGGCCAGGTGCTGCGCATCGAGCTGACGGTGTTCGTCGACAACCAGCGCGCCATCGCGCTCTACGAGCGGCTGGGCTTCGTCAAGGAAGGCCGGCACCAGGGCTATGCGCTGCGCGAGGGCCGCTACGCCGATGCTTACACGATGGCGCGCCTGCACCCCGATCCACCGCGCTGGGACGATGTACCACGCGACTGATCGGCCCAGGGCGGGCCGGCGCGCGACAATCCGCCCTTCGCCCGACGCGGCCCCGGTCCCGTCCCCTGGCCTTCCAACCCCATCCCCCGGAGCCCCCCATGAGCCGCGTCGCCCGCAACAGCACCGAAGCCGACATCGAGGCGCTTGAACAACTCTGCGAACGCCTGGCCGGCTTCGGCGAGGACGTGTCGCTGGAATGGGTGGACGGCTACCTGACCGCGCTGCTGGCCAGCCGCCGCGTGATCGCGCCCAGCGAGTGGTTGCCCAAGATGCTGGGCGATGCCTTCGAGCGCGTGTTCGCCGACCCCGCCGACGTGCAGCAGGCGATGGGCGCGCTGATGAGCCGCTGGAATGTGCTGGCCAGCCAGCTCGACGTCGACGCGATGCTCGACGACCCCGAGGCGGTGCGCTTGGCGCCGCTGATGATTGCCTACGACGATGCCGCCCGCGCCGAGGTGGTGGCCGCCAGCCAGATGCCGGCCGAGGAAGCCGCCGACCTGCTGCAGACCGGCGCGCTGTGGGCCGAGGGCTTCATCGATGCGATCGAAGCCTTTGCCGACGACTGGCCCGAGCCCGATGTCGAGACCGACGACGGCCGCTGGTACGACGACTGCCTCAGCCGCGTGATCGCGCTGATGCTGCCGCAGGCCGATCTGACCGAGCACCTGGCGCTGCACTACCCCGGCGAGACCATCGAACGCGACCAGCTCGTCGACGAAGCCTGCTTCGCGGTGCAGGATCTGCGTCTGTACTGGCTGGACCACGGGCCCGTGCCCGAGACGCGCCGGGTCGACCCCAAGCCCGGCCGCAACGACCCCTGCCCCTGCGGCAGCGGCAAGAAGTACAAGAAGTGCCACGGTGCGGGTTGAGTGCACGCCGAATCCGCAACCACCCCTGCGCTACATTGCCCGCCATGTCGATCCCCGTCCCCCACCAACCGCTGCCGCTGGGTGGCCGCCACATCGTGCTCGGCCTGTCCGGCGGCATCGCCTGCTTCAAGTCCGCCGAGTTGGTGCGTGAGCTGACCCGGGCCGGCGCCAGCGTGCAGGTGGTGATGACCGAGGCGGCTTGCCAGTTCATCACCCCGGTGACGATGCAGGCGCTGTCGGGCCAGCCGGTGGTGCTGAGCCAGTGGGATGCACGCGAGCCCAACAACATGGCGCACATCAACCTGAGCCGCGAGGCCGATGCGATCCTGGTGGCACCGGCCTCGGCCGACTTCATCGCCAAGCTGGCCCAGGGGCGGGCCGACGATTTGCTGTCGCTGCTGTGCCTGGCCCGGCCGCATGCCGCCGCGGACCAGCCTTGCCCGCTGCTGCTGGCCCCGGCGATGAACCGCGAGATGTGGGCCCACCCGGCCACGCAGCGCAATGCCGTGCAGGTGGTGGCCGACGGCGCCACGCTGCTGGGCCCCGGCAGCGGCGACCAGGCCTGCGGCGAAGTGGGTGACGGCCGCATGCTCGAGGCGGCGGATTTGCGCGACGAGCTGATCGCCTTCTTCCAGCCCAAGCTGCTGGCCGGCAAGCGCCTGCTGATCACCGCTGGCCCCACCTTCGAAGCCATCGACCCGGTGCGTGGCATCACCAACCTGTCGTCGGGCAAGATGGGTTTTGCCATCGCCCGCGCGGCGCAGGAGGCGGGCGCCCAGGTGACGCTGGTGGCCGGCCCGGTGCACCTGGCCACGCCGCGCGGCGTGCGCCGCATCGACGTGCGCAGCGCCCTGCAGATGCACGACGCGGTGCTGCCGCTGGCCAGCGCCAACGACGTGTTCGTGGCCACCGCGGCCGTGGCCGATTGGCGGCCGGCCGCCGCGCCGGGCGAGAAGATCAAGAAGGATGGCTCGGGCGCGGTGCCGGCCATCGGCTTCACCGAGAACCCCGACATCCTGGCCGCCGTGGCGCGGCTGCCCGATCGACCCTATTGCGTGGGCTTTGCGGCCGAGAGCCACGACCTGGCCCGCCATGCGCGCGAAAAACGGCTGCGCAAGAACGTGCCGCTGATCGTCGGCAACCTCGGGCCGGCCACCTTCGGCCGCGATCACAACACGCTGCTGCTGGTCGACGCCGATGGCGAGCGTGAACTGGCCACCGCCGACAAGCTGAGCCTGGCGCGTGAACTGGTGCGCGAGATCGCGCAGCGCCTGGGCCGCCGAGCATGACGCCCATCGATCTGAAGGTGCTCGATGCGCGCGTGGCCGCGCATCTGCCCCGTTATGCCACACCCGGCAGCGCCGGCCTCGACCTGCGCGCCTGCCTGGATCAGACCCTGCTGATCGAGCCCGGCCAGACGGTGCTGATCCCCACCGGGCTGGCGGTGCACATCGCCGACCCGGGGCTGGCCGCGATGATCCTGCCGCGCTCGGGCCTGGGCCACAAGCACGGCATCGTGCTGGGCAACCTGGTGGGGCTGATCGACAGCGATTACCAAGGGCCGCTGATGGTCAGTTGCTGGAACCGTGGCGACACGGCCTTTGCCATCGCGCCGATGGAGCGCATCGCGCAGATGGTGATCGTGCCGGTGGTGCAAGCGGCCTTCCGCGTCGTCGACGAGTTTGGCCTCTCGCAGCGCGGCGAGGGCGGTTTCGGCTCGACCGGCCAAGCCTGAGCTGGCCGGCAGCGCGGGCCGCCGCGCGCGCGATCAGTGCAATTGCCTGGACGTGGGCACCGGCGACAGCAGGCTCACCGCGCCTTCGTCCACCGATTTGGCGGCCACCTCGTCGTCGGTGGCTGCGCGCACGGCGCGCACGGTCACCGTCAGGTTCAGTGCCATGCCGGCCAGCGGGTGGTTGCCGTCCAGCACCACATGCTCGGGGTAGATCTCGGTGACCGTGTAGATCAGCGCGGGCGGCATGTCTTTGGTCACCGCGCCCTCGGGCAGGCCGTCGAACTGCATGCCTTGCTCCAGGTGCTCGGGGAAGAGGCTGCGGGCCTCGAAGCACACCAGCTGCGGGTCGTAGTCACCGAAGCCATGCTCGGGTTCGAGGTGCAGCTCGCACTTGAAGCCGACGGCCTGGCCGGCGAGTGCTTCTTCCAGCTTGGGCAGCAGGTCGTCGCCGCCGTAGAAGAACGCCACCGGATCGCTCAGTTCGTCGAGTGTGGTGTCTTGGGCATCGGCCAGCGTCCAGGTGAGGCTGACGACGCAGGGGTCGCTGATCAACATCAGGGAATGATCGCATATCCGCCCCGTCCGCCAGGTGAGCGGACGGGGCGGCGGGGCGACAATCCGGCGCATGGACGTCACCCAACCGATGCCGCTGCTGGGGGGCATGTCCCCGGCCACCTTCATGCGCCGCCACTGGCAGAAGAAGCCCTTGGTGGTGCGCCAGGCCTGGCCCGGCGTGCAGCCGCCAATTGGCCGCGCCGCGCTGTTCGACCTGGCCGGCGCCGAGGGCGTGGAGTCGCGCCTGCTCACCGCTTTCGACGGTGGCTGGAAGCTGCGCCATGGGCCGTTTGCACGTCGCGCGCTGCCAGCGGTCAAACGGCCGAACTGGACGCTGCTGGTGCAGGGCCTCGACCTGCAC
>MESD01000130.1 GCA_001770815.1 Burkholderiales bacterium RIFCSPHIGHO2_12_FULL_69_20
GGCGATCACGCTGGTGCCACAGGCGGCTGTGGCACAGGCCGCAAGCCAGTACCCGAACAAGCCAATCCGCTTTGTCGCCCCGATCCCGGCCGGCGGCAGCACCGACGTGCTGACTCGCGATGTGGCGCGCCGCCTGCAAGAGCGCTGGGGGCAGCCGACCGTGGTCGAGAACAAGCCAGGTGGCGCTGGCAGCATCGGCTCTGCCGTGGTGGCGCGCGCGCCGGCCGACGGCTACACGCTGCTGCTGGTCAATTCCGGCCACGCGATCAATGGCCACGTCTACGCCAAGCTGCCCTTCGATCCGATCAAGGACTTCGTGGCCGTGGTGCATCTGACGTCGATGCCGATGGGCATCTTCGTCCACCCCTCGGTGCCGGCGAAGAATCTGGCCGAGTTCATGGCGTTGGCCCGCGCCAAACCCGGCAGCCTGAGCTTTGCCACATCGGGCAATGGCGGCGCCGGCCACCTGGGCGGTGAATCGTTCAAGTTGGCCACTGGCATCGACATGATCCATGTACCCTACCGCGGCAGTGCACCGGCCATCGCCGATGTGGTGGCGGGCCAGGTGCCGGTGTCGTTTGCCGACGTGCCGCTGGCTTCATCGCATGTCAAGTCCGGCGCCCTGCGCCCGATCGCGCTGGCGTCGCCTCGGCGCTCGTCCGTGTTGCCCGACATGCCGACCATGGCCGAAGCGGGTGTGCCGGGCCAGGAATTTTCAGTCTGGGTCGGTTTTGTCGCACCGGCGGGCACGCCGAAGGACATCGTCGACAAGCTCAACCGGGAGATCGTCGCCATCATGCGCGAGCCGGCGATGTTGGCGCGGCAGGCCGAACTGGGCTTCGAGGTCGTCGCCAGCACGCCGGAAGCTTTCGCCCAGACCATCAAGTCCGACTACGAGCGCTTCGGCGCCATCGTGCGCAAGGCCAACATCAAGATCGAGTAGCCAGGACCCGGGTGATGCGCCGGCACCGCACCGGCGCCGGCCCGCCGTCAATGGGCGACAAGGGCTGTCTCGACAACGCCGGGTGACCCCACCCATGTCCATGGAAGCGCTGAAAATCTCTGAACACGTGATCGCGATGAAGACCGGGCCCATCGCGCGTGAAGCCTTGCCTGCGGCGCTGGACGACAACGCCAAGCTGATGGAGCCTTACTGATGGCAGCCCAACCCACGCTCGGCACCCTGCTCGGGAAGAACCTCGCCGAACGGCCCGAAGCGCTGGCCTTCGTCGACGGCGACCGCTGCCTCACCTACGCCGAGTTCGACCGCCTGTGCACCGGCACGGCGGCCTGGCTGCAAGCCCAGGGCATCACGCCTGGCGACCGCGTGGCGGTATGGCTGGTCAACCGCATCGAATGGCTGGCGCTGCTGTTTGCGCTGGGCCGCCTGGGCGCAACGATGATGTCGGTCAACACACGCTTTCGCGCCGCCGAACTCCAGCATGTGCTGGCACGATCGGCCGCGCGGCTGCTGGTGATCCAGCGCCATTTCCGCAGCATCGATTTCGATGCGGTGCTGGCCGATGTCGATGGCAGCGGCCTGTCGGCGCTGCAGCGCATCGCCGTGCTCGACGGCGGCACCAGCCTGCCGCCGACCATGCTGGGCAAACCCACGGTAGCGTTCGCACCCGACTCAGCCGATGCACCGGGCGCCGCGCAGGCGCCGGTCGACCGCTCGGCGCCCGACGCGCTGGCGATCCTGTTCACCACCTCCGGCACCACCCAGGGGCCAAAACTGGTGATGCACGTGCAGGGCGCCATCGCGCTGCATGCGCAGCGTGTCGCGCAGGCCTTTGGTTTCGATGCGCCCGGCTCCGCCACGCTGGGCGGGGTGCCCTTCTGCGGCACCTTCGGGCTGGTGGCGGCATTGGCCAGCTTTGCGGCCGGCGCGCCACTGATCATGATGGAGGCCTTCGACGCCCGGCGCGCCGCGGCGCTGGTGCGCGAGCACCGCCTGACCCATGTGTTCGGCACCGACGAGATGCTGCGCCGGCTGCTCGATCTCGACGCCACGGCGGCTGCGCTGCCGTCGGTGCGCTTGTTCGGCTTCGTTCTCAACGAGGACCTGGCCGCGCGGGCCTGTGCGCGCGGCTGGCCGGTGACCGGCATCTACGGGTCGAGCGAAGTGCAGGCGCTGTTCTCGCTGCAGTCCATGGACCTGCCGATGCCGGAGCGCATTCTGGGCGGTGGCCGGCCGGCCTCGGCCGATGTCGAGGTGCGCGTGCGCGACATCGACAGCGGCCAATTGCTGCCGCCCGGCGCCAGCGGCGAACTCGAGATCCGCGCCCCCACCAGCTTCATCGGCTACCTCGACAACCCCGAGGCCACCGCCAAGGTCACGCGCAGCGACGGTTTCTTCCGCACCGGCGATGTCGGCCGGGTGCGCGAGGACGGCAGCTTCGTCTTCGAAACCCGCACCGGTGACGCCATCCGCCTGGGCGGCTTTCTGGTCAGCCCGGTGGAGATCGAGGAAGTGATACGCCAGTTGCCCGGTGTGGCCGATGCCCAGGTGGTGGCGGTGGAGATCGCGCAGCAGACACGCGCCGTCGCCTTCGTCATCCGCCAACCGGACCAGGATGCCGTCGTGAGCGAGACCGCCGTCGTGGCCTGGGTCAAGTCGCGCATGGCTGGCTACAAGGTGCCAGCGCAAGTGTGGTTCGTCGAAGCCTACCCCGTCACCCACAGCGCCAACGGCGACAAGATCCAGCGCGCCAGGCTGCGCGAGATGGCGCTGTCCCGGTTGGCCGAGCAGCACTGAAAGCGCTGAACCGGATACACGACAACCGTCTTGCCAAGGACTACACGATGACAATCTCTTCCTCCGTGCGCCCGATCTCCGACACGCTGTCGGACTTTGTCGCCACGCTCGATGTGCAGCAGATCCCCGCCGAGGTGCTGGAGCGCGCGCGCCACCTGATCCTGGACGCCGTGGGCATCGCCCACGCCTCCACCCACTACGACTTCGCACACCGCTCGCTCTCGGCCATGAACGAGTTGTCAGCCGGTGCCGGCGACACGCCGGTGATCGGCCTGGCCACGAAACTCTCGATGCGCGACGCGATGCTGATGAACGGCATCCTGATCCACGGCCTGGACTACGACGACACCCATGCCGCAGGCGTGATCCATGCCACCGCCAGCACCTTCCCGTGCGCACTGGGGGCGGCGGCGCGCGCCGGACTGGCCGGCGACGCGCTGCTGGCGGCCTATGTCGCCGGCATGGAAGTGGGCACGCGGCTGGCTTCGGTGGCGCGCGGCGGTTTTCACCAAGTGGGCTTCCACCCCACCGGCATGATCGGCGCCTTCGCCTGCGCGCTGGCGGCCGGGCGGCTGTTCGGCCTGAACGCGCCGCAGCTCAGCATGGCGCAGGGCATTGCCTTGTCGATGGCCTCGGGCAGCATGGAGTTCCTGCAGGACGGCGCCTGGACCAAGCGCATGCACCCGGGCTGGGCCGCGGTGGCTGGCGTGACTGCGGCCACGATGGCGCGCCACGGCTTCAAGGGCCCGTACCGGCCCTACGAAGGGCGCTTCGGCGTCTTCAACAGCTGCCTTGGCCCGCTGGCCAAGGACGGTGACCTGAGCCTGGCCACCGCCGACCTGGGCGAGGTCTGGGAACTGGCCAAGGTCACGGTCAAGCCGATCCCGGCCTGTCACTTCACCCATGCCTGCGCCGATGCGGCGGCGATCCTGCGCGAGCGCCACGGCCTGCGCGTGGCCGACATCGCCAGCGTGCGCGCGCTGGTGCCGCAAGAGGTGGTGAAGACGGTGTGCGAGCCGGTGGCCACCAAGAAGCGGCCACAGAACAGCTACGACGCGCAGTTCAGCATCCCCTACGCGGTGGCTACCGGCCTGGCGCGCGGCCGTTTCGGCCTGGCCGAACTCGACGAAGCCGCGCTGCGCGAGGAATCGGTGCTGGCGCTGGCGCAAAAGGTCGAGTACGCGGTCGACCCCGACTCGCCCTTCCCCACTTACTACTCGGGCGAGGTCATCGTGACGCTGAACGACGGGCGCGAGTTGCGCCACCGCGAGCACATCAACCGCGGCGCGGCCGACCGCCCGATCAGCAACGCCGACGTGCAGCGCAAGGCGCTCGAGAACCTGCAACTCGTCGCATCGCCGGCACGCGCCGCGCAGGTCCGCGACCTGGTGCTGGCGATCGGAGCCGACCAGACCGCGGCGCAACTGCAGCGCGGCCTGGCCGCACGCGGCTGAGCCCAGCCCATGAAAGCCGACATGACCCCCGACACCGACTCGCAGCAACTGATCCTCGACGCCGTCGACCGCTTCCTGAAGACCGAGGTGCGCCCGCACGTCAAGCGGCTGGAGCATGCCGACGAGTACCCGCACGAGATCGTCGAGCAGATGAAGCAGATGGGCCTGTTCGGCAGCATCATCCCGGCCGACTACGGCGGTCTCGGCCTGTCCACCGCCACCTACGCCGCCATCGTGGCGCGCATGGCAGCGGTGTGGATGTCGCTGTCGGGCATCATCAACTCGCACCTGATCATGGCCTCGGCGGTGATGCGCTGCGGCACCGAGGCGCAGAAGCGCGACCTGCTGCCGCGCTTCGCCAGCGGCGATCTGCGCGGCGGCATTGGCCTGACCGAGCCCGACGCCGGCACCGACCTGCAGGCCATCCGCACGCGCGCCGTGCGCGACGGCGACCGCTACGTCATCAACGGCAGCAAGACCTGGATCACCAACAGCCTGCATGGCGGCTGCCTGGCGCTGCTGGTCAAGACCGACCCGCAGGCCGAGCCACGCCACAAGGGCATGAGCCTGTTCATCGCCGAAAAAGGCCCCGGCTTCATCGTCACGCGCAAGCTGAAGAAGCTGGGCTACCGCGGCATCGACACCTGCGAGCTGCAGTTCGACAACTACCGCGTGCCGGCCGACCGCCTGGTCGGCGGCGTCGAGGGCCGCGGCCTGCAGCAGGTGCTGTCGGGGCTGGAGCTGGGCCGCATCAACGTGGCCGCGCGCGGCCTGGGCGTGGCCACGGCGTCGCTGCACGACGCCGTGGCCTATTCGCAGCAGCGCAAGACCTTCGGCAAGCCGATCTGCGAGCACCAGGCGATCCAGCTCAAGCTCGGCGAGATGGGCACGCGGGTCGAGGCCGCGCGGCTGCTGGTGGAAGCTGCCGCGCTCGCCTACGACCGCGGCGAGCGCTGCGACATGGAAGCCGGCATGGCCAAGTACTTCGCCACCGAGGCGGCAATGGAAAACGCGCTGGAAT
>MESD01000131.1:0-80 GCA_001770815.1 Burkholderiales bacterium RIFCSPHIGHO2_12_FULL_69_20
CGCCGATGGCCGCGCCATCGAAGGCGGCTACACCCGGCTGCAGCAGGCCGACGGCAGACCCGGCCCGGTGCTGCCCATCT
>MESD01000131.1:118-32083 GCA_001770815.1 Burkholderiales bacterium RIFCSPHIGHO2_12_FULL_69_20
ATCGTGGTGTTTGCCGGCGAGGAATACGGCACTGGATCCAGCCGCGACTGGGCCGCCAAGGGCACGCGGCTGCTGGGCATCCGCGCGGTGGTGGCACGCAGCTTCGAGCGCATCCACCGCAGCAACCTGGTGGGCATGGGCGTGCTGCCGCTGCAGTTCCAGGGCAGCGACAGCTGGCAGTCCCTGGGGCTGACCGGCGACGAGCGACTCGACATCGTCATCGACGGCCCGCTGGCGCCGCAGCGCGAGGCGCAGCTGGTGGTGCACCACGCCGACAGCCGCGTGCAGACGGTGGCGTTGACGCTGCGCATCGACACGCCTATCGAGGTGGACTACTTCCGCCACGGCGGCATCCTGCCGTTCGTGCTGCGGCAGCTGCTGGCCGATTGACGATGCGGGTGGTGGTGATCGGCGGCGGCGCCATCGGCTCGGCCGTCGCGCTGTTCTTGAAGCGCCTGGGCGGCGCGGCGGTCGAGGTGGTGGTGGTCGAGCCCGACCCGGGGCTGGCAAGGTCGTCGTCGGCGCTGTCGGCCGGCTCGATCCGCCAGCAGTTCAGCAACCCGGTCAACGTGCACCTGTCGCAGTTCGGCCACGAGGTGATCGGCAACGCCGACGCGTGGCTGGGGGTGGACGGCGCGGCGGTGGACCTGGGCTTCGTGCCCGGCGCCTACCTGTTCTGCGCCACCGCCGCGGGCATGCCGGTGCTGCAGGCCAATCACGCGGCGCAGCGCGCGGCGGGGGCCGACGTGGCGCTGCTGGCGCCGGCCGATGCCGCCACGCGCTTTCCGTGGCTGAACACCGCCGATCTGGCGCTCACCAGCCTGGGCTTGTCGGGCGAAGGCTGGTTCGACGGCTATGCCTTCGCGCGGGCGCTGGCCGCCAAGGCCCGATCGCTGGGCGCGCGCTGGCAGCGCGGCCGGGTGGTGGCGCTGGATCGTGCGGGCGACCACTTGCGCGCCGCGCAGCTGGACGATGGCACGCGGCTCGAAGCCGATGCCTTCGTCAACGCCGCCGGCCCGTGGGCTGGCGCGGTCGGGCAGTTGGCCGGGCTGACCGTGCCGGTGCACGCGCGGCGGCGCACGGTGTTCGTGATGCGATGCCCCACCCCGCTGCCGACCCTGCCGCTGGTGTGCGATCCCTCGGGTGTGTGGTTCCGCTCCGAAGGCCCGATCGACATGGCCCCCCAGGCGCCTGCGGCGCCGGCCCCCCAAGGGGGCGCGAACCGGCTTCGGGCGGCCGGGCACCGGTTCATCGGCGGCTGGTCACCCGCCGAGGGCGACGACGACCCCGACGACCTGCCGCTGGACCAACCCGACCTGGCCCAGTTCGACGACAAAGTCTGGCCGGCGATGGCACACCGCGTGCCCGCCTTCGAGGCACTGCGCCCGCAGCGCGCCTGGGCCGGCTATTACGAGGTGCACCCGCTGGACCACAACGCGCTGATCGGCCCGCACCCGGATTGCCCCAACCTGCTGCTGTGCAACGGCTTCTCGGGGCATGGCCTGCAGCATGCGCCCGGCGCCGGGCGTGGCATGGCCGAGTGGCTGCTGCACGGCGCCTGGCAGACGCTGGACCTGTCGGCCTTCAGCCCGCAGCGGGTGCTGTCGGGCCAGGCCTTCGTCGAGCAGGCGATCATCTGAGCGGGTCAGGCCCGACAACATCGTGATGCCGGGCCAACGCAGGGAATAGTTGGCAAATGGCTCACCCGCATCCCCCGGGCCTGCGGGTGGGCAAGCGCCATCGAGTCCCCAACAATCGGATCAAACCTGTTGGGACTCCTGATGAAAAACAACCGCTCGCTGATTGCTTCCTCCCTGCTGGCCCTCGGCGTCTTCGCCGGTGGCGTTGCGCCGGCCCATGCCAACTTGCTGACGAATGGCAGTTTCGAAGGTGCGGTCACCTCCAACTATTGCTACCTGCCGGCCTGCGGGCCGTTGACGGGCTGGACCGGCACCGTGCCCGTGATGGTTGCCAACAATGGGGCCTGGGGCACCCCGAGCGGATTGGGCGGTTATGCGTATGGCAATCAACTGATCGGGCTGCAGAACGCCAGCCACATAGAACAGCTCGTGACGTTGAATGTTGGCAGCTACACGCTGAGCTGGGCGGACGCGGGCCGTGCCGGCTATGACGCCACGGCGTACAACGTATTTCAGCAGGGCGTGCAGCTCAATGCGGTGTCCTTCAGCACGAACCCCGGACAGGCCTGGTCACGCCACAGCCTGGACTTCACGGTCAGCATCGCGGGCGCCCGCGAGCTGCGCTTCCAGGGGCTGAAGATTTCCGGCGACGGCACCGCCTTCATCGACGACGTGGTGCTGACCGCCCGCGCCGCCCAGGTGCCCGAGCCGCATTCGCTGGCGCTGGTGGCGCTGGCGCTGCTGGGCCTGGGCGCCGCGCGCCGGCGTCAACGCAGCCGCTGAGCCGTCAGCCGCGCGGCAGCGGTATCGCCGCGCCCAACTCGTCCACCGAGCGGCCTTGCTGCGCCAGCAGCGCCTCCAGCGCCGGCAGCAGCGGGCCCAGGCGCTCGTCGAGTGCGTCGCGCACGGTGTCGACCACCACTTGCGTGCCGCGCTCGATCTCGATGTTCAGCGCATCGCCCAGCTGCTTGTGGCCGAAGGTGGTCATGCGCAGCGTCTCGGGGATCAGCCACACCTCGAACCAGCGTTCGCGGCGGTCGGCCTCGGCCACCGTGAGGCTGGCGCCGTTGATTGCGATGTAGCCCTTGGCAAAGACGTAGCGCATGTGGCTGGCCGGCACGGCTATGCGCAGCACATGGTTGTTCTCGGGTTGGCGGATGGCCAGCAACTGCCCCTGGCAATCCACATGGCCGCTGATCGGGTGGCCGCCGATCTCGGCGCCGTCGCGGGCCGCGCGTTCCACGTTGAGCGGGCTGCCTTCGACCAGCGCGCCCAGCGTGGTCAGGCCCAGGCTCTGCTGCATCACGTCGAAGCAGGCGCGGCCCGGCGCGGGCAAGCGGGTGACGGTGAGGCACACGCCGTCGCAGGCCACGCTGGCGCCGATCTCCAGCCCGCTGTCGAAGCCGGGCGGAAAGGCCAGCTCGAAACTGCGCAAGCCGGGGCGGTCGGTGATGGTGGCGACATGGGCCACGCCTTGAACAATGCCGGTGAACATGGGGCGTCCTCGAAACGAGGCGCACAGGTTACCAGCGGCGCGCGCGGGCCCACCACGCGGCACGCGGTCAACAATCGCTGCGGCGCCGCACCGGCGCCAGCCCGCCGATCCAGGAGCGCCCCCGCATGCCATCGGACATCGAGATCGCCCAGCAAACCACGCTGCTGCCCATCACCACGATCGCTGCGCGGCAGGGCATCCCGGAGGCGGCGATCGAGCCCTACGGCCGCCACAAGGCCAAGCTGTCGCTGGCCGCCATCCCCGGCTGGCAGGATCGCCCCGACGGCCAGTTGGTGCTGGTCTCGGCGATCAGCCCCACGCCGGCCGGTGAAGGCAAGACCACCACTGTGGTCGGCCTGGGTGATGCGCTCAACCGCATCGGCAAGCGCGCCGTGATCTGCCTGCGCCAGCCCTCGCTGGGGCCGGTGTTCGGCCTGAAGGGCGGTGCGGCCGGTGGCGGCCATGCGCAGGTGGTGCCGATGGAGGACATCAACCTGCACTTCACCGGCGACTTCCACGCCATCGCCGCGGCGCACAACCTGCTGGCCGCGCTGATCGACAACCACATCCACCACGGCAATGCGCTGGGCATCGACGTGCGCCGCATCGTCTGGAAGCGCGTGGTCGACATGAACGACCGCGCGCTGCGCGAGATCACCGTCGGGCTGGGCGGCCCGGCCAACGGCTACCCGCGGCAGGACGGCTTCGACATCGTGGTGGCCTCGGAGGTGATGGCGATCTTCTGCCTGGCCACCTCGCTGGCGGATCTGAAGGCGCGGCTGGGCGACATCGTGGTGGCCCACACCCGCGAGCGCCAGCCGGTGCATGCGCGCGACCTGAACGCCCACGGCGCGATGGCCGCGCTGCTGCGCGACGCGATCAAGCCCAACCTGGTGCAGACGCTGGAGCACCACCCGGCGCTGATCCACGGCGGGCCGTTCGCCAACATCGCGCATGGCTGCAACTCGCTGATCGCCACGCGCGCGGCGCTCAAGCTGGGCGAGGTGGTGGTCACCGAAGCGGGTTTCGGCGCCGACCTGGGGGCTGAGAAGTTCATCGACATCCTGTGCCGCGCCTCGGGGCTGCGGCCGGCGGCGGTGGTGCTGGTGGCCACCGTGCGGGCGCTGAAGTTCCACGGTGGCGTGAACCTGCCCGACCTGCCGCACGAGAACCTGGCCGCACTGCAGCGCGGGCTGGCCAACCTGGACCGCCACCTGCACAACCTGCGTGATCCGCACCAGGGCCACGGGCTGCGCTGCGTGGTGGCGATCAACCACTTCGCCAGCGACACGCCGGCCGAGATCGACCTGCTGCAGCGCCATGCCGCAGCGCAGGGCGTGCGCGCCGTGGTGGCCCGGCACTGGGCCGACGGCGGCGCCGGCGCCGAAGACCTGGCGCATGCGGTGGTCGACAGCCTGGGCCACGCCCCCGGGCCCCTGCGCTTCACCTACGCCGACACCGACCCGCTGTGGGACAAGGTGCACAAGATCGCCACCACCGTCTACGGCGCGGCGGCGATCAGCGCCAGCCCGGCCGTGCGCGAGCGCATCCAGGCGCTGCAGGACCAGGGCTACGGGCACTACCCGGTGTGCATCGCCAAGACGCCCTACTCGTTCTCGACCGACCCGCAGCTGCGCGGCGCGCCCTCGGGCCATGTGCTGCACATCCGCGAGGTGCGGCTGGCCGCCGGCGCGCGCTTCGTGGTGATGGTTTGCGGCGAGGTGATGACCATGCCCGGCCTGCCCGCGCGGCCGGCCGCCGCGCAGATCGACGTCACGCCCGATGGCCGCATCGTCGGGCTGTTCTAGGCCCGCTCCAGCCCCGACCCAGTGGCCTCGGCCCCACCTGCCCGGCGCCTGACCACCGGCAGCCGCCGCCGGGCGCTGGCGTTGCATCTTGATGCGTGTCAATGCGCGCGGGCGCGCACTGCCCTAGCTTGCAGCCCTGGCCCGCCGTTGCGGGCCGTCACCCCCAACGGAGACCCGCATGAGCACCCTTCCCGACACCGCCGGGCCATCCGCCGCACTGCTGACGGACTTCTCGCAATGCCACGTCGGCATCACCGGCCGGCTGAAGGCGCTGGCCGGGCTGCCGGCCTTGCTGGAGGCGGCGGCGCAGGCGCGCCAGCTGGCGGCCGATTCGCTGACCTTCTTCAACGAGGTGATCGAGGAGCATCACGGCTCGGAGGAGAACGAGCTGTTTCCCGCGGTGATCGCCAGCGCCGTGCGCGGTGAAGAACGCGACCGGGTGCAGGCACTGGCCGACCGGCTGGTGGCCGAGCACCGGCAGATCGAGGCGCAGTGGGCACGCCTGGTGCCGGGCCTGAAGGAGGCGGCCAAGGGCCGCGACAGCACGCTGGCGGCCGCCGCCGTGCAGACGCTGGTGGACGCCTACCTGGCCCACGCCGCCTTCGAGGAGCGCGAGTTCCTGCCGCTGTCGCAAACGATCCTGAGCCGCGACAACAACCACATGGCGGCGCTGGCCGTCGCGCTGCACATGCGGCACACGGTGCCGGCGGCGCTGGCACGCTGGGGCCACCGCATCTGATCGGCGCCCACCCGGGCCGGCCCGGGTGGCCCGCACCCCACACCGCGGTGACACTGGCGGCACCCCCCCCTCGCCACCATGCACGCCACTGCCGAACCGTCCCCCGCCCTGTCTGCCGATGCCCTGGCCCGCTTCAGCCTGGCCGCGGCGCCGCCGGACTTCATCGACGATCCCTACCCGTTCTACGACGCGCTGCGCCGGCACCATCCGGTGCATGCGATGGCGCCCGGCCAGTGGCTGCTGACGCGCTACGCCGACGTGGCCGCGGTGTACCGCGCACCACAGGCCAGCTCGGACAAGCGGCGCGAGTTCGGCCCGAAGTTCGGCATCGGCACGCCGCTGTTCGAGCACCACACCACCAGCCTGGTGTTCAACGACGCGCCGCTGCACACGCGCGTGCGCCGACTGCTGCTGGGCGCGCTGAACCAGCGCGCCATCACCCGCATGGAGGCCGGCGTGGGGCGGCTGGTCGAGCAGCTGCTCGACCGCCTGGCTGACCAGCCCGCGCCCGACCTGATCGCGCACTTTGCGGCCGAGATCCCGGTCGAGGTGATCGGCAACCTGCTGGACGTGCCCGCCGCCGGCCGCGCACCGCTGCGCGCCTGGTCGCTGGCCATCCTGTCGGCGCTGGAGCCGGCGCCCTCGGCCGAGGTGCTGTCGCGCGGCCAGGCGGCGGTGCGTGATTTCTGCGATCAGCTGCGCACGCTGGTGGCCCACCGCCGCGCCCACCCCGGCGACCCCGAGGCCGACGTGCTGACCCGGCTGATCCTGGGTGAAGTGGCGGGTGAGCGGCTGAGCGAGACCGAGCTGCTGCACAACTGCATCTTCCTGCTCAACGCCGGGCACGAGACCACCACCAACCTGATCGGCAACGGCGTGCAGGCGCTGCTGACCCAACGCGCCGCATGGGATCGCCTGGTGGCCGAGCCGGCGCTGATCAACCCCGCGGTCGAGGAGTTGCTGCGCTTCGAGAGCCCGCTGCAGCTGAACAACCGCCAGCTCACCGCGCCGTTGCGTGTGGGCGACCGTGATCTGCCGGCCGGCGACTTCATCACGCTGGGCGTGGGCGCGGCCAACCACGACCCGGCGCAGTTTGCCGACCCCGGCGTGCTGGACCTGGCGCGCAAGCCGAATGCGCACCTGGCCTTCGGCCACGGCGCGCATGCCTGTGCCGGGCTGAACGTGGCACGGCTGGAGGCACGCATCGCGCTGGGTGCGCTGGCGCGGCGCTACCCCGGGTTGGGTCTGGCCGGTGTGCCGGTGCGCGACCGGCGGGTGCGGTTTCGCGGCTTCTCGGCGCTGCCGGTGCGGCTGGGCTGAACCCGGCCTGAGTCAGCCGATGCGGCTGAAATCGGGTGCCAGATTGCCGTCGATGTCGGAGCGCTCGCCCAACAGGTTCAGCTCGCCCAGCACCGTGGGGCTGCGGTGGCCCTTGCGGGCATAGAGCTTCTTGCGCGCGTCGGTGGGCAGGTCGGTGGCGTTGATCACGTTCTTGCGCAGCAGCACGTCGATCAGGTCTTCCAGCACGCGGATGAAATCGGCGTCCAGCTGCTCGAAGCCATCGGCCTCGCCGCGGCCGACGAAGGCCTGCACCTCGGGGTGGTCGTCGGGCAGAAAGTCTGGCGCGTCGGCCTCGGCCTGGCGGTGCAGGCTGAGCAGGGCGCCATCGGCGTTGCGGCGGATGTAGGGCATGGCGGCCTCACTCTAACGCCGGGCCGCCCGAGCAGACCGGCGCAAATGACACGCGCTGCGCCGCCAGATCGGGCTTTGCGCCGCGGCCGCCTGCCGCGCCCCTCCCGCCCATCCTGCCCATCCCGCCTACCAGCTGACCTCGCGGTCGGGCGTGGCACCGATCTTGTGGATCGACAGGTCAGCGCCGTCGTACTCTTCCTCGGCCGACAGGCGCAGGCCCATCACCCCCTTGAGCACCCCGTAGACGGCGAAGCCGCCGATCAGTGCCCAGGCCACGCCCAGCAAGGTGCCGATCAGCTGCGCGCCCAGCGTCACGCCGCCCAGCCCGCCCAGCGCCGGCAGCCCGAACAGGCCGCAGGCGATGCCGCCCCAGGCGCCGCACAGGCCGTGCAGCGGCCACACGCCCAGCACGTCGTCGATCTTCCACTTGTTCTGCGTCAGCGTGAACATCGAGACGAAGATCGCGCCGGCCACGCCGCCAGTGATCAGCGCGCCCAGCGGGTGCATCACGTCGGAGCCGGCGCACACCGCCACCAGCCCGGCCAGCGGCCCGTTGTAGGCAAAGCCGGGGTCGTTGCGGCCCATCAGCACCGCCACCAGGGTGCCGCCCACCATCGCCATCAGCGAGTTGACCGCCACCAGGCCGCTGATCTTGTCAATCGTCTGCGCGCTCATCACGTTGAAGCCGAACCAGCCCACCGCCAGCACCCACGCGCCCAGCGCCAGGAAGGGGATCGACGACGGCGGGTGCGCGCTCATCAGGCCGTCCTTGCGGTAGCGGCCGGCGCGCGCACCCAGCAGCAGCACGGCGGCCAGGCCGATCCAGCCGCCCACCGCATGCACCACCACGCTGCCGGCAAAGTCGTGGAACTCGGCGCCGGTGGTGGCCTTGATCCAGCCCTGGATGCCGAACTTCTGGTTCCAGGCGATGCCCTCGAACACCGGGTAGATCAGGCCCACCAGCACCGCGGTGGCGATCAGCTGCGGGCCGAAGCGCGCGCGCTCGGCAATGCCGCCCGAGACGATGGCCGGAATCGCCGCCGCGAAGGTCAGCAGGAAGAAGAACTTGACCAGCTCGTAGCCGTTCTTGGCCGCCAGTTGCTCGGCGCCGACGAAGAAGCTGGTGCCGTAGGCCACCGCGTAGCCGACGAAGAAATAAGCGATGGTCGACACCGCAAAATCGACCAGGATCTTGACCAGCGCATTGACCTGGTTCTTCTTGCGCACCGTGCCCAGCTCGAGAAAGGCAAAGCCGGCGTGCATGGCCAGCACCATGATGGCGCCCAGCAGGATGAACAAGGCGTCGGTGCCCTGCTTCACTTGATCCATGAAAATGTCTCCTCGGTCGGGTAACGCTGCTTAGGGCGCATCGACGCACCACGGCAGGCTGATTTGCACCAAACAAAGCAATCGGTGTGCCTTGTTTGGTGCAGCCCGGCGGCACCATCCCTGACCAAAACCGGGCGCGGGGCGCGCGATGGCGGTGCGTCATGCGCTTTTTTGGTGCGCTGCCGGCGCCTCTATGCTGTCGGCATGGCTGAACCCTTCAAGAACCTGATCAATGCCGAGGTGGTGCAATCCATCGCCCATCACGTGGGCCGCGCCTGGCGCGGATTCGACCGCCCGGCCTTCACCGCGCAGGCGCTGGCCGGGTTGGACGGGCTGGAACTCAAGGCCCGGGTGCTGCAGCTGGCACAGGCGCTGGCGGCCACGCTGCCGGCCGACGTGGACCGCGCCGCCGGCATCCTGGAGGCCAGCCTGGGCCCGCCGGGCGAGGGCGACGATCTGGCCCAGCTGCGCACCAGCGCCGCCGGCCTGGCCGGCTGGGCGGTGTGGCCGCTGACCGAGGCCATCGCGCTGATCGCTGCCGAGCGCGAGCCCGAACGTGGCCTGGCCGCACTGCAGGCGATGACGCAGCGGCTCACGGCCGAGTTCGCGATCCGGCCCTTTCTGATCCAGCACCCGGCGCTGGGTTTCGAGACGCTGCAGCGCTGGGTTCACGACCCCAGCGCGCATGTGCGCCGGCTGGTCAGCGAAGGCAGCCGGCCGCGCCTGCCCTGGGGCCTGCGGCTGCAAGCGCTGGTGGCCGACCCCTCGCCCACGCTGCCGCTGCTGCGCGCGCTGCAGGACGACCCCAGCGCCTACGTGCGCCGCAGCGTGGCCAACCACCTCAACGACATCGCCAAGGACCACCCGGCGCTGATCGCCCAATGGCTGGCCGAGCATCTGCCCGCGGCCAGCGCCGAACGCCGCGCGCTGCTGCGCCACGCCAGCCGCGGGCTGGTCAAGCAGGGGGATGCGGTGGTGCTGGCCGCCTGGGGCCTGGGGGCCGCTTTGCGCGGCCGGGTGGTGCTGGCGCTGTCACCCACCACCGTGGCGGTGGGCGACAGCCTGCAGCTGACGGTGCAGTTGCACAGCACGGCCCGGCAGCCGCAGCGCCTGGCCATCGACTACGCGGTGCACCATGTCAAGGCCGCCGGCCACACCACGCCCAAGGTGTTCAAGGGCTGGGTGATCGAACTGGCGCCGGGGGAGTCACGGCAACTGGAGAAGCGGCATTCGATGAAGGCCGTCACCACCCGCCGTTACCACCCGGGCGCGCATGCGCTGGATCTGCGCATCAACGGCCGGGTGGTGGCCGAGGCCGGATTCGAGCTGGCTTTGCCCTGACCTTCAGCGGTCGAGGGCCGGGCCGACACGCTCGGCGCGGCCCTGCGCAATCGCCCACATCGTCCGAAGCGACGATTGAGGCGCGGGCATGGCGCTGCCTACGATCGCGCACCCCCCAGCCAACTGCCCCGCCATGACCGCTGCCCGCACCGAGAACAGCGACCGCTGCATCGTCTTCGTCGATGGGGTGTGGCGGGCCGGCGGTGTGGTCAACCCGGTGGACCTGCGCGCGCCGTTCTGGGCGGGCCGCAGCTGCAACGTCAACTGAACATCGGATCGACATGAGCCCACCGAGACTGCCCGACCGCCTGACCCGCCGGCTGCGCCTGCCGCTGATCGCCGCACCGATGCTCAACGTCTCGGGCGTCGACCTGGTGGTGGCTGCCTGCCGCAACGGCGTGATCGGTGCATTTCCCACCATCAACGCGCGCAGCACCGCGCAGCTGGACCAATGGCTCGCCGAGATCGAATCGCGGCTGTTCGCCGCGCCCGAGGAGGCCGCGCCGTTCTGCCCCAACCTGATCATGCGATCACCTCGGCTGGCCGACGACCTGGCCTGCCTGGTGCGCCACCGGGTGGAGCTGGTGATCACCAGCGTGGGCTCGCCGGCAGCGGCCGTCGAAGCGTTGCACGGCATCGGCGCGCTGGTGCTGGCCGACGTGGCCACGCTGGAACATGCGCGCAAGGCGATCAAGGCCGGCGCCGACGGCCTGGTGCTGCTGACCGCCGGCGCCGGCGGTCAGACCGGCTGGCTCAACCCGTTTGCGTTCGTGCGCGCGCTGCGCCAGGAGTACGACGGCCCGCTGGTGATGGCCGGTGGCATCGCCGACGGCGTGGCCTTGCGCGCCGCGCAGGTGCTGGGCTGCGACCTGGCCTACATGGGCACGCGCTTCATCGCCACGCGCGAGAGCCTGGCCGAAGACGCCTACCGCCAGATGCTGGTCGAGGCCAGCATCGACGACGTGCTGCTGACCCGCGCCTTCACCGGCCTGGCCACCAGCATGCTGCTGCCCGCCATCCGCCGCGCCGGGCTCGATCCGGCCACGCTGGATGAGACGGTCAGCGTGCCCACCGCGGCGCAGCTGTGGGGCGGCAAGGCCCACGGCAGCGAAGCCGAAGGGCCCAAGCGCTGGCGCGACATCTGGAGCGCCGGCCACAGCGTGTCGGGGGTGCGCGCGGTGCAATCGGTCGACACGCTGGTGGCCGAGGTGGAGCAGGAGTTCCACCACGCAGTCTCTTGACCCACCCCCGAAGCGCCGTTGGCGCTCCCCCTCAAGGGGGCCGAGCCCGGACATCCAAGGTCCGAGGGACCTTGGGTGCCTGGCGAGGAGCCGGGCCTCCGGCCCGGCGCGGCCTGCAAGGCACCCCAGCGGACCGGCGGAGCCGGATCCGCGGCGTCTGCTTGATGGCGCCTGGCTTGCATGAGCGCGGCTGCGCTACCGATCCCATGACGAAAGAGCTGCCATGAACCTCACCCAGACCGGCCCGGGCGTCAGCGCGCTGCTGCAACGCGCGCTGGCGCGTTACCCCGACCGCATCGCCTTCCGCTGGGACGGTGTCGGGGGACCCGGCGAGCTGAGCTACCGCGCCACGGCGGAGGCCATCGGCCGCATCCAGGCGGTGTACGCGGCCGCGGGCCTGCCGCGTGGCACCCGCGTGGCGGTGCTGGCGGCCAACCAGGTGGAGGCCTGGTGCGCCGGCCAGGCCGCGCTGGCCAGCGGCATGGTGACCACCGCGCTGCACCAGCTGGGCAGCCTGGACGACCATCTGTTCCAGCTGCAGGATTTCAGCGCCGAGGTGCTGGTGGCCGACGGCGGCAGCTTCGGCGCTCGCGCGGCCGAGCTGGCGCAGCGCCACCCCGGGCTCAAGCAGGTCTACACGCTGGGCGCGGCCGACGTCGGCACCCACCTGGCGCAGGCCATGGACCGCGTTGGCCACGCCACGATGCAAGACCTGTCCGACGCCCGCGAGCTGGCCGTGATCAACTACACCGGCGGCACCACCGGCCGCAGCAAGGGCGCGATGCGCACCCAGGCCGGTTACGCCGCGATGGTGATCGAGAAGCTGAGCGACTTCGACCTGCCCGACACCCCGCACTACCTGGCCGCCGCGCCGATGACGCATGTGGCCGGCACGGTGGTGCAACCGGTGCTGATGCGCGGCGGCACCATCCGCCTGATGGCCGGCTTCCAGCCCGGGCGGCTGCTCGAGCTGATCGAGCGCGAGCGCATCAACGTCACGCTGCTGGTGCCGACGATGATCTACACGCTGCTCGACCACCCCGCGCTCGACGCCACCGATCTGTCCAGCCTGCACACGCTGATGTACGGCGCCAGCCCGATGTCGCCCACCCGGCTGGTCGAAGGGCTGGCACGCATCGGCCCGGTGTTTGCCCAGCTGTACGGCCAGACCGAGGGCTACCCGATCAGCTTCCTCAAACGCAGCGACCACGATGCCCGGCTGCCCGAGCTGTTCAGCAGCTGCGGCTTGCCCACCGCGGGCAGCCAGGTGGTGCTGCTCGACGAGGACGACCAGCCGGTCAGGCCCGGCGAGGTGGGTGAGCTGTGCGTGCGCAGCCGCCAGGTGCTGGAGGGCTACCTGAACCAGCCCGAGCTGAGCGCCGCCACCTTGAAGAACGGCTGGCTGCACACCGGCGACATGGCGCGTGCCGATGAACGCGGCTACCTCTACATCGTCGACCGCAAGAAGGACATGATCGTCAGCGGCGGCTTCAACGTCTACCCGCGCGACGTCGAAGACGTGATCAGCGGCCACCCCGCGGTGGCGATGGTGGCGGTGATCGGCGTGCCCGACGCCAAGTGGGGCGAGGCGGTGACGGCGATGGTGCAGCTCAAGCCCGGTGCCACGGTCGATGCTGAGCAGCTGGTGGCGATGGTGCGCGACAAGAAGGGCAAGGTGCAGGCGCCCAAGCACATCCAGTTCATCAGCGAGATGCCACGCACCGCCGTGGGCAAGATCGACAAGAAGGTGCTGCGCGCGCCGTTCTGGGCGGGGCAGGCGCGCCAGGTGGGCTGAACACAATACTGGCGGCCCAAGGGCCGCGACTTCGAGGCATCCCCATCGAGACACCGGTTTCACAATCGGCGATCTCGAAGGGGGATCACGATGACACGGGGCGAGCGCGACCCGATGGCGGCAAAGGCCTGGCGCCTGGCGCTGGGCATCGGCGCGGCCTATGCGGTGGCGGGCATCGTCTGGATCCTGCTGTCCGACACGCTGCTGGCGTCGCTGTCGGCCGACCCCGGCTGGCTGACCACCGCCCAGCACTACAAGGGCGTGTTCTACGTGCTGGCCACCGCGGCCGGCCTCAGCGGGCTGGTGCGGGCCGGCTACCAGCGCCTGCTGCACGAGGCCAACCTGGCCCGCAACCGCGAGCTGCAGGCCTTGCAGTGGCAGGAGGCGCGCTTCAGGCAGCTGCACCAGAGCCTGGGCGAGGTGCTGTGGCTGGCCACTGCCGATGGCCGGCAGTTGATCTACCTGAGCCCGGCCTTCGAGGCGCTGTACGGCCGGCCGGCGGCCGACTTCGAACAAGACCTGGACCTGTGGCTGGGCGCCGTGCACCCCGATGACCGGGCGCGGGCCATGGCTTCGAACGCCCAATTGCAGGCCACCGGCCAATCCAGTTGCGACTACCGCATCTGCCGCCCCGATGGCAGCGTGCGCTGGGTGTCCGACCGCAAGCGGTTGATCGTCGACGCCGACGGCCAGGCCTCGATGATCGGCGGCATCGCCGAAGACATCACCACCCGCATCGAGCGCGACGCCGCGCGCGCCACCAACCAGGCCGAGCTGGCGCGCATGGTGGCCGAACGCACCGCGGCGCTGCAGCACATGAATGCCGAGCTCGACGCCTTTGCGCGCACCGCCGCGCACGACATGAAGTCGCCGCTGCAGGCCATCGGCGGCTTCAGCTACCTGCTGCGCCAGCGGCATGCCGCGGCGCTGGGCGCCAACGGCCAGCGCATGGTGGCGCACATCGAGCAGTCCACCCGCCACATGGCCACCCTGGTCAACGACCTGCTGACGCTGTCGCGGGTGTCGGCCCTGACGCTGCACTGGGCCGATGTCGACCTGGCCGCGCTGGGCCGCGAACTGGTGGCCGATCTGCGCCGCCAGGCGCCCGACCGCCAGGTGGTGTTCGACGCCCCCGCCCAGCTGCTGCTGCAGTGCGACGGCGGGCTGGCGCGGTCGCTGCTGGCCAACCTGCTCGGCAACGCCTGGAAGTACACCGGCCGACGGCCCGATGCCCACATCCGGCTGGCGGCGCAGCACCGCGGCAGCGTGCTGGAAGTCTGCATCGAGGACAACGGCGTCGGCTTCGATGCTGGCACCGGCGACACCTTGTTCAAGCCGTTCCAGCGCTTCCACAGCGACAGCGAATTCACCGGCACCGGCATCGGTCTGGTCACCTGCCAGCGCATCGTGCACCGCCACGGTGGCGACATCCACATCGAATCGACGCCCGGTGTCGGCACGGTGGTGCGGTTCACGCTGCAGGCCACCAGCGCGGTTCCAGACACACAGGCGGACACAACGTCCGCCGCGCCCGGCGCGCGCGATCACCGCATGCCCGAAGCCAAGCCCCTGCCCACGGCCGCACTGGTTGACATGGCCTGAGGCCGGCGGCGCGCCGCGCCGCGACCGCGCGCAAGCGCTACGTAAAACCACGAGTGGCTACGCGGCCGCGCTCTGTTTCAATCGCGGCATGCACCGCGCCACCCGGCTTGCACCCGGGCCTGCCAGATCCGAAGGCACGGTGTCCTGCAACCCTTCCCAGGAGACTTTCGTGTCGATCTCGTTCAAGCTCAACAAGCGCAGCCTGCTGTGCACTGCACTGATGGCCGCCACTTTCGCCCTGCCCGGCATGGCGCTGGCGCAGGCACCCATCGTCATCAAGTTCAGCCACGTGGTGGCCGACAAGACGCCCAAGGGCCAAGGGGCGCTGAAGTTCAAGGAACTTGCCGAGCAGAAGCTGCCCGGCAAGGTGCAGGTGCAGGTGTTCCCCAGTTCCCAGCTGTTCGGCGACGCCAAGGAGTTGGAGGCCCTGCTGCTGGGCGACGTGCAGCTGATCGCGCCGTCGCTGTCGAAGTTCGACCGCTACACCAAGAAGATCCAGGTCTTCGACCTGCCCTTCCTGTTCGATGACCTGGCGGCGGTGGACCGCTTCCAGAGCAGTGCCACCGGCCAGGGCCTGCTGAAGGCCATGACCAACCGTGGCCTGCTCGGCCTGGCCTACTGGCACAACGGCATGAAGCAGCTGTCCACCAACAAGGACAAGCTGGCGCGCCCCGACGACGTCAAGGGACTCAAGTTCCGCATCCAGCCCAGCGACGTGCTGGAAGCGCAGTTTCGGGCGCTGAATTCCAATCCGCAGAAGATGGCCTTCGCCGAGGTCTACCAGGCGCTGCAGACCGGCGTGGTCGATGGCCAGGAGAACACCTGGTCGAACATCTACTCGCAGAAGTTCCACGAGGTGCAGAAGACCATCGCCGAAACCAACCACGGCCTGATCGACTACATGGTGGTCACCAACGCCAAGTGGTGGGACGGCCTGCCGGCCGACGTGCGCAAGGGCCTGTCCGAAGCCATGGCTGAAGCCACCGCCTATGCCAACAAGCTGGCCAGCGACATCAACGACGGCGACAAGAAGAAGATCGCCGACGCCGGCAAGGCCAAGATCCAGTCGCTGAGCAAGGACGACACCGCCGCCTGGCGCAAGGCCATGGAGCCGGTGTGGAAGAAGTTCGAGGGCGACATCGGGCGTGACCTGATCGACGCCGCCCTGAAGTCCAACCAGTAAGTACCAACCGAGGGCGGGGCCTGCATGCCGGGCCCCGCAAATGCCCATGCGCTGGATAGAACACCTCGAAGAAGGCCTGATCGCCTTCTTGCTGGCCACCATGACCGCCGTCACCTTCGGGCAGGTGGTGGCGCGCTACGTCTTCAACTACAGCTTTGTGTGGGCCCATGAGCTCACCGGGGTGATGTTCGGCGGGCTCATCTTCTTCGGCATGTCCTACGGCGTGCGCATGGGTGTGCACATCGGCGTGGACGCCTTCGTCAAGTCGCTCAGCCGCGGCGCGGCGCGGGTGGTGGGCATGGTGGCCACCAGCCTGTGTGTCGTGTACGCGGTGATCGTCACCGTCGGCGGCTGGATCTACGTGCGCAAGATGTACGAGGTGGGCATCGAGATGCAGGACTTGCCGATTGCGCAATGGATCCCGCGCATGGTGCTGCCGCTCGGGTTTGCCTTGCTGACGCTGCGCTTCGCGCAGGTGCTGTGGCGCCTGGCCACCGGCCAAGAGGCGCATCTGCTGGGCGACGAGGCCGAGGAAGCGCTCAAGCTCAAGGACAACGGCGCCACCCACGGAGGCACACGCTGATGACCACCACCATCCTCTTTGCGCTGCTGTTCGTGCTGATGCTGCTGGGCGTGCCCGTGGCCGTGGCGCTGGGCCTGTCGTCGCTGCTGACGATCCTGTTCTTTGCCCAGGATTCGCTGGCCTCGCTGTCGCTCAAGCTCTACGAGACCTCCGAGCACTACACGCTGCTGTCGATCCCCTTCTTCATCCTGGGCGGCGCCTTCATGACCACCGGCGGCGTGGCCAAACGCATGATCCGCTTCGCCAACGCCTGCATCGGCCACCTGCGCGGCGGGCTGGCGATGGCCTCGGTGCTGGCCTGCATGCTGTTTGCGGCGGTCTCGGGCTCCAGCCCGGCCACGGTGGTGGCGGTGGGCTCCATCGTCATCGCCGGCATGGTCAAGGCGGGCTACCCGCAGCCCTTTGCCGCCGGCGTGATCTGCAACGCCGGCACGCTGGGCATCCTGATCCCGCCGTCGATCGTGATGGTGGTCTACGGCGCGGCCACCGAAACCTCGGTGGGCAAGCTGTTCATGGCCGGCGTGATCCCGGGCATCGCCCTGGGCCTGATGCTGATGCTGGCGATCTACGTGCGCGCCCGCGTCATCAAGCTGCAGCCGCAGCCGCGCGCGTCGATGACCGAGGTGCTGCGCTCGGGCCGCGACTCGCTGTGGGGCCTGCTGCTGGTCATCATCATCCTGGGCGGCATCTACGGCGGGGTGTTCACCCCCACCGAGGCAGCGGCGGTGGCGGCGGTCTACGCCTTCGTGATCGCGGTGTTCGTCTACGGCGATGTCGGCCTGCGCGAGGTGCCCAAGGTGCTGCTCGACGCCGGCAAGGTGACGGTGATGCTGATGTTCATCGTGGCCAACGCGCTGCTGTTCGCGCATGTGCTCACCACCGAGCGCATCCCGCAGCAGATCGCCGAGACCATCATCGGCTGGGGCATGGCGCCGTGGCAGTTCCTGCTGGTGGTCAACGTGCTGCTGCTGATCGCCGGCATGTTCATGGAGCCCACCGGCATCATTCTGATCCTGGCGCCCATCCTGTTTCCGATCGCCACGCGGCTGGGCATCGATCCGGTGCACCTGGGCATCATCATGGTGGTCAACCTCGAGATCGGCATGGTCACGCCGCCCATCGGCCTGAACCTGTTCGTCACCTCGGGCATCACCGGCATGTCGATCACGCAGGTTGCGCGGGCGGCCTTGCCCTGGACCGCCGTGCTGCTGGTCTTCCTGGGATTGGTCACCTACGTGCCGGCCATCGCGCTCTGGTTGCCCAACCTGCTGTTCTGATCGGCCCGCGGCCGGCGACCGCCGCTCAGCTCAACAAGTCCAGCAGCGTGCGCGCCACCACCTTGGTGGCTCGCCGCAGGTCTTCCAGCACCAGGTGCTCGTCGGCGCGCTTGGCATTGCTCTCCAGCACGGTGCGCGGTCCGGCGCCGTAGATGGCCGCCGGAATGCCATGCGCGCCGAACAGCCGCACGTCGGTGTAGAGCGGCGTGCCCGAGGTGGGGATGGGCTCGCCGAACACCGCCTCGCCATGCCGCTGCAGCGCGTCGACCAGCGGCGCGGTGGCCGGGTTGGCCTTCAGTGCATCGGCCCGCAGCAGCCGCTTGATGTCGACGCTGATGCCGGTGCAGCTGGCCGCCGCCTCGGCGATGACGCGCCGCACATCGGCTTCCACCGTGGCCGGGTCTTCCTCGGGGATCATGCGCCGGTCGAGCCTGAGCACCACCTTGCCCGGTACCACGTTGGTATTGGTGCCGCCTTCGATGCGGCCCACGTTGAGGTACGGGTGGTCGATGCCCGCCACCTGCGAGCTGATCGACTTGTACTTCAGGTTCTGCGCGTACAAGGCGTTCAGGATCACCACCGCGCCCTGCAGCGCGTCGACGCCGGTGTCGGGAATGGCGGCATGCGCCATCTTGCCGTGCACCGTCACTTCCATCTGCAGGCAGCCGTTGTGGGCCGTCACCACCTGGTAGCTGAAGCCGGCGGCCAGCAGCAAGTCGGGCTTGGTGAGCCCATTGTCCAGCAGCCAGCCCGGACCCAGTTCACCGCCGAACTCCTCGTCGTAGGTGAAGATCAGCTCGACCCCGCCCTTGAGCGGCAGGCCCAGCGACTGGCTGACCGACTCCAGCGCGCGCAGCGCAAAGGTGTAGCTGGCGAAGTCGCTCTTGCTCACCGCCGACGCCCGGCCGTAGAGCTTGCCGTCGACCACCTCGCCGCCGTACGGGTCGTGCGTCCAGCCCTCGCCGGGCGGCACCACGTCGCCGTGGGCATTCAGGCCGATGACCCGGCCCGCGCCGTAGTGCCGGCGCACGATCAGGTTGGTGATCGACTGCATGCCGTAGTCCAGCACCTGCCGGGCAGGCACGACGTGCTTTTCAGCCACCAGGCCCATGGCCAGCAGCAGGTCGGCGGTGCGTTCGGCATGCGGCGCGTTGTTGCCCGGCGGCGTGTCGGTGGGCACCTGCACCAGCGCTTGCAAAAAGCGCACTTGCTCGTCGAAGTGAGCGTCGATCCAGGCGTCGAGTTGGGGATAGGGTTTCATGAAGTGCCTGCGGCAAGTTGGTCGAGCAGGTGCATGAAGGCTTGCACGCTCAGCGCGATGTCGTGGTTGGTGCTGGCTTCGAGCGGGTTGTGGCTGATGCCGGCGTTCAGGCCGCGCACGAACAGCATGGCCTGCGGCATCACTTCATGCAGCTTCATCGCGTCGTGGCCGGCACCGCTGGGTAGGCGGAACACGTTGAGCCCCAGTGACTGCACCGCCGCTTCCCAACGCTGCTGCCAGGCGGCGTCGCTGGGCGCGGCGGCGGCGCGCAGCGTCTCTTCCAGGCTGAAGCCCAGGCCGCGGCGCTGGCAGATGGCCGCCAGCGCCGCGCGCACGTCGACGGCGCAGGCGTCGCGCGCGGCGTCGGTGGTGGCGCGGATGTCGAGGCTGAAGCGCACCCGCCCCGGCACCACGTTGATCGAGCCGCCGGGCACCTCCAGTTGGCCCATGGTGCCCACCACGTCGGGCACGCTGGCCGCTCGCGTTTCGAGGTAGAGCGCCAGCTCGGCGACGCCCAGCGCGGCGTCGCGGCGCCGGCCCATCGGCGTGGTGCCGGCGTGGCTGGCCATGCCGGTGATCTCGGCCAGGTAGCGCACGCTGCCGTTGATCGAGGTGACCACGCCCAGCGGCAGGTCCAGCTCGTTGAGCACCGGGCCCTGCTCGATGTGCACCTCGACGAAGCCGAGGTAGTGGCCCGCATCGCGTTGCAGCGCCAAGATGTCGCTCATCTCACCCGTCAGGCCGGCGGCGCGCATCGCCTCACGCATGCTCACGCCATCGGCATCCACCTGGTCCAGCCAGGCCGGGTTGAACTGGCCCACCAGCGCGCCCGAGCCGAGGAAGGTGGCCTTGTAGCGCTGGCCCTCCTCTTCGGCAAAGCCCACCACCTCGATGCCGAAGGGCAGGCGCCGGCCTTGCCTTGCCAGCGCGCGCACGCAGGCCATCGGCACGAAGATGCCGAGCCGGCCGTCGTACTTTCC
Organism: Burkholderiales bacterium RIFCSPHIGHO2_12_FULL_69_20; assembly: GCA_001770815.1. Lineage (GTDB taxonomy): Bacteria > Pseudomonadota > Gammaproteobacteria > Burkholderiales > Burkholderiaceae_C > Pseudaquabacterium. The sequence goes on from MESD01000131.1 coordinate 20,085, forward strand.
GCCGTTGCGCACGGTGTCGTAGTGGCTGCCGGTCAGCAGCCGCTTGCCCGTCGGATCGCTGCCGTGGTAGAGGCCCACCACGTTGCCCACCGCGTCCAGGCGCACCTCGTCGAAGCCGGCCTCGGTCATCCACGCCTGCAGCTGCCGGGCGCAGGCCTGGTGCGCCTCGGTGAGGTAGGTCACCGTCAATTGGCCCTGCTCCTTGAAGCCGGGATCGCTGTGCCGTGCCAGCGCTTCGGCCCAGTCCCATACCTGGTTGCCCAGTTCGGGTTGCGCACCGAACTTGTCGGCCAGCCGGATCTCGGCGATGCGGTGGATGTGGCGCAGCGCCTCGTCGCGCTCGAAGTCGACCGGGTGCGCCAGCCGCCGCGCGAAGGTGGCGATGATCTCGGCCTTGCCCAGGCCCAGCCCGCGCGGGCCGCGCACCGCCAGGATGAACGGGAAACCGAAGCGCGCGTTGTAGTCGGCGTTGAGCTGCTGGATGCGGTTGAACTCATCCGGCGTGCAGTCGGTGAGGCCGGCCTTGCCCTGCTCGTTCGTGGATTCGGCGGTCAGCGTCTGGCTCACCATCGCCTTGCCGGCCAGCTCGGGGTGGGCGCGGATCAGCGCCAGTTGCGCATCGACACCCGCCTCGCGAACCCCCTGCACCATCGCCTGCTTCAGCGCGGCCAGCGTGTTGAACGGCCGGGCTGCCGCAGCGCGCTCGGCAATCCAGGGTGAATGCTCGTAGGTGCCCGCCAGCAGGCGGGTGAACTCTTCGGCCGAGGCGGCGTTGAGCTGGTTCAGGGTCAGCAGGGTCAAGGGGTTCACTCCCACACGAAGGCGGTGTTGGCATCGAAGGCATGGGTGGCCTGCCAGTGCCGCGCGATGTCGATGCGCCGCGTGATCCACACCCGCTCATGCGACTGCACATGATCGAGAAAGCGTTGCAGCGCGCGAAAGCGCCCGGGGCGGCCGAGCAGTCGGCAGTGCATGCCGATGCTCATCATGCTGGGGCGCTGATCGCCCTCGGCATAGTGCACGTCGAAGGCGTCACGCAGGTACTCGAAGAACTCGTCGCCGTGGCTGAAGCCCTGCGGCAGCGCGAAGCGCATGTCGTTGCAGTCCAGCGTGTAGGGCACCACCAGATGGGGGCTGAGCGTGCCGTCGGTCTTGCGCACCTGCAGCCAGAACGGCAGGTCGTCGCCGTAGTAGTCGCTGTCGTAGGCCAGGCCGCCGTGGTCGGCCACCAACCGGCGGGTGTTGGGGCTGTCGCGGCCGGTGTACCAGCCCAGCGCTTGCTTGCCGGTCAGCCGCTCGATGAGGGCCATGCCGCGCTGCAGATGCTCACGCTCGACCGCCTCGTCCAGGCCCTGGTAGTGGATCCAGCGCCAGCCGTGGCAGGCGATCTCGTGGCCCAGCTCGACGAAGGCGGCGGTCACCTCGGGGCTGCGCTCCAGCGCCATCGCCACGCCGAACACGGTGAGCGGCAGGCCGCGGCGCTCGAATTCGCGCAGGATGCGCCAGACGCCCACGCGCGCGCCGTACTCGTAGACACCCTCCATGCTGAGATGGCGCGCGGCAAAGGCCGGCGGGTTGAACATCTCGGACAGGAACTGCTCGCTGCCGGCATCGCCGTGCAGCACCGAGTTCTCGCCGCCCTCCTCGTAGTTGAGGACGAACTGCACCGCCACCCGGGCCTGGCCCGGCCAGCGGGCGTGCGGCGGGTGGCGGCCGTGGCCCAGCAGGTCTCTCGGATAGCGCGTGGCGGGTGGATTCATGGCGGCGGCGTGGGGGTGACGAACTCAGGCGCGCGGTTGCAGCGCGGCGGCCAGGTCGGTGGTGCGGGGATCGAGCTGCAGGTAACGCTGCACGCTGGCCAGGTGCTGCTCCATCAGGCGGGCAGCGGCGCGGGCATCACGCCGCTCGATCGCGTCGACGATCTGCACATGCTCGGCCTGCGAGTGGCCGGCCGAATGCGACGACTGGTACATCAGCGCGATCAGCGACGAGCGGCTCAGCAGGTCGGCCAGCAGCCGCGCCAGCACCTCGTTGCCCAGCAAGCGGGCCAGCACCACGTGGAAGTCGGCCAGCAGCCGCGTGCGGCCCGGCACGTCGGTGCGGCCCACCGCCGCCTGCTCGTCGCGCAGATGCGCGCGCAGCTCGGTGATCTGCGCCGCGGTGATGCGGGCGCAGAGCTGGCGCACCATCGCGCCTTCGATCATTGCGCGCACCTCGAACACCTGGCGCGCCTCGTCGACGCTGGGCATGGCGACATGGGCACCGCGCGCGGGCGCCAGCGTGACCAGCCGGTCGCGGCTGAGCTGGTTGAGCGCCTGGCGCACGATGGTGCGCGAGACACCGAACAGGTCGGCGATCTTCTGCTCGGCCAGCTTGGTGCCGGGCATCAGCCGGCGCTCGACGATGGCCGCGGTGATCGACTCGACGATGCGCTCGGTGGCACCGGCCATCGCCACGTCGCCACCACTGCCATCACCAGCCGCCGCCGGCAAGGCACGGCGCGCCCGGGCCGGCGCGGCGGCGGCCGGTGCGGGCGGGGATCGGCGGCGGGGTGAGGCGGCGGTGGACAAGATCGAAGGCAGCAAGCGGACCGAATCAGAGGGCTGCCGCGGTTGACGCGGCAACCAAAGTGTATACACTTTTAAGCACCACGCAAGCCTCGACCCACGCGCTTGCCCTTCAACCCGCAGGCCGCGCGCCTGCCCCGCCAGGACGCACGATGGGACACCTCAGCACGCATGTGCTCGACACGATGAACGGCTGCCCGGCCGCCGGCATGCGAGTGACGCTGCAGCGCATCGACGCCGCTGGCACGCACACGATCAAGGCATTGATGCTGAACGCCGACGGCCGCAACCCGGACGGTCCGCTGCTCGATGCCGCCAGCATGGCGGTGGGGCATTACCGCCTGCTGTTCGAAGTGGCGCCCTACTTCCGTGCACGCGGCGTGGTGCTGCCCGAGCCCGCCTTCCTCGACGTGGTGCAACTCGATTTCGGCATCGCCGACGCGGCCGGCCACTACCACGTGCCGCTGCTGGTCAGCCCCTGGAGCTACAGCACCTACCGCGGGAGCTGAGGGGTCAAGTCCCGTCCGGGCATGCCCCTTGCATTCAACCCGGCCATGCACACACCGGGTAAGCACGGATGATTCAACTCGGCGCAGGTGTATACACTTTTTGCACGTCGCCGCGGCGCCCGCTTGTTCCAGTTCACCGGCCCACCGGCCGGCCCCCAAGCGGTTGCGACGTCCACGCCTCACAGAGCCCGCTGTGGTGAGGAGAAGCACCACCCCCATCCTCAGCCGATGCGGGCGGCGCTTCTCCAACCTGTGAGTGCACGATGGACACCTATCTGCTCGACTGGGCCAACCTGCTGCTGCGCTGGGCCCATGTCATCACGGCGATCGCCTGGATCGGCTCGTCGTTCTACTTCGTCTTTCTCGACAGCAGCCTCACCGCGCCCTCTGCTCCCGATCTCAAGACCAAAGGGGTTGACGGCGAGTTGTGGGCCGTGCACGGCGGTGGCTTCTACAACCCGCAGAAGTACCTGGTGGCGCCCAAGAGCCTGCCGGCCAACCTGCACTGGTTCTACTGGGAGGCCTACAGCACCTGGTTGACCGGCTTTGCGCTGTTCACCGTGCTGTACCTGTTCAACGCCGGCAGCTTTCTGGTCGACAAGCGCGTGCACGACTGGTCGCCCGGCATCGCCATCGCCGCGTCGCTGGGTTTCCTGGTGGCCTTCTGGGCGGTTTACGACGCCATCTGCCGCGCCTTCGGCCAGAAGAAGCACGGTGACCTGATCGTCGGCGCCGGCGTGCTGGTGGCCATCGTGCTGGCCTCGTGGGCGGCCAGCCAGCTGTTTGCCGGGCGCGCCGCCTTTCTGCTGGTGGGCGCGATGATCGCCACGGCGATGAGCGCCAACGTGTTCTTCTGGATCATCCCGGGCCAGCGCACCGTGATCGCGCAGATGAAGGCGGGTGAACCGGTCGATCCGGTGCACGGCCAGCGTGCCAAGCAGCGCAGCGTGCACAACACCTACTTCACGCTGCCGGTGCTGGTGGCGATGCTGTCCAACCACTACGGCTGGCTCACGCAGGGCCCGCACAACTGGGCCGTGCTGGTGCTGCTGATGCTGGCCGGCGCGCTGATCCGCCACAGCTTCGTGGCGCGCCACAAGGCCCATGTGCTGGGCCAGCGCGCGCCTTGGGCGCATGCGGTGGTCGGCACCGTGCTGCTGCTCGGCCTGGCGGTGTGGCTGGCGCCAGCGCCCCCGCCCGCACCCTCGGCCGCCGCGCGGGCCGCGGCCACGCGGCCGGTCAGCTTCGGCGAGGTGCGCGCGGTGATCGAGCAGCGCTGCACGCTGTGCCACAACGCCGCGCTGCAGAACAAGAACGTGGCGCTGCACACGCCTGAGCTGATCCGCCAGCAGGCGCAGGCCGTCTACCAGCAGGCGGTGGTGCTCAAGCTGATGCCGATGAACAACGCCACCCAGATCAGCGACGACGAGCGTGCGCTGATCAAGCGCTGGTTCGAGAGCGGCGCCCCCGGGCCCTGAGCTCGACGGCATCCGGCGCATCGGCTGGCGCGCCACCTTCGAGATCCGGCCCGAGTCCCGAAACCAGCATGCGCGCGGTGTCTCAACGCCCGACGCGCAAACCGAGGAGAGCCCTGCCATGACCACTTCCACCGTCGACCCGGTCGACGAACGACTGCCCACCCCCCGCCTGGCCGCGCTGGGCCTGCAGCATGTGCTGGTGATGTATGCCGGCGCCATCGCGGTGCCGCTGATCGTCGGCCGCGCGCTCAAGTTGAGCCCCGAGCAGGTGGCGCTGCTGATCAGCGCCGACCTGTTCTGCTGCGGCCTGGTCACGCTGGTGCAAAGCCTGGGGCTGACGCGCTGGTTCGGCATCAAGCTGCCGGTGATGATGGGCGTGACCTTTGCCGCGGTGGGGCCGATGGTGGCCTTCGCCAATGCGATGCCGGGTGTCGACGGTGCGCGCGCGATCTTCGGCGCCATCATCGGCGCGGGCGTCATCGCTATGTTGATCGCGCCGGTGGTCAGCAAGCTGCTGCGCTTCTTTCCGCCGGTGGTCACCGGCACCATCATCGCCATCATCGGCATCAGCCTGATGCGCGTGGGCGTGGGCTGGGCGATGGGCGGGCCGGCCTTTCTGGCGCAGCGCACCGACGTGCCCAAACTGGTGGAGATGGTCGACAAGGCCAAGGCCACGGCGGCCGCCGCGTCGGCGCCGATCACGCTGGGCCCGATCCCGATGGTGAACAACCCGGCCTACGGCGCACTCGACAACCTGGCCGTGGCCGCCGCGGTGCTGGTGTTCATCCTGCTGCTGGTGAAGTACGGCCGCGGCTTCGTCGCCAACATCTCGGTGCTGCTGGGCATCGTGGCCGGCTGCGCGGTGGCGATGGCGATGGGCAAGATGAACTTCGACAAGGTGGGCAAGGCGCACTGGTTCGACGTGGTCACGCCGTTTGCCTTCGGCATGCCCACCTTCGACATCGTCATGATCCTGACCATGACGCTGGTGATGATCGTCGTGATGATCGAGTCGACCGGCATGTTCCTGGCGCTGTCGGACATCACCGGCAAGAAGATCGGCCAGGCCGAGCTGGCCGCCGGCCTGCGCACCGACGGCCTGGGCACGCTGCTGGGCGGCATCTTCAACACCTTCCCGTACACCAGCTTCAGCCAGAACGTGGGGCTGGTGGGCGTCACCGGGGTGAAGAGCCGCTGGGTCTGCGTGGCCGGCGGCCTGATCATGATCGTGCTGGGCATGATCCCCAAGATGGCGGCGTTCGTCGAAGCCATCCCCACCTTCGTGTTGGGCGGCGCGGGGCTGGTGATGTTCGGCATGGTGGCGGCCACCGGCATCCGCATCCTGTCCTCGGTCGACTACAAGGGCAACCGCAACAACCTCTACATCGTGGCGCTGGCCATCGGTGTCGGCCTGATCCCGCTGGTGGCGCCGCGCTGGACGCAGCAGATGGCGCACGGCCTGCACCCGCTGCTCGAAAGCGGCATCCTGCTGACCGCCGTGGCGGCGGTGCTGCTGAACCTGTTCTTCAACGGCAGCCGCGGTGATGCCGTCGGCGCAGTCGAAGCAGCCAAGGCCGCCGAGGCGCATTGAGCCCATGCCGGCAGTCACCCAATCGACACCCTCTCACCCGCGCTTCCACCACACCAGGACCATTTCATGACTTCATCGGTTTCTCGCACCCTGCTCGCCAGCCTGGTGCTTGCCGCCTGCGGTGCCGCCCAGGCACAAGGCATCACCGTCACCGGCCTGCTCGATCTGAGCATCGGCAGCACCAAGGCCGCCGGCGCGGCCAACGCCACCCAGGGCGTGGACAGCGGCCGCATGACCACCAGCTGGATCGGCCTGAACGGCAGCGAAGACCTGGGCGGCGGCCTGCGTGCGCTGTGGCGCATGGAGCACTTCCTGCAGGCCGACACCGGCTCGGCCGGCCGCTTCAACGGCGATGCCTTCTGGGCCCGGAATGCCTTCGTCGGGCTCAGCAGCCAGGCGCTGGGCACCGTCACGCTGGGCCGCAACACCACGGCGCTGTTCGTCACCACACTGTTGAACAACGCCTTCGGCGACGCGTTCGGCTACTCGCCCAGCATCCGCCATTACTTCACCAGCGGCACGGTCACCGGCGACACCGGCTGGAGCGACTCGATCGCCTACTACAGCCCGAAGTTCGGCGGCCTGTCGTTCGGCGCGGCGGCGGCGCTGAAAGAGCCCAGCAACGGCGGCAACTGGAGCGCCAACGTCGGCTACGCCGCCGGCCCGCTGTCGGCCACGGTGGTGATGCAGGAGGTCAAGAAGGACGGCGCCAGCGCGGTAGCCGACACCCGCACCTGGCAGCTGGCCGGCAACTACGCACTCACCGATGGCCTGAAGCTCTTCGCGCAATACGGCCAGGTCGACAACCTGAGCACCGGCGCCGACTACCGCATCAGCGGCGCCGGCGTGCGCGCAGTGCTGGGCCTGGGCGCGGTGCTGGCGCAGTACGGCCATGTCTCGGCCGACGTGGGCGGCAACCGCAACACCTTCAGCCTGGGCTACGACCACTTCCTGTCCAAGCGCACCGACCTGTACGCGGTGATGATGAGCGACAAGCAGGCCGGCAAATCCAGCGGCAGCGCTTACGCGGTGGGCATGCGCCACCGCTTCTGAGCGTCCATCACGGCCGGGTGCCGGCCGCGTCGGCAAAGTAGCGTGCCACCGCCCGCGCCAGCTGCGGACGCGGCGTGCGCTGCAGCAGGCACAGCAGGCCGAAGGGCACGCTGGCGGCATGGCGGGCCTGCACATCCTGCACGATGCGCAGCCACAGCCCGGCGGCCATCTCGGCATCGGCCAGCGCCCGGTGGGCCCGGCCGGTGGGCGCGATGCCATGCCACTGCGCCAGCGTGCCCAGCTTGTGGTTGGGCACCTCGGGGTAGAGCCGGCGCGACAGCAGCAGCGTGCAGGCAAAAGGCGCCTGCACCACCGCATCGTCACTGCCCGCCAGCGCATGCTCGTGCCGCCAGAATCCGCGGTCGAAGCCGGCGTTGTGCGCCACGACCGCGCAGCCGCGGGTGAACTCGGCCACCCGGCCCATCACCTCGTCGGCCGGCGGCGCGCCCGCCAGCATGCGGTTGCTGATGCCGGTGAGCTGCTCGATGAAGGGCGGCACCCAGGCGCCGCTGCGCATCAGGCTGGCGTAGCGGTCGACGATGCGGCCGTCGCGCAGCAGTACCACGGCGATCTCGGTGGCCCGCGCGCCCTGCGCCGGGCTCATGCCGGTGGTCTCGAAGTCGATCACCGCAACCGTGTCGCCCACAGGGCGGGCTGCCACGCCGATGGCAGGGTGGGACGCAGGGCCGCATGCCCTGCCGACGTTGAAAGGTGCCGAGTTCACGCCTGCATTGTGGGCGAGCCCGCGGCGATAACCCCGCGGCCACGTGGGCTGCTGGACAACACCACTGACGGCGCGGCACAGGGCGTCGCATCATGCGGGCTGACTTCAGCCTGCAGGAGGCGCGCCGATGGCCACGCTCAACGTCAACGGCACCGTGCGCACGCACGATGCCGAACCCGATACCCCGCTGCTGTGGGTGCTGCGCGAGCAGCTCGGCCTCACCGGCACCAAGTACGGCTGCGGCATCGCGCAATGCGGCGCCTGCACCGTGCACATCGACGGCGAACCGGTGCGCTCCTGCGTGCGGCCGGTGTCGTCGGTCGGTGCAGCCGAGAAGATCACCACCATCGAAGGCCTGTCGCCCGATGGCCAGCACCCCCTGCAGAAGGCCTGGGTCAAGCTGGACGTGCCGCAATGCGGCTTCTGCCAGTCGGGCATGCTGATGACCGCCGCCGCGCTGATGCAGCGCAGCCCCCACCCCAGCGCGCAGCAGCTGCGCGAGGCGATGACCAACATCTGCCGCTGCGGCACCTACAACCGCGTGCAGGCGGCCATCCTCATGGCCACGTCAGCGGCCAAGGGCTGAAGGGGCCGACGATGAACCACGCCCTCCTCGATTCGACCGCCCCGCGTTCGGCATCGCGCCGCCGCTTCCTGCTCACCAGCAGCGCCAGCGCCGGCGGGCTGATGCTGGGTTTTCACGTGCCAATGGTCGGTGCGCAGACCGCCTCGGCCGCCGCCACGCCCGAGCTCAACGTGTGGGTGCTGATCCGCCCCGACGAGACGGTGGTGGTGCGCATCGCCCGCAGCGAGATGGGCCAGGGCACGCTCACCGGCCTGGCCCAGCTGGTGGCCGAAGAGCTGCAGTGCGACTGGGCCCGCGTGACCACCGAATACCCCACGCCGGGGCAGAACCTGGCGCGCAACCGCGCCTGGGGCAACTTCTCCACCGGCGGCAGCCGCGGCATCCGCGAATCGCACGACTACGTGCGCAAGGGCGGTGCCGCCGCCCGCATGATGCTGGTGCAGGCCGCCGCCAACGGCTGGGGCGTGAGCCCGGCTGACTGTCAGGCGTTGGCCGGTGTCATCACCCATGCGGCCTCGGGCCGGCGCACCACCTACGGCGCGATGGCGCCGGCCGCCGCCCAGCTGAAGCCGCCCACCGACATCCCGCTGAAGGACCCCAAGAGCTGGACCATCGCCGGCCAGCCGCTGCCCCGCCTGGACACCGTCGACAAGACCACCGGCCGCCAGGTCTACGGCATGGACCTGCAGCTGCCGGGCCTGCTGAACGCGGCCATCCGCGACTGCCCGGTGGTGGGCGGCAAGCGCAAGCGCTTCGACGCCGCGGCGGTGCTGAAGATGACCGGCGTGAAGGCCGTGGTGCCGGTGGGCGACAGCGCGGTGGCGGTGGTGGCCGACACCTGGTGGCGCGCCAAGAAGGCGATCGACGCCTTGCCGATCGAGTGGGACGAGGGCCCGCACGCCGGGCTGGACAGCGCCGCCATCGCCAAGATGCTGGCCGCTGGGCTGGACGCACCCGAGGCCATCGTCGGCCACCAGGCCGGCCAGGCCCGCGAGGCGCTGGCCGGTGCCACGCGCACGCTGGAGGCGGTGTATGCCTATCCCTACCAGAACCATGCCTGCATGGAAGTGATGAACGCCACCGCACGCTGGACCCCCGAGCGCTGCGAGGTCTGGACCCCCACCCAGAACGGCGAGGCCGCGCTGGCCGCCACCGCCGAGGCCTCGGGCCTGCCGGCAGCGAAGTGCGAGGTCTACAAGATCCATCTCGGCGGCGGCTTCGGCCGGCGCGGCGCCACCGACTGGGTGCGCCAGGCCGTCGAGATCGCCAAGGCCGTGCCGGGCACGCCGGTCAAGCTGATCTGGAGCCGCGAAGAAGACATGCAGCATGGCTTCTTCCACCCCACCACCCAGTGCAAGCTGCGCGCCGGGCTGGATGCGCAGGGCAAGCTCACCGCGCTGCACATGCGCATCTCGGGCCAGTCGATCCTGGCCGCGCTGTTTCCGCAGGCCATCCGCGACGGCCGCGATCCGGTGGTCTTCCAGGGTCTGACGCAGGGCGGGGCCGAAGGCGCGCTGGGCTATGCCATCCCCAACCTGCTGATCGACCACGCGATGCGCAACCCGCCGGTGCGCCCGGGCTTCTGGCGCGGCGTCAACCTGAACCAGAACGCGATCTACCTCGAATGCTTTCTCGACGAGATCGCCCACGCCACGCAGCAGGATCCGCTGGCGCTGCGCCGGCAGTTGCTGGCCGGCTCGCCCAAGCACCTGGCGGTGCTGAATGCGGTCGCTCAGCGTGCGGGTTGGGGAACGCCGGCGCAACCGGTCGACGGCCAGCCGGTGCACCGCGGGCTGGCGCAGATCATGGGTTTCGGCAGCTGCGTGGCGGCCTGCGCCGAGGTGTCGGTCAGCCCGGCCGGCGCGCTGACGATCCACCGCATCGTGGCCGCCACCGACTGCGGCCACGCGGTGAACCCGCAGCAGATCGCGGCCCAGGTGGAAGGCTCGTTCGCCTACGGCCTGTCGGCCGCGCTGTTCGGCGAATGCACGCTAGCCAAGGGCCGCATCCAGCAGACCAACTTCGACAACTACCCGGCGCTGCTGATGGCGCAGATGCCCCAGGTCGAGACCATCGTGATGCCCTCGGGCGGCTTCTGGGGCGGTGTGGGCGAGCCCACCATCGCGGTGGCCGCGCCGGCGGTGCTGAACGCGATCTTCGCCGCCACCGGTCAGCGCATCCGCAGCCTGCCGATCAAGAACCAGTTGCTGAAGCAGGCCTGATCCGGGCATGAAGACGCCCTTCATCGACTGGCGCTGGCGCGCCCCCCTGTTGCTGTCGCTGCTGCTGCCCAACGCAGCCCCAGCGCAGGGCGACGCCGCCCGCGGTGCGGCCATCGCCGGCAGCCGCAGTCAGGGCCTGTGCGTGCTGTGCCACGCCCTGCCCGGCCAGCCCGCCGCGCTGCAGGGCGACCTGGGCCCGCCGCTGGCCGGCGTGGGGGCCCGGCTGGACGCCGAGACGCTGCGCCAGCGCCTGCTGGCGCCCGAACGCTTCAACCCCGACACCGTGATGCCCGCCTATGGTCGCACCGACGGCCTGCAGCGCGTGGCCCCCGCGCTGCGCGGCCAGCCGCTGTTGGGTGCGGCGCAGGTCGACGATGTGGTGGCCTGGCTGGTCAGCTTGCGATGAAGCATGGCCCCGATCTGAATCGACCGCGCCGCCAGTTGCTGGGCGCCGCAGGCGGCTTGTGGCTGGCGTTGACGACTCGGCCGGCGGCCGCGGTGTCGGCGCCCGAGACCCTGCAGGCGATGGTGCGTGCCTGGGCCGGTGGTCGCCCGGTCACGCCGGGCCGGGTGCTGCTGGACGTGCCACCGCTGGTGGAGAACGGCAACGCCGTGCCGATCAGCGTGCGTGTGGACAGCCCGTTGACCGCCGCCGAGTTTGTGCAGGAGATCGTGGTCTTCAACGAGAAGAACCCGCAGCGCGACGTGGTGCGCGTCCGCTTCGGGCCGGCCAGCGGCCGTGCGCAGGTCGATACCCGCATCCGTCTGGCCACCTCGCAGCAACTGGTGGCGCTGGCGCGGCTGAGTGATGGCAGCCAATGGTCGGCCCATGTGGACGTGATCGTCACGCTGGCCGCGTGCATCGAGCCCTAGGCATGGCCGATCAGACCCCACCCCAACCCCGCGTGCGCACGCTGATCCACGGCACCGACACGCTCAAGCGCGGCGTGCCTGGCGAGCTGCGCATCACGCTGGGCCACCCGATGGAAAACGGCATGCGCCACGACGGCTACGGCAACGTGGTGCCGCGCAGCATTGCCACGCGCTTCGAGTGCAAGCTCGACGGCGTGCTGGTGCTGGCCGCCGACCTGTACCCGGCGGTGGCCGCCAACCCGTACATCGCACTGTGGGTGCGCGCCGACGGCCCGGGCACGCTCAGCTTCGAGTGGTGGGGCGACTGGGGCTTCCACCACCGCGAGACGCGGGCCATCCAGCCGACATGAGCCGACACATGGGCTGGGCGCTGGCCGCGGCGCTGGGCCTGGCCTT
>MESD01000132.1 GCA_001770815.1 Burkholderiales bacterium RIFCSPHIGHO2_12_FULL_69_20
GCCACGACCTGCGCTTCGTCTACGAGGGGCATCCCCACTTCGCGGTGTTCCCCACCTTCGCCATCCGCTGGGGCGGCGCCGGGTTGATGGTCGACCGCACCGCGCTGCCCACCTCGCCCGGGCCGCTGACCATCGACGCCGAACGCTGCATCGAGCAGTTGGCGCCGTTGCCGCTGTCGGGCACGGTGCAGGCGCGCTCGCGGCTGCTGGCGGTGCACCCGCGCGGCAAGGGCGCGGCGTTCTCCGAGTTCGAGACCGAGGTGAGCGATGACTGTGGCACGGTCTGCGTGCGCATCATCACCGGCGTATTCCAGCGTGGCGTGGCGCAGTTGGGCGACATCGAGCCCTTCACCGGCTGTGGCACCAGCCGCTCGCAGCGTTTGACGCTGCCCGAGCGGGGGCCCGATGTCGAGGTGATGGCGCAGATCGCTGCGAACCAGGCCCAGCTGTACCGCTTGTCGGGCGACTACAACCCGCTGCACATCGACCCCGAGGCGGCCCGCTTCGGCGGCTTCGACCGTCCCATCCTGCATGGCCTGTGCACCTACGGCCACTGCGCGCAGCTGCTGCTGGGCGCGCTGTGCGGCGGCGACCCGGCGCGCTTCGGCACGCTGCGCGCACGCTTCTCGTCGCCGGTGTACCCGGGCGATACGCTGTGTCTGCTGGCCTGGCACGACGGGCCCGGCCGCGTGCTGTTCGAGGCGCGTGTGGGCGACAAGCCCGTGGTCGCCAACGCCAGCTTCGACTACCACTGAGCGGCAGCCAACACCGCCTCACCCCCTTCAAGGAGACTGCGCATGACCACCAACCTCGACACCGGCACCCCAGACCTGCTGGCCAGCCTGGACGCCGGCGTGCTGACGCTGACGATGAACCGCCCGGAGGCGCGCAACGCGATGTCGGCGGCGATGAACCAGGCGCTGCAGCAGCAGCTGGCGGCGGCCGAACTCGACCCGGCGGTCAAGTGCGTGGTGCTGACCGGCGCCGGCAAGGGCTTCTGCGCCGGCGGCGACGTCAAGGGCATGGCCGCACGCGGTAGCGGAGAAGGGGGCACTGTGGGCGCCCAGACCATCGACGAGGCCATCGCCCGCCAGCGCATCAACCAGCGCGCCACCGCCGGCAAGCTGTTCAAGATGGCCAAGCCGACCATCGCCGCGCTGCCCGGCGCGGCCGCGGGTGCCGGCCTGGCACTGGCGCTGGCCTGTGATCTGCGGCTGATGGCCAGCAGCGCGATCATGACCACCGCCTTCGCGCGGGTGGGTTTCTCGGGCGACTACGGCGGCACCTACTTCCTCACCCAGCTGGTGGGCTCGGCCAAGGCGCGTGAGCTGTACTTCCTGTCGGACCGGGTCAGTGCCGACGAGGCACTGCGCCTGGGCCTGGCCAACTGGGTCTGCGCGCCCGAGGACCTGGCCGCCAAGACGCGCGAGATCGCGCTGCGCCTGGCCAGCGGCCCGACCGTGGCCTACCGCTACATGAAGGAAAACCTCAACCGCGCGATGGCCGGCGAGGTCGATGACTGCCTGGATCTGGAGGCCACGCACCACATCCACTGCGGCCAGACCGAAGACCACCGCGAGGCGACCAAGGCCTTCGTCGACAAGCGCGAGCCGGTGTTCCACGGGCGCTGATTTCGCTGCTGCCTCGTCAACCGCACTGCCGACCCTCAGGACCTCCGTTATGACCTCTACCCCGACGCCGATCACCCGAGCCCAGGCCATCGCCGAGCTCACCGCGCCCGGCCAGCTCTACGAACTGGTCGACGAGGTGGTGAAGGGGCGCGCACTGCGGGTGTTCAAGAACGCACCGGGCTCACTGCGCGCGCTGTACGAATCCACCGCCAGCGCACTGCCCTTCATCACCTACGAGGATCAGCGCTACACCTTCGCCCAGGCCTGGGCCGCAGCCTCGCGCATCGGCCATGTGCTGGTGCACCAGTGCGGCGTGGTGCCGGGTGACCGGGTGGCGATTGCCATGCGCAACTACCCCGAGTGGATGCTGGCCTTCAACGCCGTCACCGCGATCGGCGGCATCGCCGTGGCGATGAACGCGCACTGGCAGAGTGAAGAGCTGGTCTATGGCCTGCAGGACAGCGGCGCCAAAGTGCTGTTGGCCGACCAGGAGCGTTTCGACCGGCTGCCGGCCGAGCCGCTGCCCGGACTGCAGGTGCTGGCGGTTCGGCCGAGCAAGCCGGTGCCGGGCCAACGTGTGCTCAAGGACCTGACGGATGCCGTGGGTGAGGTGGCCATGCCGCCGGCCAGCATCGCGCCCGACGATCCGGCCACCATCCTCTACACCTCGGGCTCGACCGGCCACCCCAAGGGCGTGGTGTCGACCCAGCGCAACATCATCGCGGCGATGTTGTCGTGGGAGCTGGACCGCGCGGTGGCCGAGCGCGTGGCCGGCACCGTGCCCGAGGCGCCCGCGGTGCAGCCGGGCACGCTGCTGGCGGTGCCGCTGTTCCATGTGTCGGGGCTGCATGCCAGCTACCTGTCCAGCTTGCGCGCCCAGCGCCGGGTGGTGGCGATGTACCGCTGGGACGCCGACGCCGCCGCGGCGCTGATCGACCGCGAGCAGCTCAGCTCGGTGGTGGCGCCTGCGGCGATGACCGGTGATCTGGTGCGCGTGGCACGCGCCGGCAACCATGACCTCGGCAGCCTGCTGCTGGTGGGCGGCGGCGGTGCACCACGCGCGCCCGAGCAGGTGCGCCAGATCGGCAGCAGCTTCACCAATGCCTTGCCCGGCACCGGCTGGGGCATGACCGAGACCAACGCCATCGGCACCGGCATCAGCGGCCAGGACTACCTCGACCGGCCGGCCAGCTCGGGCCGCTGCGCGCTGGTGCTGCAGCTCAAGGTGGTCGACGAGGCGGGCCAGGCCTTGCCACCAGGCCAGCGCGGCGAGTTGCTGGTGCGCGGCACCTCGCTGTTCCAGGGCTACTGGAACCGGCCCGAGGTGAACGCGCAGGTCTTCGTCGACGGCGACTGGTTCCGCACCGGCGACGGCGCCTACATCGACGACGAGGGCTTTTTGTTCATCGTCGACCGCATCAAGGACCTGATCATCCGCGGCGGCGAGAACATCGGCTGCGGCCAGGTCGAGGCCGCGCTGCTGATGCACCCCGACGTGCACGAGGCGGCGGTCTACGCCGTGCCCGACGAGCGCCTGGGCGAGGAGGTGGGCGCCACGGTGTACGGCACGCCGGGGCTGGACCTGGACGCGCTGATGACGTTTCTGGCCGCTCACCTGGCACGTTTCGAGCTGCCGCGCTACATCTTCAAGGCCACCGCGCCGCTGCCGCGCACGCCCTCGGGCAAGATCCTGAAGCGCCAGATCCGCGAGGCGGCGCTGGCCGACCTGCCCAAGCCGGGCGCGGAGGGCGCCGCGGCGTCATGACCACTGCATGACCGCGTCATGATCGCTTCGTGAGCGCGCCCCGTCACACCGCGGCCGTCGGCTTCACCGAGGGGCCGATCACCCCCACGCTGCTGCGTTTCTCACTGCCGCTGCTGGCCACCAACTTCCTGCACTCGCTGTCGGGCACCTGGGGTGCGGTGTGGGCCAGCCATGCGCTGGGCGCCAATGCGCTGACGGCGGTGGTCACCGCCAGCGTCATCTTCTACATGATGATGGGCGCGGCCATGGGCATCGGCACCGCCGCCGGCGTGGCCATCGGCCAGTCGCTGGGCGCGGGTGATCTGCGGGCCGTCAAACGCGTGGTGGGCAGCGCACTGGCTTTCGTGATGGGCTTTTCGCTGCTGGTGGCGGGTGCGGGCTGGGCGCTGTCGCCGGCCATCGTGGGCTGGATAGGCACGCCCGAGCCGGCGCGTGAGTTCACCATCACCCACCTGCGCTTCACCTGCCTGGCGATGCCCAGCATCTTCACCTACCTGGTGATGATGATGGTGATGCGCGGTGCGGGCGACTCGAAGACGCCGTTCAAGTTCACCCTGGTGTGGATCGTGCTGTCGATGCTGCTGGGGCCGCTGATGATCACTGGCGCGATGGGCCTGCCCCGGCTGGGCATCGCCGGGCTGGGGCTGGGCAGTTTGATCGCCAATGCCATCGCGCTGGGCGCGCTGGTGGCCTATGTGTATGCGCAGCGCCTGCCGATCGCCCTGCACGGCGACGACCTGCGCCACCTGCGGCCCGATCCGGCGCTGCTGTCGCTGATCGCTCGGCGTGGCCTGCCGCTGGCGATGGAAACCATCGTCGTGCAGGGCGCCTACTTCGTGCTGATCGGCATGGTCAACAGCTACGGCGCGGCCACCGCGGCGGCCTACAGCGGTGCGGCGCAGCTGTGGGTGTTCGTGCAGATGCCGTCGAATGCGCTGGCCGCGTCGATGTCGGCGATGGCGGCCATGAACATCGGCGCCGGCCACTGGCACCGGGTGGAGCTGATCGCGCGGCGTGGCTGCACCATGAGCTTCTTGATCGCCTGCACCGCCACCGGGCTGGTGTATGCGCTGGGCGACCTGCCGCTGCGGCTGTTCATCCCCGAGGGCGGCGAGGTGATGGCCAAGGCCTGGCAGATCAACCTGATCGCGTTGTGGGGCTGGATTGCGCTGTCGGCCAGCATGGGCCTGTTTGCGGTGGTGCGCGCCAACGGCGCGATGCTGGCGCCGATGCTGATCTTCGCGGTGTCGATGTGGGCCTTCCGCGTGCCCTTTGCCCGCGTGCTGCAGCCGGTGCTGGGCGAGGCGGCGATCTGGTGGAGCTTTCCGTTCGGCTCGGTCTGCGCCGCGCTGATGGCGTTGGCCTACTACCGCTGGGGCGGCTGGCGCCGCCGGCCGTTGATGCTGGCCGGCGCGCAGCCGACGCCCGAAGAATCGCAGCTGGGCGAGTAGCTGGGCGAGTAGCTGGGCTGTTGGTGGCCACCAGCGCCAGGCCGGCGGCCGCGCCGCTCAACCGCCTCTGACCAGCCGCAGCCCACGCCCGCCGTTGACGCCCCCGGGCCCGATGCTGCCGTCGGTGAAGTCGACGTACCAGACCAGCGAACTGCGCACCGGCGACGAGGTCCACAGGCTCAGCGACGGCGTGTTCGGGAAAGGCCCGCGCGCGATGGTCGGTGCGCTGCAGTTGCGGTTGACCAGCGAAGCCAGCTCGTTGCGGTTGGGCAGGCGCCAGTCAGCGTGGCTGCGGCCGGCACCGGCGGCATCGGCATTGACCGCGGCAGCGCGCTGCAGCGCCGCGCTGAAGCTGGCATGCGA
>MESD01000133.1 GCA_001770815.1 Burkholderiales bacterium RIFCSPHIGHO2_12_FULL_69_20
GCCACCGCGGCACGCAGCAGCGCGTCGATGCCCAGCGTGTCCAGCAACGGGTCGTCGGCGAAACAGCGCTGCAGCAAGGCGCCGGCCATGCCCTGCACGATCAGGCCGCGTGCAGTGCGCTCGTCCAGGCCGCGTTGGCGCGCATAGAACAGCGCTTCTTCGGACAGGGCGCCCCAGGTGGCGCTGTGCGTGGCCTGCACCTGATCGTGGTGGATTTCCAGGTGCGGCCGCAGCACCAGCTTCGGCTGGCCCCCGGTGGGGATGCCGGTCAGGCGCTGGCGCACATCGGCCTGCGCGGCACCGGGCGCGATGCGCGTGTGGGCATTGACGACCGCGCGCGCCGGCCCGCTGGCCAGGGCGAGGTCCTCGATGGTGCTGGTGGTGCGCGGGGCGCCGTGCGAGAGGCGCACCCGGTGTTCCAGCGCCGAATCAGCCACCAGCAGCAGGCCGGCGCTGCGGGCCACGGCGCCTTCGGCTTGCAGCGCGATCACGTTGCGCTGCAGGTGGTAGCGGCTGCCCGAGGCGACCAGCGCCTGTGCGTAGTGCGCATCGCGGCCGAGCCTGGCGTGCAGGTGGTGCGCGATGCGGTCGGCAGCACCCGGCGTGGCGATGCGCAGGTGCTGCAGCGTCGCGCCATCGCCCAGCACGATGTGGGCCTGCAGGTTCTGCACGACCGGCTGCTGGCAGGCCACCAACTGGCGGTCGTGCGTCTCGACCAAGACACAGTGCACGCCCGCGAGCACCTCGATCACCAGCATCGGCGCCTCGACGGCGCTGCGCGGCTGATGGCGCAGTTGCAGCCAGACGGTTTCACGCGGGCCGCGTTCGGCGCCCGGCGTGCCGCCGATGCGCAGCCGCAGGCCTTGCCGGCACAAGGCACGGTGGGCCCAGGCAAAGGGCGCGGCGTCGCCCTCGGCGCCATCGTCTGCATGGCCCGCACCCGTCGGCGTCGGAATGCCGGCCCACAGCTCGGCGCGCTGCAGGGCGTCGCTGGCGTCGAGCCAGCGGGCATCGACCCGGCCTTGCGGGCTGTGGCCGATCGGGTGCAGCGTCCAGCCGGCCCCCGTGAGCGGGTGGGCGTCACAGCCCGCCGCTGCTTGCCCGGTCTGCTCGCCCAGCCAGACGGCTGCGTCAGGCGGCGGCAGGTGCCGGAAGGCTTCGTCCTGGCGCGGGATCCAGCCGCGCGTTTGCAACTGGTGGCGGACAGCCAGGATGTCGGCGCGGGCGCTGTCCATGACGTCAGGCGTCCAGCGTTTCTGCGGCGCGCACGAAGCCGGTGCGGGCGATGTCGCCGGCCAGGGCGATGCCGCCGGTCTCGGCAATGCAACCCTGGTCCAGCCGCAGCACCGCGTCGGGCGCCAGCGACTCGATCAGTTGCTGGTAGTGCGACACGACGAGAAAGGCCGTGCCTTGCGCTCGCAGTTCCTGCACCAGTTGCACGACGGCGCGTACACCGTCCACGTCCATGCCGGAATCGACTTCGTCCAGCACCGCCAGGCGCGGCCGCAGCAGCGCGAGCTGCAGCAGCTCGTTGCGCTTGCGTTCGCCGCCGGAGAAGCCGTCGTTGACCGGCCGGGCCAGCATCGCCTCGGGCAGGCCCAGGCGCGTGGCCGCGGCGCGCGCGTCACCCAGGAAGTCGAAGGCATCGAGCGGCGCCTCGCCACGCGCCTCACGCACCGCGTTCAGCGCTGTGCGGATGAACAGGTTGTTCTTGACACCGGGAATCTCGGGCGGCGCCTGGAAGGACACGAAGAGCCCGGCCCGCGCGCGGGCCTCGGGGCTCAGCGCCAGCAGGTCCTGGCCGACAAAGCGCGCCGAGCCGCCCACGACGCGGTAGCGCGGGTGCCCGGCCAGCGTCAGGCCCAGCGTGCTCTTGCCGCTGCCGTTGGCTCCCATCAGGACCAGCAACGCGCCGGCGGGTATGTCGAGCGAGACCGACTTCAGGATGTTGCGGTCACCGACGTCGACACGCAGGTCGCGCAGGTGCAGCAGGGGTTCGGAGGGTGTCATGGTCAGATTGCCTGGTGTGTGGTGGGTCGGGGGCTCAGCCGACGGCGCCTTCGAGCGACACCGCCAGCAAGGCCTTGGCTTCGAGCGCGAACTCCATCGGCAGCTCGTCGAGGACCGCCTGGCAGAAGCCGCCGACGATCAGCGCCGTGGCTTGCTGCGGGTGAATGCCGCGCTGCTGGCAGTAGAAAAGGCGTTCTTCGGAAATGCGGGTGGTGGTCGCTTCGTGTTCGACCACGGCGTCGTCGCGCGCCACGTCCACATAAGGGTAGGTGTGCGCGCCGCAGTCGGGCCCGATCAGCAGGGAGTCGCACTGCGTGTGGTTGCGCGCACCGGCCGCCGTGGGCGCCATGCGCACCAGCCCGCGGTAGCTGTTGTGCGCGTGGCCGGCGCTGATGCCCTTCGAGACGATGCGGCTCGTGGTGTTGCGCCCGAGATGGATCATCTTGGTGCCGGTGTCGGCCTGCTGGAAGTGGTTGGTCACCGCGATGGAGTGGAACTCGCCGCGCGAGTCGTCGCCGCGCAGCACTACGCTCGGGTACTTCCAGGTGATGGCCGAGCCGGTCTCGATCTGCGTCCACGCGATGTGCGAGCGCGCGCCTTCGCACAGACCGCGCTTGGTGACGAAGTTGTAGATGCCACCACGCCCCTGCGCGTCGCCCGGGTACCAGTTCTGCACGGTCGAATATTTGATGTGCGCGTCGGCATGGGCCATCAGTTCGACCACTGCCGCGTGCAGCTGGTGCTCGTCGCGCTGGGGCGCCGTGCAGCCTTCGAGGTAGCTGACGTGGCTGCCCGCCTCGGCAATGATCAGCGTGCGCTCGAACTGCCCGGTGTTGCGCGCGTTGATGCGGAAGTACGACGACAACTCCATCGGGCAGCGCACGCCGGCCGGGATGTAGACGAACGAGCCGTCGGAAAACACGGCCGAATTCAGTGCCGCGTAGAAGTTGTCGCCCGGCGGCACGACGGTGCCGAGATATCGCTCGATGAGCTCAGGGTGGTGCTGCACCGCGTGCGAGAACGAACAGAAGATCACGCCGACCTGGGCGAGCTGCTCACGGAAGGTCGTGCCCACCGAGACCGAATCGAACACCGCGTCGACCGCCACGCCGGTCACACCCGCCAGGCGGGCGCGCTCGTGCAGCGGCACACCCAGCTTTTCGTAGGTCTCCAGCAACTTGGGGTCGACGTCGGCCAGGCTCTTGGGCCCGTCGGTCTGCGCGTTCATCGATTTCGGCGCCGAGTAGTAGCTCAGCGCCTGGAAGTCGATCGGCTCAATGCGCAACTGGCCCCACGCGGGGTGCGTCATCGCCGACCAGCGCTCGAAGGCGGCCAGACGCCACTTCAGCAGGAACTCGGGTTCCCGCTTGCGGCGCGAGATCGCCCGCACCGTGTCGGCGTCCAGTCCGGGCGGCAGGGCGTCACTTTCAACATCGGTGATGAAGCCATGCCGATAAGGCAGCTCGAGGGCGCGGACCAGTGGCGCGGCTTGTTCAGCGACTGTCACGGCGCGTCTCCAAGGCGATGAGTTCAAAACTTGCCGCGTTACCGAAATGACCGCGGTACCGGTTGCGTGCCATGCCGCTGGCCACTTTCTGCAGATGGCGATCGGCCCGCCTGGGCTGTTCGATGACGCTGTTCATGGGAGGTCCTTAATAGAGGCATAGCGTATGCCTCTTTAAGGCCATGCACAAGGCAATCCGTCGTTGCCCGCTTCCATGCCGGGGGCATTGGACCGGCGTCGACCGCACTCGCTTCAGCGGCGAAAACCTCGATGGAACGTGAGCGTCGGTGGGCGCCAATGAGGTTCAGCGCAGGCGCTCAGCACCTCGGTGGGCGTACTGATCGGCTGTGCCGGGCTGCTGCCCCGAGGCCTGCTGCTTTGCGCGAGCAGGATTTGAACAAACCGCCCCGCCCACCTCGGCCGAGAACGGTTTCGATCGCTCCAACGAGCTGACGGCAACGGGGCTGCCGATGCGTACACTTTGCGCGCGTTGAGCAATTCCTGGCCGGTCGCGCAATCGGCCTATCGGCCCATCGGCCTTCACCCCATTCCGGAAGGAAACCCAAGATGACTCAGACCTGGTTTCGACGCTGCACCCTTCTGCTGGGCGCGCTGACGCTCGGCGCCGCCGCCGCCGGCGGTCATGCCGCCGGCATCGTGGGCAATACCCTGCCGGCCGGGTTCCCGGTCATCGAAGACGCTTCGCTGAAGAAGCCCATCATCGGCTTCGGCGCGGCGGGCCCGGTCCGGCGCACCCCGGTGATCTTCCTGCACGGCAACAACGACACGCCGTTTCCGACGGCGTGCAACGCACCCTATGGCCATGTGCAGCGGGCGGCCCAATACCTGGCCGACAACGGCTATTCAACCAGCGAGCTCTGGGGCCTGGGCTACCAGGGCGACCGCTGCGACGTGAATGCCGACCAGACCGAGCGATCGCGCATCGCGCACACCAACCAGGCCAACGTGCCCGACCTGCGGCGCTTCGTGCGCGCCGTGCTGGCCTACACCGGCGCCACCCAGGTGGACATCGTCGGCCACAGCCTGGGCGTGACGCTGGCGCGTGAGTGGGTCCGCCAGGACGGCGCGCAGCGGCAGGTGCGCCGCCTGGTGGCGATCGACGGGCCCAACCACGGCATCATCAACTGCAGTCCCGATGCGGCCAACTACTGGCAGTTGCCCGCGCTCGGTGCCTTCACACCGACCAGCGAGGTCTGCCAGGAACTGGGCTCGCCGAACACCCCGTTTCTGCGCCTGCTCAACGGCCGCGGTGGCAGCGGCGAGACGATGGGCCCGGTGCGTGTGCTCGTGATCCGCAATGCGGACACGGGTTTCGTCTACTTCCCGCTGCAGGACGGTGCACTGGCGCCGGTGCCGGCGGTCGACGCCTACGGCCAGCCGACCGACTTCTCGCGCAGCCCGAGCATGAAGGGCGCGAAGGATCTAGCGCTGACTGGCCAGGGCCAGTTCGACCCCATCCTGGGCACCACGCACCTGGGCATCCTGAACTCGCCGCAGACCTGGGCCGCCATGCTGCAGTTCCTCAACGAGCGCCCGCGTTGAGGCGCTGGATATCCGTGGTCTGACAAGCGGCCAGGCCTCGGGGGGCGGGCGCGGCAAGCGCCGCGTCGCTTACTTGACCGTGAAGCGCACCGTGATGGCCTTCTTCGCCGGTGTCGTCAGCGCAGCGACAACCTTGGCGCTGGCGGTCAGCTTCACGCCTTTGGCCTCGAGCTTGTCGCCAACGACGGCCAATGGGGCTTCGGACTTCACGCTGCCGTTGAGCACGGTCAGCTTGCCCGTCATGCCGGTAGGCGCCATCGGCTTGCCATGGTCCTCGACATAGATCACCACGCCATCGGGCGTGCCGACCAGTTCGAAGCCCAGATCACTGGCCATGGCGACGATGCCGCCATGCTTGGCTGCGGCACCACCATGGGCCAGCGCCACGTTGAACGACAGCGCCGACCAACCCAGCGCGACCACCGCCATCAGTTTCTTCATCATTGTTTCGATCTCCTGCAAAGGTGCGGCGCACTGAGACAGGCGGCGCCGCCAAGCCTGGACTCCACTCAATAGGCTTGTGGGCTGCTGCCGGCGCCCCGGGGTGCATCGGGATCGGGCTGGATCAGCCGCTGCGTGGCCTGTTCGCCGAACAGCCAGAACAGCACTGGCGTCAGCAGCGTGTCCAACAGCGTCGAGCTGATCAGGCCGCCGAAGATCACCACCGCCACCGGGTGCAGGATCTCCTTGCCCGGCGCGTCGGCGGCCAACAAGAGCGGCGTCAGCGCCAAGGCGGCCACCAGCGCCGTCATCAGCACCGGTGTCAGCCGTTCCAGCGAGCCGCGCACGATCATGGCCTGGCTGAAGCGCTCGCCCTCGAACCTGCACAGGTTGACGTAGTGGCTGATCTTCAGGATGCCGTTGCGCGTGGTGATGCCGGCCAGCGTGATGAAGCCCACCATCGATGCCACCGACAGGCTCACGCCCGCGAGCCACATGGCCACCACCGAGCCGATCAGCGCCAGCGGGATGTTGGCCATGATGATGGCGGCCAGCACCACCGACTGGTAGCGCGAGTACAGCACCAGGAACATCATCGTCAGCGACACCACCGACAGGCCGGCGATCAAGCGCGTGGCCTGTTCCTGCGCCTGGAACTGACCCTCCAGGCTGACGAAGTTGCCCGGGGGCAGGGGGGTGCGGTCGATGATGCGGCGGATGTCGGCGATCACGCGGCTCATGTCGCCGCCGTCGGTATTGGCATAGACGATGATGCGCCGCCGTCCGTTCTCGCGGCCGATCTGGTTGGGGCCGTCGGTCTCTTCAACAGTCGCGATGCTCGACACCGGCACACGCCCGGCCGGCGTGTCGATCAGCGTGCGGGCCAGGTCCTGCGGGCTGCGCTGGTGGTCGGGCAGGCGCAGCACCAGGTCGTAGCGGCGCGGGCCGTCGACGATCTCGGTACCGTGCGCGCCGTCGGTCAGCACCTGCAGCACGCGGATCGCCTCGCCCGGCGCCAGGCCCATCTGCGCGGCCTTGCGGTGGTCCAGGCGCACGGTGATCTGCGGGATCAGCACCTGTTTTTCGACCGTCAGGTCAACCAGCCCCGGCACCGTCGCCAGCCGGCCGCGCAGCTGTTCGGCCAGGCCGCGCAGCGTGTCGTTGTCGTCGCCGAAGATCTTCACGGCGATCTGCGCGCGCACACCCGACAGCAGGTGGTCCAGCCGATGGCTGATGGGCTGGCCGATGGCCACCTGCGCCGGCAGCGTCGAGAGCCGCTCGCGGATGTCGGCCATGATGGTTTCGCGGTCGCGGGCCTGGCCGTTGCCCATGCGCTGGAGGTCCACGTCGATCTCGGCCGAGTGCACGCCTTCGGCGTGTTCGTCGAGCTCGGCACGGCCGGTGCGGCGGCCCACCTGCGTGACCTCGGGCACCTGGCGGATCAGCGTCTCGGCCAGCGATCCGATGCGGTTGGCCTCGGCCAGTGAGGTGCCCGGCTGCATCATCAGGCCCAGCACCAGCGAGCCCTCGTTGAAGGCCGGCAGGAAGGCGCGCGGGAACAGCGGCAAAGTGGCCGCCGCACTGGCCACCGCCAGCACCGCCAGACCGATCAGCAGCCTGGCGCGGCCGAACGACCAGGTCAGCAGCCTGGCATCCGCGCGCTTGAGCCAGGCCACCAGCGGGCTGTCGCCATGATCCATGCGCTGCATCGTTGGCAGCATGAAGTAGCACATGACCGGCGTGACCGTCATCGAGACCGCCATCGACGCGAGGATCGAGACGATGTAGGCAATGCCCAGTGGCGTGAACAGCCGCCCTTCGATGCCCGGCAGCGCAAACAGCGGCACAAAGACCAGCACCACGATGACCGTGGCATAGACGATGCCCGAGCGCACCTCCACGCTGGCGCGCCGCACGACCTCCAGCACCGACAGCGGGTGGCCGGCAGCGCGGTTCTGCTTGAGGCGCCGCAGGATGTTCTCGACGTCGACCACCGCGTCGTCGACCAGCTCGCCGATGGCGATGGCCAGGCCGCCCAGTGTCATCACGTTGATCGTCTGGCCCAGCCACTGGAAGACCAGCGCGGTGACCGCCAGCGACAACGGGATCGCCACCAGCGAGATCACCGTCGTGCGCACCGACAGCAGGAAGGCGAACAGCACGATCGCCACCATGATCGCGCCGTCGCGCAGTGCCTCGGCCACGTTGCCGATCGAGGCCTTGATGAAATCGGCCTGGCGGAACAACACCCGCGGCGCAGCCAGGCCCGGATGGGTGGCGTTCTGCAGGCCCTGCGTCAGCTCGGCCAGCGCCACCTCGATCTGCGCCGTGAGCTTGACCGTGTCGGCGTCGGGCTGCTTCTGCACGCTGATCACCACGGCCGGCAGGCCGTTGTAGCCCGCATCACCGCGCTTGAGGCCGGCCGCGAACGAGACGGTGGCCACCTGTTCCAGCAGGATCGCGCGGCCGTCCTTCCAGGCCACGGCGATGCCCGCCAGGTCGTTGGCGCGGTTGCTGCGGCCCAGGTGGCGGATCAGGTACTCGCGGCTGTTGAGGTCGATGAAGCCGCCGCCCGCATTGCCCGCGTAGCCTTTCAAGGCCAGCTCGACCTGGCTCAGCGAGACGCCGAACTGCGCCAGGCGCGCGGTGTCGGGTGCCACGCGCAGTGTGCGCACCTCGCCGCCGATGGGGATGACCTGCGACACGCCGGGGATCGACAGCAGGCGCGGGCGCAGCACGAAGTCGGCGTATTCGCGGGCCTGCATCGGCAGAGATGACGACCCCTCGCCCGGCGGGTACGCCGGTCGGTCCCCCGGGGGGACCGCAGCCGCCTTGGGGCGGCCCGGCGGCGGCTGCGTTGCTTCGGCCATCACCGGGATGGCCACCAGCATCACCTCGCCCATGATCGACGAGACCGGACCCATCACCGGCGTGATGTCGCCCGGCATCTGCGCCCGCACCAACGCCAGCCGCTCGGCCACCAGCTGGCGGTTGCGGTAGATGTCGGTGCCCCAGTCGAACTCGGCATAGACCAGCGACAGGCCAACCCCCGAGGTGCTGCGCACACGGGTCACGCCCGGCATGCCGTTGAGCGCGGTCTCCAGCGGGAAGGTGACGAGCTGCTCGACCTCCTCGGGCGCCATGCCGCCAGCCTCGGTGAGCACGGTGATCAGCGGCTTGTTGAGGTCGGGGAAGACATCGACCGGGGTGCGCCAGGCCGTCATCGCGCCATACACCATCAGCAGGGCAGCGACCGCCAGCACGAACAGGCGGTTGTGCAGGCTGGTGCGAACGATCCAGTTGAACATGGTGTGCTGCCCCGTTCAGCGGATCTGCGCGATCAAGGGCGCGCCCTGAACCACGACACGGTTGTCGGCGCTCAAGCCCTGCGTCACCACCACCGTGCGCGCGTCCAGCGGGCGGTATTGCACCGGTTGCGGGACGAAGCGCTCGGCGCCCGACTTGATCCAGACGATGGATTCGTTGGACGGATTGCGCACCACGGCCTGCGCGGGCAGCACGACGCCCTTGATGCGATCCTTCGATTGCGCCACGACGGTGACGGGCTGGCCAATCGCGATGGGCAGGGTGCTCCCCGCTTTCACGGGGCTCACGGCAAAGGTCAATGGCAGCACGCCGTCGCGCATCGCGCGTGATGCGCCCACCAGGCGCAGCGTGACCTCGGGCACACCCTGCAGCGACGCGCTGGCCACGCGGGCCGCCACGTTGGCATCGGCGGTGGTGGCCTCCACCAGCATGCGCGCGGGGTCCACCACCTCGAACAGCACATCGCGCGACTCGACCACCTGGCCGATGACGAGGTCGGCACGGGCGATCACGCCGCTGACCGGCGCGGTCAGGGTTTCGCGGGCCACCAGGCTGGCGCCGATGCTGCGCGCGCGTTCGGCCAGGCTCGTTGCATCGGCGCGTGCGGACTCGATCTCCTTGCGTGGCACCGTGCCTTCCAACCCTTCTAGGCGCTGCACGCGCTGCTCGGCCAGTTGCCGCTGCGCACGCAGGTCGGCCAGCCGGGCCTGTTGCGTGCCGAGTGCGTAGGGCTCGGCGTGGTGGCGCACGTAGGCCAGCACGTCACCGCGCTTCACCGATTGGCCGGCCATCGGCAGCCCCTTGGGACCGGGCTCGACCCGCCCGCCGTGCACGGCCTGCACGCGCCCGCTGGCGTTCGGATCCATGACCACCCGGCCGGGCAGCTCGACCGTGGCGGCGGCTTCTGTCTCGGGCGCCAGTACCGTGCGGATCGCCATGCGCCGCTGCGCGAGCTTGGGCACGTTGACGCTGCCATCGGGCAGGCGGGCCAGGCCCGACGCGTTGACCGCCACGCCGGGCGCGTCGAGGTGTTCGCCGTTGGGGCCGTGTGCGCCAGGGCCAGCCAGAACTGGCGACAACCAGAGCAGGCTTGCGGCCAGCGTCATCGCGGCGACCACGGTGTGGACAGGCAGGTACCGTGTCATCACAGGCCCCCTGGCAGTGCGCCTGCTGCGCGGCGGCGCTGGCGCCACCAGGCGATGCCGCCGATCAGGCCCAAGGCCACCACACCGGCGCCGGTCCATGCCGTGCGCTCGAGGTCTTGGTTGTGCCCGTGGCCGCCGTTCGTCCCAGCGGCGACCGCGCCACCCGACATGCTCACCAGCGTGGCGTCGAGCAGGTCGCTGTCCTGGCCGGCCACCAGCGTGAAGACCAGTCCATGTTCGCCGGGCGCGGCCAGTGCCTTGAGCATGGCCGGATTGGTGACGACGTAGTCGCCGTGCTCGGCGCGGAAGGCGGCCACGGCCTTCAGCGTGTCACTCTCGACTTCGAGTGTCGCCCCCAGCACCGGCTCGTTGGATTGATAGCGGTCGATCACGACGGCCAGCTCGCTGGCGCGCAGTTCGGCAACCAGTTCAAAGGCCTCGGTATGGGCCTCGACGCGCGGCAGGGCCGATGCAGCGCGTAGCGCGGTCGGGCCGTCCAGGTGCTCACCATTGGGGCCATGCGCGCCGGGGCCGGCAAGCGCATGCGGGTTTGCAAGCAGCAGCAGCGTGGTGGCGGCCGCGCTCAGCAGGTGCTGCGACGCGCGGCGGTGGAGGAAGCGTTTCATGGCAGAAGTCCGAGGGCTTGTTGGAGGCGGGCGCGGGCGAGGCCCAGCGCGGCGGTCTGGTGCGCGACGGCACTGTCGGCGTGCGCCGCTGAGGCCAGCGCGCGCAGCAGGTCAGGCAGCGAGGTTTCGCCGGCGCGGAAGGATTTGTCGATCAGGCTGGCGCGTTCGCGCAGCAGGCGGGCGCGGGTGGTTTCGGTGTCAACCTGCGACTCGGTCGATCGCTGCGCGGCGCGTGCGGCGGCAAGGTCACTGTCCAGGCGCTCGCGCAGGCGTTGCGCGTGGGTCTCGGCCACGTCCAGCTGGGTGAGCGCGGCGGCTTCGAGCGGCCGGTTGCGGCCGTCGGTGCCGAAGGGCAGGCGCAGCGCGACGACCAGGCTGCCTTGGGCGGCCTCGGCCCGGCCGGGCACGTCCTGGCGCAAGCCCACGGTCAGTTCGGGCGCATCGCGGCGCGAATGGCGCATCAGCGCCACGCGCTGGCGCGCCAGCGCGGTGGACAGGCTGGCGAGCTGCATTTCCGGGTGCTGCGCGGCCGTTGCAGCGGCGCCATCGCCGGTGCTTGCCGCCGTCAGATCGGGCGCCGCCGTCAACCCGGTGAGCAGGGTCCAGCGTGCGTTGGCGGCCTGCAGGCGCTGCTGCACCTCGGATTGCAGCGTGGACGCCGCCAGCTGCTCGGCCAGCGCGGCCAGGGCATCGGCGCGCGCCAGATCGCCGGCGCGCACCCGGCGCTCGACATCGCCGGCGAGGTGTTTGAGCACCTGCACCTGGGCGTCGGCCTGCGTGGTCTGCGCCTGCAGGGCGGCGAGTTGCCACGCGGCTTCGCGCAAGTCACCCGCCAGGCGCAGGCGGGCCACCTGCTCGGCGGCCAGTGATTGCAGCAATGCCGCGTCAGCGGTGCCCGACCGGGCGGCCCGCTGACCGGGCAGCCACAGGGGAACGGCCACGCCGATTTCGGTCTCGCGCGCGCCGGCGTTGCGCTGCAGGCGATCGTCGCGGTGGCTCAGCGCCAGTGCCGGTGGCGCGGCCCAGACGCTGTCCGCAGCGGCACGGTCCGCTTCGGCGAGGCGGCGCTGGCCATCACTCTCGCGTGCGGCGACGGCGCGTTGCCAGGCGGCGTCCAGCGCCGCGCGAAGGCTGACGGTACCTGCCATCGGGCCGGGCGTGGATGGCAGGCGGGCCAGGAGGCCCTGCGGGGATGCGGCAGGTTGGGCACGGGCGGGTGTGCCGGCCAGGCTGCCTGCAAGCACGCAGGCAGCCAGCCAGGGGAGGGGGTTCACGATGATCCTGACGATTCAGCAGCCGGGCCGGCTGGATGCGAGTGCAGGTCACGCCAGGGGCGGACGGGTGCGCGCGCAGGATGCCGGGTCAGCGGGAGGCCGGGCGCCCATGGATGGGCGCCCGCCGCGAGGGCGTGTCAGGTGAGACTGCGTGGCGGCCTGAGCAGGCCATCCAGTACGGGGCTGGTCACAGCGATCGCGCGCAGGCCGCCTGGAGCGGCCGATCCCAACGGTGGAACCGCCTGCGTGACCGTGACCAGGAGCGCCGTGGTTGCGCTCACGTGGTCGTTCAGCACGTGCTGCATCGACTCGTTCGAGTCGTCCAGCTGGTGGGACCCATCGTCGCGGTGATGGTGACTTTCTTCCTGCCAGTGCAACGCAGCGTGTTCCAGATCGGTCATCACGTTCACCGACGAGCCGACGCGCGCCATGGCCACCGATTGCCAGAGCATGGCAAACAGCAACAGACAAAGGACGGCGGAACGGCGCATGGACGGCGAGTTTACCGAAGTGACCTGCTGCGCAGCACGTCAGGCAAGGCACCGGGGCTTGCGGCGCGTCAATGCGACGCGTGTCAACGCCTGCCCTGAGCGGGTTCGTCGCATGTGCGGCCTGGTCAGCAGCACAACAGGGCGCGCTGCACGGCAGTTCATGCCGCGTCGATGGCGGCGGCGCGCAGATGCGGCGCATTGCCGATCACCGACGCCGAATTCAGGCTCATGGCCAGCGCCGCGTGCATCGGTGACAGCAGCCGGCCAGTGACCGGGTAGAGCAGCCCGGCAGCCAGTCTGTGTGGCGCGTGGCGAGACGCTGTCCGATAATCGCAACCCGTGAAGAACCTCCGCGCCCTCCTGCTGGTCTTGCTGGCGTTCCTGCTGCCCGTCCGCGGGGCCATGGCCGCCGCCATGTTGTGCCCGGGTGCCGGCGCGCAGGGCGTGGCGGTCGTGGCCCCCGAGGCCGTCGAGCCTGGGCACATGAAGGCGCATGCCGCCGACGGCCTGCCTGCCTCGCACGCGGCGATGAATCATCACGCATCCAACGCCGACAGGTCGGGCGAAGCCGCTGCAAACCCGGGTGAGCATCAACCCGGGTGCCAGGCCTGCGCCAACAGTTGCTGCGTCACACCGCTGGCGTTTGCGCCGCCTTTGGTGATTGCCCCGCACCCGATCACATCGGTCGCCTTCCCGGCACTGTCGGTGCCCGTCCCGGCGTTCCAGTCGGGCGGCCAGGACCGCCCGCCACGAACCATCTGACTTCGCCAGGCCTGCGCTGACAGGCCCAAGAGGGCTCGTGCGTGCATCGCACGGGGCAATCGCCGGCGGCCATATCCGCTGGTGCATCAGAGGATTTCAAACGATGAAAACGACACTGGCATGGGCGCTCTTGGCATGGAGCGCGAGCGCCGCCTTCGCCCACGGCGATGCGCACAAGGTGAACAAGCCGAGCTTCGATGCATCGAAGGTCGAGCAGCGGGTCTTCGGCCGCGCGGGGGATCCGCGCCAGGTCATCCGCACCATCAGGCTGGACATGACCGATGCGTTCCGGTTCACGCCCGCCGACATCACCGTGAAACGCGGCGAGACGGTGAAATTCGTCGTCGCCAACCGCGGCAAGGTGCTGCACGAAATGGTTCTCGGCACGACCGAGGATCTCAAGGCGCACGCCGACATGATGAGGCGGTTTCCGGACATGGAGCACGCCGACGCAAACATGGCGCACGTCAAGCCCGGTGCCAAGGGCGAGATCGTCTGGCAGTTCACCCAGGCCGGCGAGTACCAGTTCGCCTGTCTTCTCCCGGGCCACTACGAGGCTGGCATGGTGGGAAAGGTGGTCGTGAAATGAGACGCCGCACGCTTCTCTTCTCATTGGCGGCCACGGTGGCCGCAACAGTCTGCGGCCGGGCAGCGTTCGCCCGGGTTGCACTGCCCCCGATCCATGTGTTCAAGCGCCCGACCTGTGGCTGCTGCAGCGCGTGGGTCGACCACATGAAGGCGGCCGGCTTTGCGGTGACGGTGACCGAAGTCGACGACACCTCGATCGCTCGCAAGCAGCACGGGCTGCCCGACAGGTTCGGCAGTTGCCATACCGCCATCGTCGCGGGGTATGTGGTGGAAGGCCACGTGCCCGCCAACGACGTCAAGAAGTTGCTGGCGATGAAGCCGGTGGCCATCGGCCTTGCCGTTCCGGGCATGCCGGTGGGATCGCCCGGCATGGAGGTGGGCGCCCGCAAGGACCCGTACCAGGTACTGCTGGTCGCCAAGGATGGCCGCGAGCGGGTCTTCTCCACGTACCGCTGAATCAAGGCGCCAACCGCGAAGGTCCTGACAAATCGTCTGAGTGCTTGCGGGACTCGCAGGGCAAAAAAAGCCCCGAGGCGTTGATGCCTCAGGGCTTTTCTTGCATCCCGGCGCCGCTTGGAACGGCCCGGGATCATGTCTTGGTGGAGATGAGGAGGATCGAACTCCTGACCTTCGCATTGCGAACGCGACGCTCTCCCAGCTGAGCTACACCCCCAAGTGCAGGCAAGATTCTAGCAGCAGCCGAAGCCCCCCTGAAGCCCTTGAGTCGCGGTAGAACTCGGGCCTTGTTCAATCATGCACGGAGCCCGCATGGCCCTCCACGATGCCGCCTGGCACGACTCGCAATACAACAACCGCGCCCGGGTGCCCGAGGCTGCCGTGCTGCTGCCGCGCTGGGCCGAGGCCTCGGCGCTGGCCCGCTCGCGCATGACCTGCCAGCTCGACCAGCCCTACGGCGACGAGGCCGGCGAGACGCTGGACATTTTCCCGGCGCGCGATTCGGGCTCGCCGGTGCTGGTGTTCATCCATGGCGGCTACTGGCGTGCGCTCGACAAGGCCGACCACTCCTTCGTGGCGCCGGCCTTCGTGCAGGCCGGGGCGATGGTGGTGGTGCCCAATTACGCGCTGTGCCCGGCGGTGGGCATGGCGCAGATCGCGCTGCAGACCACCCGGGCGCTGGCCTGGACCTGGCGCAACGCGGCGCGCTTCGGCGGCAACCGCAGCCGCATTGTCGTCGCCGGCCATTCGGCCGGTGGTCACCTGGCGGCCATGCTGCTGGCCTGCCGCTGGAAGACGGTGGGCGACGACCTGCCCGCGCGTCTGCTGGCCGGCGCGCTGTCGTTGTCGGGTGTGTTCGATCTGGAGCCGATCCGCCAGACGCCGTTCCTGCAAGGTGACCTTCAGCTCACACCGGCGGCGGTGCGGCGCCTCAGCCCGGCGTTCTTCCCACGCCCGCGTGGGCCGCTGGCCGCGCTGGTGGGTGGCGATGAGAGTGAGGCGTTCATCCGCCAGAACCAGCTGATCCGCGACCAGTGGGGCCCCAGCACCGTGCCGGTGTGCGAGGCGCTGCCCGGCCTGAACCACTTCACCGTGCTGCACGATCTGGTGGATCCGGCGGGCCGGGCGCATGCCCACGCCCGTCGATGGCTGGGGCTGTCGGCGGCTTGATCCAGGTTTGGCCTTGCTATGAGGGTTAACCACCGAATAGCAGCCTTCTATTCAATGCATTGATGCTTTGTATTGGCGCGCGCCCAAGTGGCCTGTTAGGGTGTTGACGTTCGATGTCCGCTACGGGCATCGGCACCGGCTGGACCGGCGTGTCGCCGGTCCCCCTGACCGACATCCGAGAGGAGCTTCACATGAGCTTGAAGGGTTCCAAGACCGAGCAAAACCTGAAGGACGCCTTCGCGGGCGAATCTCAGGCCAACCGACGCTACCTGTACTTCGCCAACAAGGCCGACGTGGAAGGCCAGAACGACGTGGCGATGCTGTTCCGCTCCACCGCCGAAGGCGAGACCGGCCATGCCCACGGCCACCTCGAGTTCCTCGAGAACGGCTCGGGTGATCCGGCCACCGGCCTGCCCATCGGCAGCAGCCGCCAGAACCTGGCTGCCGCCGTGGCTGGCGAGACGCACGAGTACACCGACATGTACCCGGGCATGGCCAAGACCGCGCGCGACGAAGGCTTCGACGAGATCGCCGACTGGTTCGAGACGCTGGCCAAGGCCGAGCGCTCGCACGCCAACCGTTACCAGAAGGCCCTGGACGCGCTGGTCGACTGACCACGCCGTTCCGCCGCACCAACACAAGGGGTCCGCAACGGCCCCTTGTGCTTTGTGGCTGCACTTTCAATGCCGATCTGCCGAGTGATCGGCCCCGATAGGAGGCAAGCGCACCATGAGCAACCGCGAAGGCAATCTCGAAGCCCCCACCCGGCACCCGGTGGACTGGAAGAACCCGGCGTTCTACGACAAGGACGCCTGCCTCACCGAGATGGAGCGGGTGTTCGACATCTGTCACGGCTGCCGCCGCTGCGTGAGCCTGTGCCAGAGTTTTCCGAACCTGTTCGACCTGGTGGATGCCACCGAGGACGGCGAGGTGCACGGTGTCAAGAAGGAGGCCTACTGGAGCGTGGTCGACCAGTGCTACCTGTGCGACCTGTGCTACATGACCAAGTGCCCGTACACGCCGCCGCACGTGTGGAACCTGGACTTTCCGCACCTGATGCTGCGCGCCAAGGCGATCAAGCACAGCCAGGGGCTGGTGGGCCCGGCGGCGCAGTTTCTGGCCTCGACCGATGTGCACGGCAGCTTTGCCGGCATCCCGATCGTGGTGCAAGCCGTCAATGCCGTGAACAAGAGCAAGCTGGCGCGTGGCGCGATGGACAGCCTGCTGGGCGTGCACCCCGACGCCTGGATGCCCGAGCTGGCACCCAAGCGCTTTCGCTGGACGGCGGCCAAGACCGGCAGCGCCACGCAGGTGATCGACGGCGCCAAGTCGCCGGGCAAGGTGGCGGTGTTCGCCACCTGCTTCGTCAACTACAACGAGCCCGGCATCGGCCACGACCTGCTGAAGGTGCTGGAGCACAACAACATCCCCTACGTCATCGTCGAGAAAGAGTCGTGCTGCGGCATGCCCAAGCTCGAGCTGGGCGACCTGCCGGCGGTCGAGCGCCACAAGGACGCCAACATCCCGGTGCTGGTGAAGTACGCCCGCGAGGGCTACGCCATCCTGTCGGCGGTGCCCAGCTGCACGCTGATGTTCAAGCAGGAACTGCCGCTGCTGTTTCCCGACGATGCCGACGTGCAGCTGGTCAAGCAAGCGATGTTCGACCCCTTCGAGTACTTGATGGCACGCCAGAAGGACGGGCTGCTGAAGACCGACTTCAAGCGTGATCTCGGCAAGGTCAGTTACCACATCCCCTGCCACGGCCGGGTGCAGAACATCGGCAAGAAGACCGAAGAGATGCTCAAGTTGATCGGCAAGACCGTCAAGCTGCAGCTCAACACGGTGGAGCGCTGCTCGGGCCACGCCGGCATCTACGGCGTGAAGACGGCCACGCATCCGATCGCGATGAAGATCGGCAAGCCGGTGTTCAAGGCCATGGCCCGCGATCAACCCGACTTCATCGCCAGCGATTGCGCGATGGCCATCCACCACATCGCCCAGGGCATGGACCAGGCCGGCACGCCGGCCAACGGCCGCCAGCATCCCCTGGGCCTGCTTCGAATCGCCTACGGATTGGAGTGAACCAGATCATGCCGATTACCAAGGACAGCCTCCTCACGCTGGAGGCCTACGCCAAGATCCGCAAGACCAGCAAGCCCGACGTCATCGCCCACCGCCGCCTGCGCAGCGTGCACCTGGGCGAGCACCTGACGCTGCAGTTCGAGGACGAGCACACCATCCGCCGGCAGATCCAGGAGATGCTGCACATCGAGAAGATCTTCGAGGAAGACGGCATCCAGCAGGAGATCGATGCCTACGCCGCGCTGGTGCCCGATGGCAGCAATTGGAAGGCCACGATGCTGATCGAGTACCCCGACCCGAACGAACGCAAGCGCGAACTCGCACGGCTGATCGGCGTGGAGGACCGCATGTTCGTCGAGGTGGAAGGCCACCCGCGCGTCTACGCCATCGCCGACGAGGACCTCGACCGCGAGAACGATCAAAAGACCTCGGCGGTGCACTTCGTGCGCTTCGAGTTCAGCCCGGCGGCGCGCCAGGCGGTGCGGGCCGGCGCGGCCGTCAAGCTGGGTTGCGACCACCCCAACTACCCGGCGCATGTCAGCATCTCGCCCGAGACGCTGGCCTCGTTGGCCGGTGACCTGAGCTAAGCGCGGGCTTTCATTCAGGCGGCGACGGCCAGGCGTTGCCGGCGCAGCACCCGCCAGCTCTCGGCGCTGTAGACCGCCAGCGCAGCCCAGATCAGCACGAAGCCGATGCCGCGGCTGGCGCTGAAGGGCTCGTGGTACAGAAACACCCCCAGCACGAACTGGATCGACGGGCCCAGGTACTGCAGCAGCCCCAGCGTGGCCATCGACACCCGTCGCGCGCCCGAGGCAAACAGCAGCAGCGGCACGGCGGTGAACGGGCCGGCCGCCAGCAGCCACAGGTCGGTCACCGTGTCGCCCTGGCCGAAATGCGCCTGGCCCGCCAGCGCCAGCCACAGCAGCCCGCCCACGGCCAGCGGCGCCAGCAGCAGGGTTTCCAGCGCCAGGCCTTCGATGGCGCCCAGCGTGGCGGTCTTGCGCAGCAGGCCGTAGAGGCCGAAGCTCATTGCCAGCACCAGCGACACCCAGGGCAGGTGCCCGGCGCCCACCGCCAGCCACAGCACGCCGGCCGCGGCCAGGGCCACCGCGGCCCACTGCACCGGCCGCGGGCGCTCCTTCAGCACCAGATAGCCCAGCACCACGTTGATCAGCGGGTTGATGAAATAGCCCAGGCTGGCGTCGAGCACGCGCCCGGCATTCACCGCCCAGACGTACAGCAGCCAGTTGCCGCCCAGCAGCAGGGCGCTCAGCGTGAACACCGCCAGCGTGCGTGGTTGGCGCAGCACCGGGCCCATCCAGGCAAAGCGCCTCAGCAGCACCAGCAGGCCGAGCACGAACACCAGCGACCAGGCGGATCGGTGCAGCACGATCTCCAGCGCCGGCACGTGCACGATCTGCTTGATGTAGAGCGGGAACAGCCCCCACAGGATGTAGGCCAGGGCAGCGGCGAGGGGTCCGGAGGGCATGTGAGCGGGCGTGCGGCAGGGCCGACGCCCCGGGGTGCGGGAGAGGCCGGCATTGTCGCCGCGGCCGTGGGCGCCGGGCGTGGCTGTTGTACCCGGCCCTCAGTCGGTCAGCGCATCGCCGCCGAGCAGCCCGGCCCATTCCGGTCCCGGCTCGGCGCGCAGCGTCAGCGGCACGCCGCTGGCCGGGTGCGGCAGCGTCAGGCTGAGCGCATGCAGCCACAGCCGCTGCCAGCCCAGGTGGGCGGCCACGGCACGGTTCAACGGCCCCTTGCCGTGGGTGGCATCACCGATCAGCGGATGGGCCAGCGCCTTGAAATGCCGGCGGATCTGGTGACGCCGGCCGGTCAGCGGTTGCACGGCCACCAGCGCCAGCCGGGTGTCGGCATGGCGGCCATCGGTGGCCATCGGCAGTTGCAGCCGCTGCAGCACCTGCCAACGGGTGCAGGCCGCCAGGCGCGGCTGGCCGGCGGAGGGCAGTTCGGGGTCGCGCGCCAGCGGCTGGTCGATCTCCCCCGCGTCCGCCGGCCAGCCCCGTACCAGGGCCAGGTAGCGCTTGTCCGGCCTGCTGGCATCGCCCGGCGCGCACGCCGTGCCGGCAAACACCGCCCCCAGCCGGCGCGCGCTGTCGGCGTCCAGTGCCAGCAGCTGCACGCCCGAGGTGCCCTTGTCCAGCCGGTGCGCCGGCCACACTGGCGCGCCCAGCTGCGCGCGCAGCCGCGTCACCACATCGTCGTCGGCGTGGGCATCGAGCGCGCTGCGGTGCACCAGCAGGCCGGCGGGCTTGTGCACGGCCAGCAGCTGGGTGTCGCGGTGAATGATTTGAAGATCGTCGGGCATGAGGTGGCGATTGCAAAACGCCTGTCACGAACGGCGGTCATCATGCCTGTCGATGCTGGCCTGCCGGGCCGGATCGACAGGCTGGGGAGCCTTCACCATGACACAGACCTACAGCGTTGGATACCGCTCGCGCTTCGTCACCAGCATTGCCTGGGTGTTCATCGTGCTGGGGCTGGTGGCCTCGGTATCGGCGCTGGTGCGCCACGCCGGCCTGGCTGCCTTGCCCGAGCAGATCGCGCTGGCGGGCGCACCCCTGCCGCAGCCGCTGTTGACTGGCTGGCTGCTGGCGGGCCTGCCCAAGGCGCTGGCCGCTGGCGGCGTGATGTCGGTGGCGATGCTGGCGGCGGCTGTCGGCCTGCTGCTGCGGCTGGAATGGGCGCGCCGCGGTTTCATCGTGCTGCTGGTGCTGGCCATCGTTGCCAATCTGCTGGGCCTGTGGCTGCAGCAGGAGGTGATGCGCTCGCTGGTGGATGCCACGCTGCAGCAGGCGGTGTTGACGCCGCAGGTGGCCGGCGTGTTCGGCGGCTTCGTGGTGGCGGCGCGCTCGATGGCGGCGCTGGTCACGCTGGGCGGTTGCGGCTTGCTGGGCTGGATTGCCTGGCGGTTGTGTCTGGCGCCGATCCGGCAGGAATTTGCCTGATCAACCCGGGCGCCGCAGCGCCAGCCAATCAAGGCGCGATGTCGCCGTCGACGTAGAACCAGCGTCCGGCCTCGCGCACGAAGCGGCTGATCTCGTGCAGCCGGTGGGCGCGGCTGCCCAGCTTGCTGCGGGCCACGAACTCGACCGTGGCGTGGGTCTCGTCGACGATCTGGTGGCGGCGCACCTGCAAGCCCAACCAACGTTGGCCGGGCTCGAACTCGATCTGCGGCGGCCGGGTGCGTGGATGCCAGGTGGCCAGCAGGTAATCGCCCAGCCCCAGCACGAAGGCGCTGTAACGCGATCCCATCAGCACTTGCGCATCGGGCGCCTGCAGGTGCAAAGGCCCTGCGTGCCAGCGGCCGCAGCAGGTGGCCAGGGGTTGCAGGCTGCCGCAGGGGCAGGGGGCGGGGTGGGTCATGGTCGCCATGATGCCGCAGGCCCGGGGCGCGCGACCCCGCCGCTACACTGCGCCGACCACGAACACGCAGCCCTTGGCGCTGCAGCAGGAGACCCGATGCTCGACCCCCAAGCGAAGGCCTTGATCGACCTGATGGCCGAACGCGGTGTGCCGCCCACCCACACGCTGTCGCCCGCCGATGCGCGCCAGATGTACCGCGAGCGGCGTGCTTTCAGCCAGCCCGAACCGCGCGCCATGGCCGAGGTGCGTGATCTGGTGGCCAGCGGCCCACACGGCGACATCGCGCTGCGCCTGTACCGCCCGGCCGGCCTGCCGGGCCCCGCGCCCACGCTGGTCTACTACCACGGCGGCGGCTGGGTCATCGGTGACCTGGACACGCACGACGTGCTGTGCCGCCAACTGGCCGACGAAGGCCGCTGCGTGGTGGTGGCGGTCGACTACCGCATGGGCCCCGAGCACCGCTTTCCGGCGGCGGTCGACGACGTGCTGGCGGCCACGCGCTGGCTGCAGGCCCAGGCCGAAACGCTGGGGCTCGATGCGCAACGCTTTGCCGTGGGCGGCGACAGCGCCGGCGGCAAC
The DNA here is from genome assembly GCA_001770815.1 of Burkholderiales bacterium RIFCSPHIGHO2_12_FULL_69_20. Lineage (GTDB taxonomy): Bacteria > Pseudomonadota > Gammaproteobacteria > Burkholderiales > Burkholderiaceae_C > Pseudaquabacterium. The sequence continues at coordinate 21,403 of MESD01000133.1, forward strand.
CTGGCCGCGGTGGTGGCGCTGGCCTGGCGCGATGCAGCCGAAGCCCATCCGCTGCGCTTTCAGCTGCTGATCTACCCGGCCACCGACATGCGCGCGCTGGCGCCATCGCACACCAGCAACGGCCAGGGTTATGTGCTGACCAGCGACACCATCGCCTACTTCCGCGGCCACTACCTGACGCCGGCGCAGCACGACGACTGGCGCGCCTCGCCGCTGCTGCATGCCGACCTGTCACGCCTGCCACCGGCGCTGGTGCTCACCGCCGGCTTCGACCCGTTGCGCGACGAGGGCCGGCAGTACGCCGACCGCCTGTCGGCGGCGGGCGGCACCGCGCAATACGTGTGCTTCGAGCGCCAGATCCATGGCTTCATCACGATGGGCCGTCTGATCGATGAGGCCAACACGGCCGTGGGCCTGTGCGCGCTGGCCCTGCGCCGGGCGCTGGGTTGACCCTGGCCGGGCCGCGCTGGGCGGCTGCCTACAATGCCGGCTGGCGGGGCAATGGGTCGGCCAGAGCATTGGCCGAGTTGATGGGTGGCCGGCTTGGAACCCAATCGCCCGCGCCCGACTCCACCCCTGCATGATGCCGATCCGACGACGCCAGTTCACCGCGGCCCTGGCTGCCAGCGCCAGCTTGCTGCCCTTGGGGCTGATCGCGCCAGCCGCCCTGGCGCAGTTCCGCGTCGAGATCTCCGGCATCGGCGCCACCCAGCTGCCGCTGGCCGTCACCCGCTTTCGCGACGAAGACCGCAGCGGCCAGCCGCTGTCGGCCATCGTCCGCTCCGACCTCGAGCGCAGCGGTGCCTTTCGGGTGGTCGATTCGACCGGCACGCTCGACGAGCGCAGCCAGCCGCAGTTCACCGACTGGCGCGGCCGTGGCGCCGATGCGCTGGTGTCGGGCTCGGCCACGCGGCTGGCCGATGGCCGTTTCGATCTGCGCTTCAAGCTGTGGGACGTGGTCAAGGGCGAAGAACTGCTGGCCCAGGCGCTGGCGGTGCCGGCAGCCGATCTGCGGCTGGCCGCCCACCGCATCGCCGATGCGGTGCAGGAGAAGCTCACTGGCGAGCGCGGTGTCAACGCCACGCGCATCGCCTACGTCACGCGCGCGGCCAATCGCTATGCACTGCGCATCACCGATGCCGATGGCGAGGGTGGGCAGGTGGCGCTGGCCAGCCCGCAGCCCATCATCTCGCCAGCCTGGTCGCCCGACGGGCGCCGGCTGGCCTATGTGTCGTTCGAGCGCGGCAAGGCCGTGGTGATGGTGCAGGACGTGATCACCGGCGAGCGCCGCGCGGTGGCCAGTTTCAAGGGCAGCAACAGCGCGCCGGCCTGGTCGCCCGACGGCCGGCGGCTGGCGGTGACGCTGTCGCGCGACGGCGTGTCGCAGTTGTACCTGCTCGATCTCGACGGCGAAGGCCTGCGTCGCCTGACGCAGAGCAGCGCCATCGACACCGAAGCCAGCTTCGCCCCCGACGGCCAGAGCCTGTACTTCGTCAGCGACCGTGGCGGCGGCCCGCAGATCTACCGCCTGCCGTTGCGGCAAGGCCAGGCCGATGGTGCGCCCGAGCGCATCACCTTCAACGGCGCCTACAACATCAGCCCGGCGATCAGCCCCGATGGCCGCACGCTGGCCTACGTGGCGCGCGGCAGCGGCTTCCGGGTGATGGTGATGCCGCTGGACGGCAGTGTGCCGGCGGTGGCCGTCACCGACACCAACGACGACGAGAGCCCCAGCTTTGCGCCCAACGGCCGGCTGCTGATCTACGCCACCCGCAGCCAGGGACGTGATGTGTTGATGACCACCACCCTGGATGGCAAGATCCGCACGCGTCTGCTGTCGTCGGGCGTGGATGTGCGCGAGCCGGCCTGGGGACCGTTCGCCCAATGATCTGGCCTGTCGCCTGTCGCTCACACATCGGTTTAGGCCGACTCCAGTTTCTTGCCGGCATGCCGCCGGCGCCCGGGTGGCCACTGGCCATCCATGATCGAGGAGTGATGAAGATGATGGAACTTCGCACGAACATCCGCGCCACCAGCCTGGTGTCGCTGGCCGCGCTGGTGCTGGCGGGCTGCGGCTCGACGGTCAAGCTCGACGAGACGCCGGTCGAGACGCGCACGCCCACGGCGGTGAACGCCGGTGGCAGCGGCGGCGCGGGCCCCGCGGCCAGGCCAGGTACCAGCAGCGGCACCACGCCGCAATCGCAGGTGGCCACCGTCAACCTGCCGGGTGCGGCGGGTGGCGCGGGCGGTGCCGGTGCCGCCACGCTGGGCCGGGTGGTGTACTTCGACTTCGACAGCTTCGTGGTGCGTGATGAGTACCGCGCTCTGATCGACTCGCATGCCAGGGTGCTGGCGGCCCAGCGTGCCAAGCGGCTGGTGATCGAAGGCCACACCGACGAGCGCGGCGGGCGCGAGTACAACCTGGCACTGGGCCAGAAGCGTGCCGAGGCGGTCGCCAAGTCGCTGGCGCTGCTGGGGGCATCCGAGGCGCAGATCGAGGCCGTCAGCTTCGGCAAGGAGCGTCCGGTGTCCGAGGGCCACGACGAGGCCGCCTGGGCCAAGAACCGCCGTGCCGAACTGAAGGACCGTTGACCGTGACACGCACCCTCTCGCGCTGGATGGCCCTGCGCCCGGTCGCGCTGGCCCTGGCCGGCGTGCTGGCCTTGTCGGCCGGCGGCGCACGCGCCGGCCTGTTCGACGACGAGGAGGCCCGCAAGGCCATCCTCGATCTGCGCGCGCGCATCCAGGCCAGCGACGACGGCGCCAGCGCCAAGATCGCCGAGCAGGGCAAGGCGCAAGCCGCGCTGATGGAGCAGGTGCAGCAGTTGCGCCGCAGCCTGCTCGACCTCAACACCCAGCTGGAGGCTCAGCGGGCCGAGAGTGCCACGATGCGCGGCACGCAGGAGCAGCTGGCCCGCGACGTGGCCGAGATGCAGCGCACGCTGAAGGATGTCTCGAAGGGCCAGGATGACCGGCTGCGTGCGCTGGAGCCGCAGAAGGTCTCGCTCGACGGCAAGGACTTTCTCGCCGAGCCCGAGGAGCGGCGTGCGCACGACCAGGCCATGGCAGCGCTGCGCGGCGGTGACTTCGACAAGGCGGCCACCGCGCTGACCACCTTCGTGCAGCGCTACCCGGCCAGTGGGTATGTCGATTCGGCGCGCTTCTGGCTGGGCAATGCGCTGTACGGCCAGAAGAACTACAAGGAAGCCATCGCCGTGTTCCGCACGTTGGTGAGTGGCGCGCCCCTGCATCCGCGCACGCCCGAGGCCCTGCTGGCGGTGGCCAACTGCCAGATCGAGATGAAGGACATGCGCGGTGCGCGCAGAACCATCGACGAGCTGACCAAGACCTACCCCGCCAGCGAGGCAGCAGTTGCGGGCAAGGAGCGTCTGGGCACGCTCAAGGGCTGACGCATGGCGGCGGGCCGCAGCTGGGTGTGCGCACGATGACCGACGCGGGCTTGCTGGCCCTGCAGCAGCAGGTGCTGTGGGCGGCGCTGGCGCTGGGCATCGCCTTCGGCGCCATCGCCCAGCGCACGCAGTTCTGCACCATGGGCGCGGTGGCCGACGTGGTCAACATCGGCGATTGGTCGCGCATGCGCATGTGGGCGCTGGCGATGGGCGTGGCCATGCTGGGCTTCAACGCCATGGTGGCGCTGGGCTGGGTGAAGGCAGCCGACACGGTGTATGCCGCACCCGAGTTGCTGTGGCTGTCGCAGGCCGTGGGCGGGCTGATGTTCGGCTTCGGCATGGTGCTGGCGTCGGGCTGCGGCAGCAAGGCGCTGGTGCGCATCGGCGGCGGCAACCTCAAGGCGTTGGTGGTCTTCCTGGTGCTGGGCTTCTCGGCCTTTGCCACCTTGCGCGGCGTGACCGCGGTGTTGCGGGTCAACACCCTGGACCGGGTGCAATGGGCCCTGCCCGGCGGACAGGATCTGCCCACGCTGCTGGTCGGCCTGGGTGGCACGCCGGGCCAGCGTGCGCTGCTGCTGGGCGGCCTGATCGGCGGGGCGCTGGTGGTCTGGGCGCTGGCGCGCCGCGAAGGGCGCCATGCCGACGTGCTGCTGGGCGGGCTGGGCATCGGCGCGCTGGTGGTGGGCGCCTGGTGGGTGTCGGGCGTGCTGGGCCACGTGGCCGAGCATCCGCAGACGCTGGAGGAGGCCTTCCTCGCCACCAACTCGCAGCGCATGGAGTCCTTCAGCTTCGTGGCCCCCGTGGCCTATGTGCTGGACGGCCTGATCTTCTATTCCGATGCCAGCAAGCGGCTGACGCAGGGCATGGTGCTGGTGGTGGGCGTGGTGATCGGCAGCGCCTTGGTGGCCGTGGCCGGCCGCAGCTTTCGCTGGGAGGGTTTTCGTGGGGTGGAAGACACCGCCAACCACCTGGTGGGCGCGGCGCTGATGGGCGTGGGCGGCGTCACCGCCGTGGGCTGCACTGTGGGCCAGGGCCTGTCGGGCCTGTCCACGTTGTCGCTCGGCAGTTTCATCGCCGTGGCGGGCATCGTGGTGGGTGCGGTGGCCGCGCTGCGCTGGCAGGTGTGGCGGCTGGAGCGCATGGCGTGAACCTCATCCCCCCTGACGTCGCCATGCCTGCCGACATCGATAGCGCTGATCTTGAGCGGCGCTTCGGTGGCTTGCGCCGGTTGTACGGTGCCGCGGGCTACCAGGCCGTTCGCGAGGCGCGCGTGGCGGTAGTGGGCCTGGGTGGCGTGGGCTCCTGGGCAGTGGAGGCGCTGGCGCGCAGCGGCGTGGCGCGATTGGTGCTGATCGACCTGGACCATGTGGCCGAATCCAACATCAACCGCCAGGTGCAGGCGCTGGGCAGCACGCTGGGCATGGCCAAGGCCGAGGCGCTGCGACAGCGCATTGCCGACATCCATCCGGGTTGCGAGGCGGTCACCATCGAGGAGTTCGCCAGCCCCGACAACTGGCCGGGCCTGCTGCGTACCGAGGTCGACCTGTTGATCGACGCCTGCGACCAGAGCGCGGCCAAACTGGCCTTGGCGGCCTGGGCCTTGTTGACCGGCACGCCGCTGGTCTGCGTGGGTGCGGCCGGTGGCAAGCAGCAGGCGCAGAAGGTGGAGGTGGCCGATTTGGCCGAGGCCACCCACGATCCGCTGCTGGCATCGCTGCGCCAGCGACTGCGCAAGCAGGGCGCTCCGCGGCAGGGCCGCATCGGCGTGAGTTGCGTGTTCTCGCGCGAGAGCGTGGCCACACCGGCCGATGGAGATGCCTGCGCGACCGACGGCACGCTCAACTGCGCCGGCTATGGGTCGACCGTCACCGTCACCGCCACCTTCGGTCTGGTGGCTGCCGGCGAGGCGCTGCGGCAGTGCATCGCCGCCCGTGCCGTTGCCGCGGCATGAGCCGTTGGCAGCGTTGGCCGGGTGGGGTCGTCGGGCACAAAATGCCGTGCTAGAATGTCGTGCTCTACACGAGAGGGGTCGTTAGCTCAGTCGGTAGAGCAGCGGACTTTTAATCCGTTGGTCGCGTGTTCGAGTCACGCACGACCCACCAGTTGAACTTCTTGTTCAGCATTGCATTCGGGCTCTTAGCTCAGTTGGTAGAGCAGCGGACTCTTAATCCGTTGGTCGAGTGTTCGAGTCACTCAGGGCCCACCAGCTACGACAAGCACTTAGCGAGCAATCGCTAGGTGCTTTGTTCTTTCTGCGTCGCTGAATCGTGTGAATCGCGGCTGCCGCGCGCATCAAGCGCATTGGCCAGGCGCTGCGAGGCCCGGTGCGATTCATCCCCTGAATTGAGGGGGTTGCGGCCCGCGCGGGTGGGCACGCCGCGCTGCGCCGCTGCAGCGCTGTGCTAATTTTCGCCATCGGGCGCCAATGGGTGCAGGTGGCTGCCGCCGACTGGGTGGGTTGATACCCGATGACCTGGGTCTGCGGTGCTGCTGCCGCGTCGTCCGGGGTTCACAGGAGGGCGCGGCATGTCGATCTCTAAGAGGCTGTTTCTCGCCATCCTGGCGATGGATGCCTACAACCGGGGCGAGGGCACCGGCATCAGCCTGGAAGGCAACCGGCTGGGCAACGCCACCCTCATCACCGATGGCCTGGAAGGGGTGCGCACCGATCTGTGGGCCGAGACCGGCTTCTCGGCCGCCGCCTACCGCATGGACGGCGGCGGTGTCGACGACATCGCCTCGGGCCAGTTGCTGATCTCCTACCGCGGCACCGACGACCTGCCCGACATCCTGGGTGGCTGGACCATCGGCGCGGGTTATGCCGCGGCCAGCCAGGCCGACCTGACGATCAACTTCTACGAGGCCGTGGCCGGCCACTCGATCTACGACGCCGATGGCCTCAAGCCCATCGTCACAGGCCACTCGCTGGGCGGCGGCCTGGCTGGGTTTGCGTCGCTGCTGTCGGGATCGGAGGGCGTGGGCTACGACCACATGCCCTTCGGCGCCGCGGCCTGGATGCGCTTCGGCGCGCATGTCTACAGCACCTTGCTGGAGATGATGATCAAGGGCCAGGCCTCGCTGGACGACGCCGGCAAGGTCACGCTCGAGATCGTGATGACGCTGCTGCGGCCGCAGCTGCAAGGCCTGGTGGAGGGCGGGCTCATCAGCGTGGTGGACGGGCTGATCACCACCGACACCGCGCTCGATGCCCTGAAGGATGGGCTGATCGACATGCTCAAGCCCGAGATCACCGACCTGTCGCAGGACATCGTCGATGCGCTGGGGCCGGTGCTCGACGCCATCACGCCCGACATCCTGGAAAGCTGGAACCTGCACATCCCGGATTTCGACGATTTCAAGGGTGTGGCCACCCAGGCCGAAGCGCTGGAGTACCTGCGCGACGGCACCATCCCCGAGGTGATCGGCAGCACCATCCAGTGGCTGGCCAACGTGCTGGCGCCCTACACCAGCATCGCCGCGCCGCTGGTGGTGGCCGTGGGCAACGTGGCCAGCGCCGCGGCCAACATCATCTCGGCCGGCATCACCTGGGCCGAGACGCAGATCGACCAGACCACGCTGTCGACGCATGGCTGGACCAACGCCAACATCGTCTCGCGCCACAGCATCGCGCTGCTGACGCTGCTGCAGTTCAGCGAGGATCTCAAGGAAAGCAGCGGCCGCGACGACTGGACACATCCGATCGTCGCCGAGAACTTTCTCTGGGGCCTGTACGACGACGACCTGGCCAAGGCGGCCGGTGCCGAGTTGTCCAAGCGCGGCGCCGGCGGTTCACAGGACAAAGGCGCGTGGGCGGTGCTGATGACCGCGGCGCTGGGCTATTCGGCGCTGGACTCGGGCGAGATGCCCTTCGGCAACAGCGGCGTGCGGGTGTTGTTCGACGACTTGAACGACCTGGGCGCGATCTACGCTGATCCGGCGCACGACCCCTTCCTCGACAAGGCGGAGTTCGATTTCAAACTGCGCTTCGGGCTCGATCCGGTCCAGTTCACCGTGCCGATGGGCGGGGTGCTGGCGCGCATCGTCACCCAGTACGCGGGTGCGCTGGCGCTGTACGCGGTCGACCTCGACAGTTCACCCAGCGATGTCGATCTGTCCAAGGGCATCCTCCATCTGGCCGATGACAGCCGCACCTTCGGCATCGACCTGTCCACCGTCTTCTGGCGCGACGTGCTGCAGACCGGCGCCGGCTACTACGCCGACAAGATGGAGCCGCTGGACGCCGGCGTGCTGCTGGCCAACTACCTCGAACAGAGCGAGGAGCTCGACGCCGACATCCTGAGCCTGAAGCTGCCCGGCGGATCGCTGTGGCTGGGCGGCCAGGTCAACGACGATGCGCTCAATGAGCTGGTCGGCTGGGGCTGGAATGCCAGCGACTGGCATGCGGTGCTGGACCGCATCCATGTGCGCGCGGTCGACGGCATCACCGAGCTGCAGCTGTCCGAGCGCGCCTACGCGGTGGTGCCGGGCACCGGCAACGACGCGCATGTGGACGTGTACGTGGGCACCGATGCGGCCGAGCAGATCACCGGCACCCAGGGCAACGACTTCATCCTCACCGGCGACGGCAACGACGTGGTGCACACCGGCGCCGGCAGCGACTTCGTGATGGCGGGCGCGGGCAGCGACCACCTCGTCGACGACCTGGCGGCCAAGGACCGCAACGGCGCTGCACAGAACGACGACGACCTCTACATCGGCGATACCGTCGACAAGACCGTTTGGGCCAACGCCGCCGACTGGCTGAATACGCTGGGCAATCTCGTCGGCATCTTCGGCGTCTGGGGCGACCACGACCTGCTCGAGTACAGCGTGGCCGATCCCGACGACCCCGAAAGCCTGGCGGCGCAGGGCGTCAAGGTCACCGGGCTGGGCGTGGTGGCGCTGGGTGATCTGCAGGCGGTGAGCATCACCGTGCTCGACCAGAACACCGGGCTGTCGGGCACCGACCGGCTGGTGGAGATCGAGCGCGTGCTGCTCAGCGAGCGGGCCGACCGCATCGACGTCACCGCGGACATGCTGACCGCGCCGATCTGGATCGACATGGGGCTCGGGCCCAAGGGTGGATCGGTCGGCAAGGCCGACTACGACACCGTGTCATATGCCGGCGCCGGCAAGCCCATCGTCACCGTCAACGGCACCACCCAGACCGGAGACGGCAACAACGGGACGCTCACCAGCGTGAGCTACCTGCAGCTGATCAGCGAGCTGGTCGGGGCCGCCATCGGCTTGCCGGTGCCGGCCACGCCGGTGTTCTCGGCCTTCACCGCCAACGACGGGCTGCGGGTCACAGGCGCCGAGCACGTGGTGCTGACGCCCAACGACGACGTGCTGTGGTACGGGCCGATCAACCAATTCGTCGGTGCCATCACCGGCTGGCCCGCAGGTGACGCCTATCCGCACTTCGGCCAGATCGAGGGCGGCGCCGGCAACGACGTGTTGATCGTGCGCGACGCAAGCTATGTGTTCAGCGGCGAGGCGTTGGACCCCACCAACCCCGACAGCCCCACCGCGGCCAGCGACCTGCGGCTGGAAGTGGACGGCGGCGAGGGCGAAGACCGGGTGATGATCGTCGGCGGCGATGGCGGCATCGCCATCGGCGGCCCCGGGCGCGACTTCGTCTTCAACTGGGGCTACAAGGGCCAGCTCTACGGCGACACGGTCGACGGCAAGGGCGGTGGGCAGGACGTGTTCTGGTGGTCGCCCGGCTCCTTCATCATGGATGCCGAGCAGCATGACCGGCTGCAGATGTTCGGCATTCCGCTCACCGGCGGCTGGGGCGTGCAGGACGGCGAGACCGACTTCGTCGTCGACTGGCTGCTGCCCTTCGTGCGCTACGGCTACAGCTCGGCCAACCAGCTGATCGTCAGCTGGGGCGACCCCCACGGCCTGGCCGGCGACGATTTGTTGGACACCGCGATGGTGGTCAACAACTTCAAGTTCGGCACGGCCAAGAACGAGTTCATGGTCAGCGACCTGGGCACGCTGGGCATGACCTTCCGGATCTACGGCCAGGGCGACGAGATCTCGCTGTGGCACTCGATCTGGGGCTTCTTGATGTCGCAACTGCAGGCGCTGCAGATCTTCGCCAAGAGCCTGCACTGGGACGCCAGCGACGACCCGCTGGTGCTCGACCTCGACGGCGACGGCATCGAGACCTCGCAGAGTGACTTCGGCGTTCAGTTCGACCTGGACGGCGACTGGTTTGCCCAGCGCACCGGCTGGGTGGGCGCCGACGACGGGCTGCTGGCACGCGATATCGACGGCAACGGCCGCATCGACGACATCCATGAGCTGTTCGGCGCGCCCGGCGTGTCGGGCTTTGCGATGCTGGCCACGCTGGACGACAACGCCGACGGCGTGGTCGACGCCGCCGACGCCGGCTTCAACACGCTGCGCCTCTGGCGCGATCTGGACCAGGATGGCTGGACCGATGCGGGTGAGCTGAAGACCCTGGTCGAGACCGGCATCACCAGCCTGAGCACCGGCAACGCGGTGGTCAACCTGACGGTGGCCAACGGCAATACCTTCGTTGCCGAAGGCAGTTTCACCCGGGCCGACGGCAGCAGCGGCGAGATGTCGGAGCTGGTGTTCGACAGCAACCCGGTCGAGACGCTGTACCGCGGTGACAACGGCGTGGCGGGCTGGTCTTCGAGCATCGACTCCAAGGGCTACGGCAAACTCACCCAACTGGCCACTGCAGCGTCCAACGACTTGGCGCTCAACGCCGTGCTGCACGGCGTGGCGGCATCGATGACGGTGGGCGACATCACGCTGCTGCGGGCGCAGGCGCAGCCGGTGTTCGAGGCCTGGGCCGACGCGCTGCCACAAAGCCGCGAGCTGGCGCCGGTGCTGCTGGGCGCGGATGGCCAGTTGCTCGATCAGGGCGTTTACCAGGAAGACGCCACGGGCGGTTGGTGGACGCTGGCCAGCGGCGCGCCGGTGCTGGGCGCCGATGGTGCGCCGGTGGCGCGGCCCACGCTGGAGGCGGTGCTGGCCCAGGCTGCCGCCGGCGGCACGCACTGGCAGCTTGAGCAGCTGTGGTCGCCCGCCGAGCGCACCGAGGTGCCCGTGCACCGCACGGCCAGCCCCTACCTGGTGCAGGTGGTCGACGGCCGCGCCGTGGTGCGGGACCACGGCGTGCTGCACAGCGATGCCCAAGGCAGTTGGTGGACGCTGGCCAGCGGCCAGCCGGTGACCGATGCCGGCGGTGCCACCCTCGACCGGCCGCAGCTGGCGGATCTGCTGGCGTCCAGCCACGGCGACGGCAGCGAATGGCGCACCGAGTTGTTCGGTGCCGCGCCCGAGCCCTTCCCGTTCGACAAGTTTGCGGTGCGCTACAAGGGTGGTTTGATCACCGACTACGCGGTGCAGGTCAGCGACGCCCAGGGCAGCTTCTTCGTCTGGGCCAACAACCTGAAGCTGGCGCTGGACTACCAGATCCAGCACGGCCAGGCCGGCGGTTTTGCGCTGCGCCAGTACGCGCTGGACCTCGACAACCTGAAGGACGCAGACAACAGCGTCGACTCCTACATCCGCGCCGAGATCGTCACGGCCAGCCAGGCGCGCTTTGCCGCGGCGGCCTATGGCATCGTGATCGAACCGGGCATCGTGGTGGCCAGCGTGGATTCAGCGGGCGTGCTGCATTACGACGCGCCGATCGCCGAGACGGTCGACTTCTTCGACCACCTGATGGCGCATTACAGCTTCTTCAGCCGCGCCGCGGCGGTGCACCTGGCGGCGCAGGGCGGGCTGGCCGAGGTGTTCCGCGGCATCGCCTATGACGCCCAGGCCGATGCCTGGATCGCCACCTCGGGCCGCGAGCTGGCGCCGATGTTCGAGGCCATCTTCGAGCGCGCGCCGGCCGGCCGCGATGCGGCCGCGGCCTACCTCACCCAATGGGGCGAGGTGATGGACGTGATCTACCCCGATCTGCACCGCCACGACGCCGGCCCCAAGTCGGAAGCCTTCGTGCTGCAGATGGTGGTGGCCGCCTACGACAACGTGCCCATCGACGCCGAGCTGCTGAAGGCGGCCGAGGTCTTTGGCGTCGACGAAGAGAAGATCATCCTGCACGACGCCGCGGCCACGCTGGTCGACGGCACCAGCGGCAGCAACTTCTTCGTGCTGGGGTCGGGCGATCAGCTCTACCGCGGCGGGCTGGGCCGCGACCTGTACGTGGTGGGCAAGGACTTCGGCCACGACGTGATCGAGGACACCGAGCCGCCGTTGATGCCGCGCAGCAACGACACGCTGCGCTTCGCGCACGTCAAGTCGACCGAGGTCTATGCGTACAAGGACGGCATCGACCTGGTGATCCAGGTGCTGGGCACCGACGACGTGCTGACGGTGCGCAACCAGTTCGACGGCAAGTGGCCGGGGCTGTTCGGCGGCGACCTGTCGCCCGACACTGAAATGGTGGAGATCACCTTCGCCGACGGTGTCTCGTGGCGCGACCTCGACATCGCCTGGGCCACCAGCCACCCGATGGACAGCGACGACCTGGTGGCCGGCACGCCGGCCATCGACGTGCTGGACGGCGGGCGTGGCAACGACATCCTGCGTGGCGGGCGCGACTCCGACCTGTACATCTTCGACCTCGGCTACGGCCAGGACCGCATCGAGGACAACAACGACCACATCCTGTTCGAGCATGTCGACGTGCTGCAGTTCGGCCCCGCGCTGCGCGCCAACAACCTGCGCTTCACCCGGCTGGGCGATGCCGACGACCTGATCATCTCGCTGGTCGACGATGTGGGCACGCCCACCGGCGACCGGGTGACGCTGACCAACCAGTTTCACTCGGTCAACACCTGGGTCTTCGGCGTGGTCTGGCTCGATCGCATCGAACGGCTGGTGTTTGCCGACGGCAGTTTCCTGAGCGAAGCCGACGTGATGCGCCTGGCCGTCGAGCAGGCCAGGACCGAGCAGGAGGACGCCATCTTCGGCTTCCATGCCGAAGACCGCCTCGACGGCGGCCTGGCCAACGACTACCTGTCGGGCGACGACCTGGACGACACCTACGTCTTCGACCGCGGTTACGGCCACGACGTGGTCGAGGACAACCTGAAGGACTTTCTCTCGCCCTCGTACGACACGCTGCAGTTGCTGGGCAATATCAAGCCCGACGAGGTGGCACTGCTGCGCGATCCCGGCTCGCTCACCATCACGCTGGCGCTGGGCGGCAGCGAGGATCGGGTGACGCTGCTGAATCAGTTCAAGCTCACCTCGACCGTGCTGTTCGGCGACTATTACTTCGACAACGTCGACGAAGTGCGCTTCATCGACGGCACGGTGTGGGACATGGACGCGATGGCCCGCATGCTGCTGGCCCAGGCGCGCACCGACGGCGACGACGTGATCGTCGGCTTCGACCGCAACGACGTGATCGACGGCGGTGCCGGCGACGACCGGCTCGAAGGCGGCATCTACAGCGACACCTACGTGATGCGGCGCGGCTACGGCCACGACACGGTGTTCGATGCCTCGCGCGATCCACTGCTGGCCCCGGGCCGCGATGCGCTCGATTTCACCGACGTGGCCTTCGACGACCTGGTGATCTCGCGCTTCAAGGAAGACCTCACCTTCACCATCAAGGACACCGGCGAAAGCATCACGCTGGCGCACCAGTACAACCGCTTCGGTGGCCAGGAGAACGCCGTCGAGGTGTTGCGCTTCGGTGACCAGGTGGTGCCCCACACCGACCTGAACCCCGAAGACGTGGACCTGATCGGCACCGCGGGCGCCGACACGCTGTGGGGCACGCACTTCGCCGAGACCATCGACGGGCTGGCGGGCGACGATCTGCTGATCGGATCGAGCGACGGCGACAGCTACCGCTTCGACGTGGGCTACGGCAACGACACCGTCCTCGATATCCAGGAAACCCGCAGCTGGTTCAATCACGACCATGTGCGTTTCGGCGCCGACATCACGGTCGACAACCTGCGCTTCTCGAAGGACGGCAACGACCTGCTGGTCAGCATCGCTGATCGCGTTGACACGCTGCGTATCCGCGACCAGTTCTCGTCGCCCCTGTCCGGGGTGGAGCAGTTCCACTTCCACGACGGCACCACTTGGTCGATCTCCGACGTGGAAGAGCTGCTGCTGATCGCCGGCGGCGGCCGGGGCGACGACGTGATCACCGGCCTGATCGACCGCGAGAACATCCTCGACGGCCGGCAAGGCGACGACCAGCTGTTCGGCGGCCGCGCGGCCGACACCTATGTCTTCGGCCTGGGCTACGGGCTCGACACCGTGACCGAGGTGCTCAACAGCCAGGCGTTTGCCGGCGCCATCGACCGGGTGGTGTTCGGCAGCCTGGTCGACGCCGCCGCGCTGGGTGTGCGCCGCGACGGCGGCGATCTGGTGTTCACGCTGGTTGAATCGGGCGACCAGCTGCGCATCGTCAATGGGCTGGACCAGCGGCTGGTCGAGGCCTTCGATTTCGTCGACGGCACGCTGTGGACGTTGGCCGAGGTGCGCCTGGCGATGCTGCGTGGCACCGACGGCGACGACCTGCTGGTGGGCTTCGACGACAGTGCCGACGGGCTGGACGGTGGCTTCGGCTCCGACGAGCTGCAGGGCGGGGCGCTGGACGACACCTACCACTTCGGTATCGGTTACGGCGCCGACGGCCTGTTCGATACCGGCGGCGCGGCCGATGTGCTGCAGTTCGGCGCGCTGATCACCGCCGACCAGCTGCGCTTCATCGCCGATGGTGACCAGCTGGTGATCCGGCTGGCCGGTTTTGACGACTCGCTGGTGCTGCGCGAGGTGCTGGGCGCCACCGATGCGGCGCACCGCATCGAGCTGCTGCGCTTTGCCGATGGGCTGGAACTGGGCTTCGACGCGGTGCGCCAGGCGCTGATCGACCAGCAGGCCACGCCGGGCGACGACGTGGTCACCGGCTGGGCCGACCGCGACGACCAGATCGGCGGCGGCGCCGGTGCCGACGAGCTGATCGGCCTGGCCGGCAACGACCTGTACCGCATAGCCAGCGGCGGCGGGCTGGACCTGGTCGACGACCGCGGCGCCTCGGCCGACGACCGCATCGTCTTCACCGAATTCTCGGCCGCCGAGGCACAGGTGCGGCGCGCACACCCGCTGCGCGCCGACGTGGTGATCGCCTTTGCCGCCACCGGCGATGAGGTGACGATCAAGGGCGGGCTGGAGGCCGGCAACGTCTCGGCCATCGAGGCCATCGAATTTGCCGACGGCACGCTGTGGACCACCGCCGACCTGCGCCGCCAGGTGCTGGCCGACAGCACCGGCGATGGCAACGACATCGTCACCGGCTTTGCCGGCGCCGACCGCATCGAGGCAGGCCGGGGCGACGACGCGCTCTACGGCCTGGCCGGCAGCGACACCTATGTCTTTGTCCGCGGTGACGGCCACGACCTGCTGCGCGACGAAGGCGCCACCGCCGATGTCGACGTGCTCGAGCTGCAGGGCTTTGCACCCGAGGACCTGCGGGTGCTGCAGCCCCAGCCCGACCGCAACGACCTGCTGCTGGTGTTTGCCGACACGGCCGACGAGATCCTGCTGCGCGACCAGTTCGGCACGGCCACTGCCAAGGGCATCGAGCAGCTGCGCTTCGGCGATGGCACGGTGTGGAGCCGGGCCGACTTGGCGGCCCGCATCACCGCCGGCGGCACCGGCGGCGACGATGGCATCAACGGCAGCCCCAGCGGCGAATTCATCATCGGCCGCGGTGGCGACGACCGGCTGTCGGGCGGCGATGGCTCGGACACCTACGAGTTCCGCCGCGGCGACGGCCACGACATCATCGAGGACAACGGCGCCGGCGACACCGACGTGCTGCGCCTGCTGGGCTATGCGCCCGACGAGGTGCAGTGGTCTCGCGCGCTGGATGCGGCCGACACCTTGCTGATCCAGTTTGCCGGCAGCAGCGATGCGCTGCGCATCGTCAACACGCTGGACAGCGACCACGGCGACCAGATCGAACGCTTCGAGTTCGAGAACGGCACCGCGTTCACGATCACTCAGCTGAAGGCGCTGATGGTGACGCCGGCTGATCCGCTGGCCGACAACCGGCTGGTGGGCTTCGACGCCGCCGATACGATGGCGGGTGGGCTGGGCAATGATCTGCTGCACGGCGGCGATGGCAGCGACACCTACGTCTGGCGCCGCAACGACGGCGACGACCGCATCGAGGACAACGGCGCCGGCGACAACGACACGGTGCAGCTGGTCGAGATCCTGCCGGCCGAGGTGCGCCTGGCGTGGGCCTTCGACGCGGCCGATACGCTGGAATTGCGCGTAGCCGGCGCGCTGGGCGTGCTGCGTGTGGTGAATACGCTGGACAGCGACTTCGGCGACCAGATCGAGCGCTTCAGCTTCGACGACGGCACGGTGTGGAGCATCGCCGACATCAAGGCCAGGCTGGTGGTGCAGCAGGCCACGGCCGGCAGCGATGCGCTCACCGGCTTCGACGGCAACGATGCGATCGACGCCGGCCTGGGCGACGACTGGGCCAGCGGCGGCGGTGGCAGCGACACCTACACCTGGCGCGCCGACGACGGCCGCGACACCATCGATGACAACGGCGCCGGCTCGACCGACGTGGTGCGGCTGCTGGGTGTGACCCCGGCGGCGGTGCGCTGGTCGGTGGCCTTCGAGAACGCCGCCACGCTGGAATTGCGGGTCGACGGCGGCAGCGGCATGCTGCGGGTGGTCAATACGCTGACCAGCGACTTCGGCGACCAGATCGAGCGCTTCAGCTTCGACGACGGCACGCTGTGGACCATCGACGCGGTGAAGGCCCAGTTGGTGGCGCAACAGGCGACGGCCGGCGCCGACCGCATCACCGGCTTTGACGGCAACGACACCCTGGACGGCGGCGCCGGCGACGACCAGGCCTTTGGCGGCGGCGGCAGCGACACCTACGTCTGGCGCGCCGGCGATGGCAGCGACCGTATCGAGGACAACGGCGCCGGCTCGACGGATGTGGTCAAGCTGGTGGGCGTGCTGCCCGGCCAGGTGCAGCTGGCCATCGCGCCCGACGCGGCGGCCACGCTGCAGATCCGCCTGGCCGGTGGTAGCGAGGTGTTGCAGGTGGTCAACACGCTCTACAGCGACTACGGCGACCAGATCGAGCGCTTCAGCTTCGACGATGGCACGGTGTGGAGCATCGCCGACGTCAAGGCCCGGCTGGTGGCGCAGCAGGCCACGGCGGGCAATGATGCGATCGCCGGCTTCGATGGCAGCGATGTGCTGGACGGCGGCGCGGGCGACGACAAGCTCAGCGGTGGCGGCGGCAGCGACACCTACCGCTTCGGCCCGGGCAGCGGCCACGACACCATCGAGGACAACGGCGCCGGCAGCACCGACGTGCTGCGCCTGAGCGGCGTGCTGCCGGCCGACCTGGTGCTGGGGCGCGCGCTGGAAGACGCGACCACGCTGCTGCTGCAACTGCCCGGCGGCGCCGACAGCCT
>MESD01000134.1:0-2022 GCA_001770815.1 Burkholderiales bacterium RIFCSPHIGHO2_12_FULL_69_20
CGACCTGAGCCAGGTGCTCAGGCTGGTCTTCACCGACACCCGGGCCGACCGCCTGACCGGCGCGCTGAGCTACGACGTCATCATCACCAACATCGGCAGCGACGACCTGCGCGGCCCGATGCTGCTGTTGCTGGACCCGGGCCGCTACTTCGCCGATGGTGTGGCCGGCGCCACGCAGGGCGGTGGCGACCAGCAAGACCTGTGGCTGATCAACCTGAATACCGCGCTGGCGACCACCGGCGGCCTGTTGCGCTCCGGCGCCACACTGCCGGCGCAGACCGTCAGCGTGATCCCGGCCAACCGCTTTGGCACCGGCAGCGCCGACGGCAGCATCGTCAAGGCCAACCTGGGCCACGGGCTGTATGCCGTGCCCTTCGACAACACACCGCCGCAACTGGCGGTGGTGGGCGCCGGCTTCGACCAGCCCTTCGCGCTGCCGGCGGCCACCGCCGGCCAGGCCTGGAGTGCCACGCTGGAGGCGCTGGACACCGACGGCACGCTGTTCTTCTGGGAGCTGCTGCAAGCCCCGGCCGGCCTGGTGCTGGAGCAGGCGGCCCTGGTGGAAAGCCAGACCACCGGCTACGCCAACCGCGCCACGCTGCGCTGGACACCGTTGGCCACCGACCGCGCCGATGCCGAGGTGCTGGTGCGGGTGATCGACAGCCGCGGCGGCCTGGCGGTCAAGCGCCTGACGCTGGCCGTGGCCGGTGCCAACCACCTGCCCGAGGTCGATGCGATCCAGACCATCACGCTGGCCGAAGGCGAGACGCTGATGCTGCCGATCCTGGCGGCCGATGCCGACGGCGACACCGTCACCGTGATGCTGCGCCAGCTGCCGGCCGGCGCGCGTTACGACGCCGCCAGCGGCGTGCTGAGCTGGACACCCGCCTACGACCAGGCCGGTGCCTACAACGGCATCACCATCGAGGCCAGCGACGGCCAACACAGCGTGCGCCGCAACTTCGACCTGGTGGTCACGCAGGGCGTGGCGCGGCCGATCCTGCCGACGCTGCCCACCCAGGTGCTGCGCGAAGGCGAACGCTTTGCGCTGCAACTGCCTGGTGACGTGCCGGGCGGCTTGTCGCAGCCTGACGGCAGCACCGTCACGCTGGCCTGGACGGCGCCTTGGCTGCCCGGCGGCGCCACGCTCGACACCGAGACCGGCTGGTTAGCCTGGACGCCGGGCTTTGCCCAGGCCGGCACCCAGCGCGTGCCGATCACGCTGATGGCCACCTACCGCTTCCCCGGCCAGGCCACGCCGGTGGTCACCGCCATCAGCCGCGAGCTGGTGCTCGACGTGCGCAACGCCAACGGCGCGCCGGTGTTCGACCCGGTCGAGACCTGGCAGGTGCTGGAAGGCCAGGCGCTGCGCATCAGCCTGTTCGCCTTCGACCCCGACAACCCGGGCTTCCTGCCCAAGCTCCGTCTCAACGACGACGGCCAGGCCAGCGATGCCGAGGGCACGCCGGCCAGCGTCAGCTACCTGGTGCAGGGCCTGCCCGCAGGCGCCAGCTTCGATGCCGACACGCTGGAGCTGGTGTGGACGCCGGGTTATGCCCAGGCCGGCGTCTACCCGATCACCGTGATCGCCACCGACGACGGCAACGGCACCGGCACGCCGCGCACCACCACCCTCGTGTTGCCGATCGTGGTGAACAACGCCAACCGCGCACCGAGCATCGGCGCGATCAGCGCGGCCACGGTGCAGCGCGGCGCGGTGCTGGAGATCCCGTTCAGCGCGGTCGATGCCGACGGCAACCCGCTGACGGTCACCCTAGCCGGCCTGCCGTCGTTCGCCAGCGTCACCCAGACCAGCACGGCCGGTGGCTCGTCGGCCAGCGGCGTGATCCGCTTCGCGCCCGGCGCCGGGCAGCGTGGCGACTACACCATCACCATCGTCGCGCAGGACGACGGCGACGGCGACATCAACCAGGTGGCCGCCGAGGCCCAGCGCTTCGTGGTCAGCGTGCTCAGCCCCAGCGAGGCACCGGTGGTCAGCGTGCCCCGCCAATCGGTGGCGCT
>MESD01000134.1:2110-7217 GCA_001770815.1 Burkholderiales bacterium RIFCSPHIGHO2_12_FULL_69_20
GACCAGGACGCGCTGAGCTACCTGATCAACGGCCTGCCGGCCGGCGCCAGCATCATCCCCGCGGCGCAATACGGCCAGGCCACGCTGCGCTGGACGCCCACCGCGGCCCAGGCCGGTGTGCACGACCTGAGCCTGGAAGTGACCGACCGCGGCCTGCCGCCGGCCGATGCCGGTTTCGTGCCCGACCCCGACCACCCGCCGGTGCCCAACACCACGGTGGCCGACATGCGCATCGTCGTGCGCGCCAGCAACCAGGCGCCCGAACTGATCGCGCTGGCCGCCAGCAACGCCAGCATCGACGGCGATGCGCTGGCCGGCAGCCTGACCACGGTGACGGTGGACGAGGGCGCCGCACTGGCACTCGACATCACCGCCCGCGAGCCCGACTTCGACGCGCTGCACTGGACGGTGTCGGGCCAGCCCGCCGGCATGACGCTGGTGCCGGTGGTCGGCACCAACGGCCAGCACCAGCTGCAATTGCGCTGGACGCCGGGGCTGTTTGCCGCCCAGGGCGACAACCAGGGCGGCGCCGCGCCTGGCCATTACCGCCTGGTGGTGCAAGCCACCGACGGCAGCGCCAGCGCCAGCCGCGAGATCGATCTGGTGGTGCGCAACCTCAACCAGGCGCCACGCCTGCTGCCGATGCCGCTGCAGCTGGTGCCCGAAGGCCAGACCCTGGCCTTCACGATGCTGGCCGCCGACAACGACAACGACGCCACCCGCCTGGCGCTGGTCTATGACGCAACCACGCCCGACGGCGTGAGCTTCGACACCGCCAGCGGCTACTTCGAGTGGACGCCCGGTGCCGACGTGGTGGACAACGCCAGCGCAGACTCCCGCGCCTACAACTTCACCTTCAGCGTCACCGACGGCACCGACACCACGCTGCGCACGGTGCAGGTGCGGGTGTTCGACGTCAACCGCGTGCCCGAGATCAGCACCGC
Organism: Burkholderiales bacterium RIFCSPHIGHO2_12_FULL_69_20; assembly: GCA_001770815.1. GTDB lineage: Bacteria > Pseudomonadota > Gammaproteobacteria > Burkholderiales > Burkholderiaceae_C > Pseudaquabacterium. Next base: position 3,055 of record MESD01000134.1, read on the forward strand.
ACGCCGTGCGCTGCTGGTGGGCCAGAGTTTCAACCTGCCCGTCCTGCGCAGCGCCACGGCCCAGCCCGGTGCCCTGCGCATCAACGACCCCGACGGCGCCAGCCAGACCGCCGGCCTGGTGGTCAGCTTTGCCGGCCTGCCCGAAGGCGCGGTCTACGACAGCGCTGCCGGCGTGCTGCGCTGGACCCCCGGCCCCGGCCAGGTGGGCGATTTCATCGTCACCGCCCAGGTCAGCGACGGCCGCAACAGCGTGCGCGAAGCCTTCACGCTGCGCGTGGTGGCCAGCGCCGAGGCCAATGCGCCATCCATCATGGTGCAGACCACGCCCGAAACCCCGGTGCTGCCGGGCCAGACGGTGGTGGCCACGGTGCGGGCCGAGAGCTTCAGCCCCATCACCAGCATCCAGGTGTGGATGCGCGGCGCCGGCGCCGGCCTGGCCGACTGGACGCCGGTGGCGCTCGACGGCCTGGGGCGTGTGCGCCTGGTGCCCGCAGCGCCCGGCCTGATCGAGCTGCGGGTGACCGCCACCGATGCCGATGGCTTCAGCGCCAGCCAGACCGCCACGGTGCGGGTGCGCGATCCGTTGGACAGCAGCGCTCCGGTGCTGACCTGGGGCGGCGCCCTGGCCGGCAGCGCCACGGGCGCACCCGCGCTGATTGACCGCGCGCTGCTGCTGCAGGCCAGCGTGGGCGAGCAGCAGCTGATGGGCTGGGTGCTCGAGGCCACCCCGTCCAACGGCGCGGTGGTGGACGAGTCCGCCTGGCGCACGGTGGCCACGCAAGCTTTTGCCGCGGTGGGCGCCAGCGGGCTGGTGGATCTGGCACGCTTCGATCCCGCCCAATGGGCCAACGGCATCTACCAGCTGCGCCTGCGCGCCTGGGACCTGGCCGGCCGCACCAGCGAGATCAGCGGCCGCCTGCAGGTCGACAGCGCCAGCAAGGCCCTGCTGCAGGGCAGCGCGAGCGACGCGGTGTTCACCCTCGGTGGGCATGACTTCGTGCTGGGCCGGGTGCTCGACGCCCAAAATGGGTCTGGCCAAGACCTGGGCAACTGGCGCCTGCCGGGCCTGAACTTCGGCTTGACCAACGACCAGGGTGGCACCAGCGCACTGGGCCTGCCCGAGCCCTGGCGCGATGGCGCGCGGGTGTGGCTGCAGGTGCCCGTCACCGATGGGCTGACGCCGCAGTACCTCAGCTTCACGCTGGGCACCATCGCCCAGGCGCTGGGCAGCCAGCCCGGCGCGCCGGTGGTGCAGCGCCCGGTGTTCAGCAGCGATGCCGGTTGGTCGCTGCAGGCGCATGACGGCGACGAGTCCCAGCCGGTGTCCTTGCAACGCCAGGGCCAGCGCCTGCTCGGCCAGGCCAGCGGCCTGCCGTGGGTGCCGCAGGGCTTCGTGCTGACCGGCCCCGACGGCACCCGCTACAGCCTCGGCGCCAGCGGCGCCGTGCAGCGCATCACCCACGTCGATGGCCAGCAATGGCTGGTCAGCGATGCCGGCATCGCCCGCGTGGGCGCGGCCGATCCGGCGCAGCGCATCGAGTTCCAGCGCGACAGCGCGGGCCGCATCGAGCGGGTGGTCGGCTTGCGCGCCGATGGCCAGGCGCTGTCCATCGTCTACCGCTACGACAGCGCCGGCCGCCTGATCCTGGCGCGCACGCTGTACGGCGGCGACGCCGCATCGACCATCGGCTACCACGCCGACGGCCGGCTGATGACCGAAGCCGTCACCGCCCAACTGGGCGCCGCCGTGGGCTGGCTGGCGGGCGCCGCTGCCCCGAGCAATGCCTGGGCCGGCACATTGCAGGCCGGCACGCCGACCCACCTGAGCTTCGTGGTGCGCGACAGCGAACTGGCCTCCACCATCCAGGCCGCGGGTGCGGCCGGTGCGGTGATCGTCGCGGTCGAGACCACCGGCGCCGACCTGCAACTGGCCGCCACCGGCGCCACGGTGCTGGGCCGCAGCACGCTGGGCGCGCGCACCGTCACGCTGCTGCGCGTCAACGAAGCGGGCCTCAAGCTGCTGACGCTGAGCGGCAGCGGTGCGGCCAGCCTGCGCATCAGCCTGGCCGGCGACCTGGACCGCGATGGCCGCATCGACGGCAACGATTCCACCGCCTGGGAAGCCGCGGCCGCGGCCGGCGCCTTGCCGCTGGCCGATCTGGACGGCGACGGCGATGCCGACAGTGGCGACCGGCAACTGCTGTATGCCAACTATGGCTGGCGCGCCAACCAGGCGCCGGTGGCAGTCAACGCCGCCGAGCGCCGCACCCACACCGACCTGGATGCCCGTACGCTGCTCGACGACGTGGCGGTCGACCTGGACGGCGATGCGCTGTTCTGGCGCATCCTGGGCAGCACGCACGGCACGGCGCGGCTGGCGGGCGATGGCCAGACCTTGGTGTTCACGCCCGAAGCGGGTTATGCCGGCCTGGCCGAAGTCTCGCTGCAGGCCGACGATGGCTTCGCGTCTGGCGCGCCCATGGTGCTGCGCTTCAACGTCAGTGGCGCCGCGCTGCAGGCCATCCACATCCTGCCGATGACGCAACTGCGTCCGGGCGAGTACACGATGCTGCAGGCCGTGGGCGATTTCGCCGACGAGCAGGGCGTCTGGCTGACCGGCGGCTACCTCAGCTGGACGGTGCACAACTTCTCCGAGCGTGCGCCCGCCGCGGACCTGGCCGCCGGGCTGGATGGCGCCTTCCTCAGCGGATCGAATGCCGGCTGGGGCCATGTGCTCGCCAGCCACAGTGCGATCACCAGCGCCCGCAGCTTCGAGATCGGTGGTCCGAGCGACGACACGCTGATGCTGGCCCTGGGCGGCCTGGACCTCTACCCCGGCGCCGTCACGCTGACCGCGCCGACGGCCGGTCTGGGCAGCGGCAGCCGCCAGATCAAGCTGACCGAGGTGGTCAGCGGCGTCGCGGTGGCCGATTCACCCTATGCCACCTACGTGGTGGGCGATCCGCGGGTCGCGTCGGTCGACAGCAGCGGCCGCATCACCGCGCTGGCCGAAGGCATCACCCAGGTCTACGCGCTGTACAAGTCAGGCACGGCGCAGCTCACCGTCACGGTGGCACCACCGCAGGTGCTGGCCGATGGTGCGCAGCGGGTGCAGGTCGACGGCGCCGGTGCGGTGCTGCAATCGGCCGGCGGCGTGCAGCTGGCGATCCCGGCGGGACAGTTCGACCAGCCGGTGTCGGTGGGCATCCAGGATCTGGCGCTCGACAACCTGCCGCTGGCGCTGCCGAGCAACATCGACCTCGATTTCACGCACGCCTTCACGCTGGACCTGGGCGACGCCGAGACCAGCGTGCCGATGCAGCTGGCGCTGAACGTGGGCGCCGCCTACGCCGCCGGCACCGAGATCTACGTGATGCGGCGCGGCACCATCCTCGACGGCAAGGGCGTCGAGCAGCCGGTGTGGTGGGTGGTCGACAACGGCTTCGTCGGTGCCGACGGCGTGGCCCGCACCGCCAGCCCGCCGTTCCCGGGCGTGCGCTCCAACGGCGACTACATCGTCGCCGCGCGCCGCACCCAGTTCGATCCCAAGACCGGCGCCGCCACCTACAAGGTGGCCAGCATCAGCGGCGATGCGTTCGCGATGTGGATGCAGGCGCAGACCATGGCGATGATGATGGCCGGTGGCAGCCTGGCAGGTGCCGCCACGGCCACCAGCATCCTGGCGCTGGGCCTGGGCATGACGCCGCTGACCATCCTGGACTACAGCTCCGCCGCGTCGTACCAGCGCGAGGGCGCGGTGCGGGTGGAGGGAGACACCCTGGCGGTGGACGTGCCGCCGGCGGTGCCGCTGCTGGCCGACGATCCGGTGATCAGCCGCATCGAGGCGGTGACGCCGGGTGGCAACGAGTACAAGATCACCGGCAGCTACTTCAAGCTGGTGGGACAGCCCAATGTCGAGGTGCAGGTCTGGCTCAAGCCGGTGGGCTCGGGCCTGACCGAGCTGACCGATGAACCCGACCGCGCGCTGGTCTGGCGCAAGCTCGAGATCGTCAGCAGCGACTACGCCCAGCTGGTGGTGCGCGTGCCCGAAGGCACGGCGATCGGTCTGCATGAGTTCCAGGTCAAGCGCGTGGTGCAGTACCGTGATGAGCTTGGGCCCGTGCCGGGCTTCTACGTCGACCAGGGCAACCCCAGCAACGCGG
>MESD01000135.1 GCA_001770815.1 Burkholderiales bacterium RIFCSPHIGHO2_12_FULL_69_20
TCGGGCGGCTGGCCGGCCTCGATGCGGGCCAGCGCCAGCAGGAACAGCAGCTCCGAATCGGTGGCGCCACGGCGCTCGGCGAACAGCGCATCGGGCAGCTGCGCCTCCAGTGCCCGCCGCACGCCGGCATAACCACCGATCTGCCCGTTGTGCATGAACAGCCACTTGCCGTGGCGGAACGGGTGGCAGTTGTGCCGCGCAATGCCGCCGCCGGTGGCCGCCCGCACATGGGCGAAGAACAAGCGCGAGCGCACCGTGGCGCACAGCGCCAGCAGGTTCTCGTCGGACCAGGCTGGCATCACCTCGCGGTAGACGCCGGGCTCGGCGCGCTCGCCGTACCAGCCCACGCCGAAGCCGTCGCCGTTGGTCACCGTCCTGGCCTCTTCGGCGCGCAGTGCCTGGCGCACCAGCGAGTGGCGCGGCGCGCACACCACCGCATCCAGGTAGATCGGTTCACCAAGGTAGGCAACGAGTCGGCACATGGGCGCTTTGGGGTCTTTCAACCCAAGGGGTGTGATCGGTTCATCGGCGCGCCGGTGGGCAACTTGAGGCAGGCGGCTATGCTCGCCGCCGGCTCCGCGGTGGGGCGGGAGGCGCGCGGGTGGTGATCGACGGGCAGGTGCGATGGTGCGGACGATGAAGGCAGCCTGGTGGCGCGACGTGTCGCTGTCGGCCGTGGTGGCCGGCTTCGTCGCGGTGCTGGTGGGCTACACCAGCTCGGTGGCCATCGTCTTCCAGGCGGCGCAGGCGCTGGGCGCCACGCCCGCGCAGACGGCGTCGTGGATGTGGGCGCTGGGCCTGGCGATGGGCGTGTCCTGCATCGGCCTGTCGCTGCATTACCGGCTGCCGGTGCTCACCGCCTGGTGCACACCCGGCGCCGCGCTGCTGGCCGCCACCCAGGGGGTGAGCCTGCCCGAGGCCACCGGCGCCTTCATCGTCTGCGCGGTGTTGATCACCTTGTCGGGCCTCACCGGCCTGTTCGAGCGGGTGATGGACAAAGTGCCGATGGCCGTGGCCGCGGCGCTGCTGGCCGGCGTGCTCACCCGTTTCGGGCTGGACGCGGTGCTGTCGGTGCGCAGCGCGCCCGGGCTGGTGGGGGTGATGGCTGCGGCCTTTCTCGCCGGGCGCCGCTGGTGGCCACGCTACGCGGTGCCGGGCGTGCTGGTGGCGGGCATCGGCGTGGCGGCGCTGCAGGGCCGGCTGGCGCTGGGTGGCGTCGACTGGGCCTGGGCCACGCCGGTGGCCGTGATGCCGGTGTTCACGCTGGCCAGCGTGGTGGGTGTGGCGCTGCCGCTGTTCATCGTCACCATGGCCTCGCAGAACCTGCCCGGCGTGGCGGCGCAGCGCGCGGCGGGTTATGACATTCCCGTCTCGCCGGTGACCACCGCCACCGGGCTGGTGACGCTGGTGCTGGCGCCGTTCGGTGCGTTTGCCATCAACCTGGCGGCGATCACCGCGGCCATCTGCATGTCGCCCGAAGCCCATGCCGACCGCGCCAAGCGCTACACCGCGCCGGTGGTGGCCGGCATCTTCTACACCGCGCTGGGACTGGCCGGTGGTGCGGTGGTGGGGCTGCTGGCGGCGTTTCCGAAAGAGCTGGTGGCCGCGGTGGCCGGGCTGGCGCTGCTGGGCACCATCGCCGGCGGCTTGTCCGCGGCGCTGAAGGATGAGCGCCACCGCGACGCGGCCATCGTCACCTTCCTGGTCACCCTGTCGGGCCTCAGCATGGCCGGCATCGGCTCGGCCTTCTGGGGCGTGGTGGCCGGCAGCGTCACGCTGGCCGTGCAAAACTTGGCACCCCCCCGAAGCGCCTTCGGCGCTCCCCCCCAGGGGGGCGCCCCCGGCGGCCCGGCCAAGCCGGATCCGCGGCGGCCACTTGGCTCGGACCCGCGCGCCTCGGACGGCCAACCAGGATCCCTGAAGGAATAATCATGAAACTGCTGTTCGTTGCCGACCCGCTGGAGTCCTTCAAGATCGTCAAGGACACCACCTTCTCGATGATGCGCGAGGCCGCGCGCCGCGGCCACCAGCTCTGGGCCTGCACGCCGGCCGATCTGGTGTGGGTGCGGGGTGCGCGCGTGGTGGCGCGTGATGCGCGCGCCATCACCCTGACCGGCGAGGTTGACCGGTGGTTCGACGTGGTCGCCGAAGGCGAGCTGGCGCTGGCCGATACCGACGCCATCGTGATGCGCAAGGACCCGCCCTTCGACAGCGAGTTCTTCTACGCCACCCACCTGCTGGGCCAGGCCGAGCGCGAAGGCGCCAAGGTTTTCAACAAGCCGGCCGCGCTGCGCGACCATCCCGAGAAGCTGGCGATCCTGGAGTTTGCGCAGTTCATCGCGCCCACGCTGGTGACACGCAGCGAGCAAGCGGTGCGCGCCTTCCACGCCGAGCACCAGGACATCATCCTCAAGCCGCTCGACGGCATGGGCGGCATGGGCATCTTCCGCGTCGGCCCCGACGGGCTGAACCTGGGCAGCATCACCGAGACGCTGAACCGTGACGGCGCGCAGACGGTGATGGTGCAGAAGTACCTGCGCGAGATCGTCAAGGGCGACAAGCGCGTGCTGGTGATCGGCGGCGTGCCGGTGCCCTTCAGCCTGGCGCGCATCCCGCAGGGCAGCGAGATCCGCGGCAACCTGGCGGTGGGCGGCAAGGGCGTGGCCATGCCGCTGACCGACCGCGAGCGCGAGATCGCCACCGCGCTGGGCCCGACGCTGGCCGCACGCGGCCTGCTGCTGGTGGGCCTGGACGTGATCGGCGACTGCCTCACCGAGATCAACGTCACCAGCCCGACCTGCTTCCAGGAAATCACCGATCAGACCGGCTTCGACGTGCCGGCCATGTTCATCAACGCGCTAGAGAAAGCCATTCAGCCATGAAGACCAAAGCAGCCGTGGCCTGGAAGGCCGGCGCCCCGCTCACCATCGAAGAAGTCGACCTGGCCGGCCCGCGTGAGGGCGAGGTGCTGGTCGAGGTCAAGGCCACCGGCATCTGCCACACCGATTACTACACGCTGTCGGGCGCCGACCCCGAAGGCCTGTTCCCCGCCATCCTGGGCCATGAAGGCGCCGGCGTGGTGCTGGAAGTGGGTGCCGGCGTGCCGTGGCTCAAGCCCGGCGACCACGTGATCCCGCTCTACACGCCCGAGTGCCGCCATTGCAAGTTCTGCCTGTCGCGCAAGACCAATTTGTGCCAGGCCATCCGCAGCACGCAAGGCAAGGGCCTGATGCCCGACGGCAGCTCACGCTTCTCGATCGGCGGAAAACCCATCCTGCACTACATGGGCACCAGCACCTTCGCCAACCACATCGTGGTGCCGGGCATCGCGCTGGCCAAGATCCGGCCCGACGCGCCGTTCGACAAGGTTTGCTACATCGGCTGCGGTGTCACCACCGGTGTGGGCGCGGTGCTGTTCACCGCCAAGGTCGAGGCGGGCGCCAACGTGGTGGTGTTCGGCCTCGGCGGCATCGGCCTGAACGTGATCCAGGGCGCCAAGATGGTGGGCGCCGACAAGATCATCGGCGTCGACCTGAACCCGGCGCGCGAAGCCATGGCCCGCCAATTCGGCATGACGCACTTCATCAACCCGAAGGAGCATGCCAACGTGGTCGATGCCATCGTGCAGTTGACCGACGGCGGCGCCGACTACAGCTTCGAGTGCATCGGCAATACCCAGGTGATGCGCGACGCGCTGGAGTGCACCCACAAGGGCTGGGGCCGCAGCATCATCATCGGCGTGGCCGAGGCCGGCGCCGAGATCAGCACCCGCCCATTCCAGCTGGTGACCGGCCGCAAGTGGGAAGGCTCGGCCTTCGGCGGCGCGCGCGGGCGCACCGACGTGCCGAAGATCGTCGACTGGTACATGGACGGCAAGCTCAACATCGACGACCTGATCACCCACAAGCTCAAGCTCGAGGACATCAACGAAGGCTTCGAGCTGATGAAGCGCGGCGAGTCGATCCGCAGCGTCGTCGAGTTCTGATCGTGGCCTGGGAGTTGATCAGCGAGCACGCCAGCTTCGGCGGCGTGCAGCGCTTCCACCGCCATGCCTCGGCCGAGATCGGTTTGCCGATGCGTTTCGCGCTGTACCTGCCGCCGCAGGCGCAGGCGGGCACGCCGGTGCCCTTGCTCGTCTACCTGGCCGGCCTGACCTGCACCGAAGAGACCTTCACGATGAAGGCCGGCGCCCAACGGCTGGCGGCCGAGCTGGGCCTGGCCCTGCTGATGCCCGATACCAGCCCACGCGGCGCCGGCGTGGCCGGCGAGGCCGACCGCTGGGATTTCGGCGTGGGCGCGGGCTTCTACCTCGATGCGACACAGGCGCCCTGGGCCACGCACTGGCGCATGGAGAGTTACCTGCTGCGCGACTTGTTGCCGCAGGTGTGGGCGCAGGCCCCGGTGCGGCAAGACCGCACGGGGATCTTCGGCCACTCGATGGGCGGGCATGGCGCGATGACGCTGGCACTGCGCCATCCCGGTGTGTTCAAGAGCCTGTCGGCCTTGGCGCCGATCTGCGCGCCGATGTTGTGCCCCTGGGGCGTCAAAGCCTTCAGCGGTTATCTGGGCGAGGACCGCAGCCGCTGGGCGGCCCACGATGCCAGCGCGCTGATGGCCGCGCAGGCTGGCGCGCCCTACCCGCAAGGCATCCTGGTCGACCAGGGTCTGGCCGACAAGTTTCTGGCCGAGCAGCTGCACCCCGAGGCCTTCGAGGCCGCCTGCGCTGCGGTGGGCCAGCCGCTGCTGCTGCGCCGCCACGCCGGCTACGACCACGGCTACTACTTCATCGCCAGCGTCATCGACGACCACCTGCGCCACCACGCACGCCAGCTGGTGGGCTGAGGGCGGGCGCGCCGGGCTGCGGCGGCCGCGGCCGGCCGCCCGGCGACAATGCGCGCATGGCCCTGCTCTCGCTCTCCAACGCCCACCTCGCTTTCGGCCATTTCGCCCTGCTCGATGGCACGTCGCTCTCCCTCGAAACCGGTGAACGCCTGGGCCTGATCGGCCGCAACGGCGCCGGCAAGTCCTCGCTGCTGAAGGTCATCGCCGGGCTCGAGAAGCTCGACGACGGCCTGCTGCAGATGACCCAGGGCGTGCGCATCTGCTACGTGCCGCAAGAGCCGGTGTTCGAGCCCGGCCACACGGTGTTCGAGGCGGTGAGCGAAGGCGTGGCCGAGGCCCGCGCGGTGCGCCAGGCCTACGAAGAACATGCCGACGGTGTCGACCTGGACGCGCTGCAGACCCGCATCGAGGCGCTGGACGCCTGGACCTGGGAGCAGCGGGTGGACACCACGCTGGCCCAGCTGCACCTGGACGGCAGCCGCGATATCGGTGAGCTCTCGGGCGGCATGAAGAAGCGCGTGGCGCTGGCGCAGGCGCTGGTGGCGGTGCCCGACGTGCTGCTGCTCGACGAGCCCACCAACCACCTCGACCTCGATTCGATCGCCTGGCTGGAAGACCTGCTGCGCGGCTTCAAGGGCAGCGTGATGCTGATCACCCACGACCGCGCCTTTCTCGACGCGGTGGCCACCCGCATCGTCGAGCTCGACCGCGGCATCCTGCGCAGCTACCCGGGCAACTTCAGCACCTACGAGAGCACCAAGGCGCGTGAGCTGGAGGACGAGGCGTTGGCCAGCGCGCGCGCCGACAAGCTGCTGGCGCAGGAGGAGGTGTGGATCCGCAAGGGCGTGGAGGCGCGCCGCACCCGCAGCGTGGCCCGCATCCAGCGGCTGGAGGTGCTGCGCGCGCAGCGCGAGAAGCGGCGCGATTCACTCGGCCAGGTGCGGCTGGAGATCGACAGCGGCGCGCCCAGCGGCAAGATCGTGGCCGAGCTGACCGATGTCTGCATGACGTTCCCTTCCAACTCGGGCGACAAGCTGATCGTCAAGGACTTCAGCGCCACCATCCTGCGCGGCGACAAGATCGGCCTGGTGGGGCCCAACGGCGCCGGCAAGACCACGCTGCTCAAGCTGATCCTCGGTGAGCTGAAACCCACCAGCGGCAAGATCCGCCAGGGCAGCAAGCTGGAGGTGGCCTACTTCGACCAGATGCGCGCCGGGCTCGATCTCAACGCCACTCTGGCCGACACCATCAGCCCGGGCAGCGAGTGGATCGAGTTCAACGGCCAGCGCAAGCATGTCATGAGCTACCTCAACGACTTCCTGTTCTCGCCCGAACGCGCCCACAGCCCCGTGCGCACGCTGTCGGGTGGCGAGCGCAACCGCGTGCTGCTGGCGCGGCTGTTCGCGCTGCCGGCCAACGTGCTGGTGCTCGACGAGCCGACCAACGACCTCGACATCGACACGCTGGAGCTGCTGGAAGAACTGCTGCAGAACTACGTCGGCACGGTGTTCCTGGTCAGCCACGACCGGCGCTTCCTCGACAACGTGGTGACCAGCCTGATCTGCTGGGAGGGCGACCTGCAGCCCGGCAAGTGGCGCGAGTACGAAGGCGGCATTGCCGATTGGCAGGCGCAGCGTGCGCGCATGCTGGCCGCGCAGGCCGCTGCGGCGCCGGCGCCCAAGGCCGCTGCGCCGATGGCATCGGCTGCGCCGGCACCTGCACCGGCGCCCAAGGTCCGCAAGCTCAGCTACAAGGATCAGCGCGAGCGCGACGAACTGCCCGCGCGTATCGTCGCACTCGAAGCTGAGCAGGCCGCCATCAACGCCCGGCTGGCCGACGGCACGCTGTACGGCCGCGCGCCGGCCGAAGCCACGGCACTGAGCCAGCGCCATGCGGCGATCGACGACGAACTGCTGGCTGCGCTGGAGCGCCTGGAGGCGCTGGGCGGTCAGTAGCCCGTCCAGCCCTCGTTGGTGGCCGCCGGGTGGGTGCGGCTGACGATCAGGCCCGACTGCAGGTACAGCGCGTTGAGCAGGCGCATCGCGCGCTCGGGGCCGATGCCGGGCCAGCTGGCGATCTCGCGCAGGTTGCAGGTGTGGCGGCGCAGGCGGGTGATGCAGGCGGCCATCGCGCCGGGCACGTTCAGCCCGCTCAGGCTGATGCCGGGCGACACCCGGTAAGCCGCCTGGCCGGCCAGCTCGGGCAGCAGCGCGTTGCGTGCGCCCTGCAGCGCCACGCCCCACAGCAGCGGGCCCAGCGGCGAATACAAGGCTGCGCTGGCCACCCGGGTCAGCTCGGCGCTGCCGGGCGGGCGCAGCCGGGCAGGTTGCACCTGCAGCACCTGCAGCGAGCGCAGGTCGTCGTCCAGGAACTCGGCCAGCGGCACCGGGCAGTGCACCAGCCGGTCGAGCGGAAACACGGTCAGCGTCAGCATCTGCCGCGGCATGGCCACGGCGATGGCCAGCGGCTGGGTGTGGCGCAGGCAGGCGGCCAGCACCTCGAGCAGCTCGCGTTGCGCGCTGCCTTCCAGGTCGAAGCGCATCAGGTCCTGCAGCAGCGATGGGCTCAGCGAGCTCAGCGCGGTGTGCGTGGTGTCTTCAGGTGGGCTTGGTGTGCGCGGGCCGGCGGCCACTGCCTGGCGCCCACGCGCAGCCTTCGGCCGGCCCGCATCGTGCGGACGGCTGTCGGGCGCATCCATGAACTGTGTGGTGGGGAAATGAGGCATGTACGGGCCAGCCCTTGATATTAGAGGGGTGCGGCCGGGTCATGCGTTTCCAGACGTTTCAGGCGCGCCGCCTGATCCCGCCGGCCGACCGCCCAGCGCCTGGCGCGCCGATACGAAGGCCTGCCAGAACCGGCCCTCCTGTGCGCTGGCGAAGTTCACCCGCATCAGTGTGCTGGTGCGTGGCGCGGCCAGGAACAGCCGGCCCGGCGCCACCAGCCAGCCGTCAGCGGCCAGGCGGTGGGCCAGGCGCTCGGTGTCCACGCCGGTGTCGACCCAGCCGAACAGGCCCTGCGGCGGTGTGGCAAAGCGGCAGCCGGCGTCCTGCGCCAGTTGCACCACGCGGTGGCGGGCGGCATCGAGCCGTTGCACCACCCGCTCGGCATGGCGGCGCAGCAGGCCCTGGTCCAGGCACCAGGCCACGGCGCGCTCCAGCAGCGCCGGGGTGGTCAGCGTGCTCAGCAGCTTGGTGTCGATCAGCCGCTCGGCCAGCGCCGGCGCGGCCACCACGCAGCCCACCCGCCAGTTGGGCGCCAGGATCTTGGAAAAACCGGTGACGTAGACCGTGCGCTGCAGGCCGTCCAGCGCGGCCAGGCGCGGCGCGTGCGGCGCGGCCAGCCAGGCGTAGGTGTCGTCCTCGACGATGGTGAGGTCGTGCGCCTCCGCCAGCTTCAGGATCTGGTGCGCCGCCGTCAGTGACAAGGTCTGGCCGGTCGGGTTGTGCAACACCGACACGGTGACGTAGAGCCGCGGCCGGTGCTCGGCCAGCAGCTGCGCCATCACGCCCAGGTCGGGCCCGTCGACACCACGCGGCACCGGCAGCAAGCGCATGCCCATGTGGGTGAGGCGGGCAAACTCCACTGCCCAGCCGGGCTCGTCGACCAGCACCGCATCACCTGGCTGCAGCAGGGTGCGGGCCACCACGTCCAGCGCGTGGGTGGCGCCCAGCGTGGTGACGATCTGGCCGGCCAACGCCGGGATGCCCAACTCGCCGCCCAGCCGGCGCGCCATGGCCTGGCGCAGCGATTCGTCGCCGGCGGGGTTGCCGTAGCGCAGGCCGTCGCCCTGTTGCGCGGTGGGGCGCGACAGGGTGCGGCGCAAGGCGCGGTCGAGCAGGGCCTGGTCGAGCCAGGCCTCGGGCAGCGTGCCCATGCCGGGGCCGCCGGGCGCCGAGCCTTGCTGGAACATGCCGCGGATCAGCGCGGTGGCGTCCAGCGGCGGCGCCAGCGGGGCCACCGGCCTGGCGGCGGTGGCCGCGCCACGCTGCGTCGCCAAGGGCTCGCGCACGAAGAAGCCACGCTGGCGGCGCGCTTCGACCAGGCCTTGCGCCTGCAACTGGTCGTAGGCGGCCACCACGGTGCTGGGGCTGACGCCGTGCAGGCGCGCGCCCTCACGCACCGAAGGCAGCCGCGCGCCGGGAGCCAGCGTGCCGCGCTGGATGCGGTCGGCCACCCGCTCGGCCAACTGCTGGCCCAGCGTGGTGGGGCCCAGGCGTTGCAGTGTGGGGGCTGGCGCCAAGGTGCCGGGCAAGGGAGTCATGGTTGGCGTGGCGGCTGGCGTTTGCGGGCGGGGGGGGCGAATGGCTGTATCGCCTGCGTCAACAATACAGAAGCACAAACTGTATTGTCAAGTGTACTGATCGTGTGCTGATGAAGCCCCTAGACTGAGCCCATGCCCGCCCGCACCGACATCGCCCCCCTCGCCGTCGCGCCCCGGCTGACGCCGCAGACGCTGGGCTGGCTGCTGGGTGCGCTGGGCGTGTTCGTCTTTGCGCTGACGATTCCGATGACGCGCCTGGCCTCGGGCAGCCTGGCCGCGCCGCAGCTGTCGGCGGTGTTCGTGGCCATCGGCCGCGCGGCGCTGGCGGGGCTGCTGGCCGCGGCGTGGTTGTGGGCCACCCGGGCGCCGCGGCCGCGGCCGGCGCAGTGGCGGCAGCTGGGACTCACTGCGCTGGGCGTGGTGTTCGGCTTTCCGCTGTTCCTGGGGCTGGCGGTGCAGCGGGTGGATGCGGCGCATGCGGCGGTGGTTTCCGGACTGCTGCCGATCGCCGCCGCGGTGATCGGCGCGCTGGTGATGCGCCAGCGGCCCAGCGCCGGCTTCTGGGGCTGTGCGCTGCTGGGCATGGCGCTGGTGCTGGGCTTTGCGTTGTGGCAGGGCGGTGCCGGCCTGCAGGCCGCCGATGGGTTGCTGCTGGCCGCGGTGCTGTGGGGCGGCTTCGGCTACGTGATGGGCGCGCGGCTGTCGGCACCGCAGGGCGACGGCCTGCCGCCGATGCCGCCGCAGCAGGTGATCAGCTGGCTGCTGGTGGGCTGCCTGCCGCTGACGCTGCCGGTGGCCATCGCCCATTGGCCCACCGCGCCGGTGCGCTGGACGGCCTGGGGCGGCTTTCTCTACGTCAGCGTGTTCTCGGTGTGGCTGGGCTTCTTCGCCTGGTACCGCGGTCTGCAGCTCGGTGGCATGCTGCGGGTCAGCCAGATCCAGCTGCTGCAGCCCTTCCTGTCGATGGCGCTGGCGGTGCCGCTGCTGGGCGAGGCGCTCGATGCCATGACCGTGGCCTTCGCGCTGGCGGTGATGGCCACGGTGTTCCTGTCGCGGCGCATGGCCACCCCGGTGGTGATGGCCGCGCCGACGTTGCGTTGAACAAGTTCGGAGACTTCCATGAGCCTTTGGCAGCAGGCCCGCCGCAGCGCGCGGCTGAACCCGTCGATCATCCGCGAGATCCTCAAGGTGACCGAGCAGCCCGGCGTGCTGTCGATGGCCGGCGGCCTGCCCTCGGCCGACACCTTTCCGGTGTTGGCCATCCGCGAGGCCTGCGAGCGCGTGCTGACCCAGGCCCCGCGCGAGGCGCTGCAGTACGCCGCCAGCGAAGGCTTCGCGCCGCTGCGCGAATGGGTGGCGCAGCACCTGGGCACGCTGGGCATGGTGGTCGACCCCGGTCAGGTGCTGATCACCACCGGCTCGCAGCAGGGGCTGGATCTGGTGGGCAAGGTGATGGTCGACGCCGGCGCACCGGTGGCGGTGGAGACGCCCACCTACCTGGGCGCGTTGCAGGCCTTCAACCCGTACGAGCCGATCTATGCCAGCCTGGCCGGCGATGCCGATGGCCCCCGCCCCGAGGCCATCACCGCGCTGGCGCACGATGCGCCGGGCACGCGTTTCGCCTACCTGCTGCCCAACTTCCAGAACCCCACCGGCCGGGTGATTCCCGAGGCGCGGCGGGTGGCGCTGGTGGCCGCGGCCCAGGCCGCGCGCATGCCCATCGTCGAAGACAACCCCTATGGCGACCTGTGGTTCGATGACGCGCCGCCGGCGCCGCTGGCCGCGCGCTGGCCCGAGGGCGTGCTGTACCTGGGCAGCTTCAGCAAGGTGCTGACGCCGGGCTTCAGGCTGGGCTACCTGGTGGCGCCGCCGGTGCTCTATCCCAAGTTGCTGCAGGCCAAGCAGGCGGCCGATCTGCACACGCCGGGTTTCAACCAGCGCGTGGTGCACGAGGTCATCAAGAACGGCTTTCTCGACAGCCACGTGCCCACCATCCGCGCCCGCTACCGCGCCCAATGCGCGGCGATGGCCGAGGCGCTGGTGCAGCACCTCCCCGAGGGCTGCGAATGGCAGCGCCCGCAGGGCGGCATGTTCTTCTGGCTGCGCCTGCCCGTGGGCTGCGACGCGATGGCGCTGCTGCCGCAGGCGGTGGCGCAGGGCATCGCCTACGTGCCCGGCGCGGCGTTCTATGCCCAGGCACCCGATCCGCGCACGCTGCGGCTGAGTTTCGTCACGCTGTCGCCCGAGGACATCGCCGTCGGCGTGGCCACGCTGGGCCGGGTGCTGCGCGAGCATCTGGACGCGCAGCGCGAGGTGGCGCCTTGATGCGTCCGGCGCCGACTTGACATGCCGCTGACCCTGCCCACCCTGCAAGCCGCCGCACGCACCGTGCACGCGGTGATGCCGCCCACGCCGCAGTACCGCTGGCCCTTGCTGGAGGCGGCGTTTGCAGGCCCGCCCGGCGACGGCACCGAACTCTGGCTCAAGCACGAGAACCACACGCCGGTCGGTGCCTTCAAGATCCGCGGCGGGCTGGTGTACTTCGACCGGCTGATGGCCAGTGGCGCGCGCCCGGCGGGCGTGGTCAGCGCCACCCGCGGCAACCACGGTCAGTCGATCGCCTACGCCGCCGCACGCCACGGCGTGCCGGCGCTGATCGTCGTGCCGCAAGGCAACAGCCGCGAGAAGAACGCCGCGATGCGCGCGCTGGGTGCCGAGCTGGTGGCCGCGGGCGAGGACTTCCAGGCCTCACGCGGCCATGCCCAGGCGCTGGCCGAGCAGCGCGGCTGGTTGATGGTGCCGTCGTTCCACCCCGATCTGGTCGCTGGCGTGGCAAGTTATGCGCTGGAGCTGTTCGCCGCGGCGCCTGATCTGCACAGCGTCTACGTGCCGATCGGCCTGGGCTCGGGCGCCTGCGGGCTGATCGCTGCGCGGGATGCGCTGGGGCTGGCCACCCGCATCGTCGGCGTGGTGTCGACCGGCGCGCCGGCCTATGCCCTCTCGCTGGCGTGCGGCGAGGCGGTGTCGCACCCGGTGACCACTCAACTGGCCGACGGCATGGCCTGCCGCACGCCCGAGCCCCAGGCGCTGGCGATGCTGCAGCGCGGCCTGCACGGCGTGGTGCAGGTCAGCGACGATGAGGTGGCTGCCGCGATGCGCCGCTTGTTCGAGGCCACCCACCAGGTGGCCGAAGGCGCCGGCGCCGCCGCGCTGGCCGCGGCCTGGCAGCAGCGCGCGCAACTGGCCGGCCAGCGCACGGCGCTGATCCTCAGCGGCGGCAACGTCGACCGCGATGTCTACGCCGCTGCGCTGTCGGCGGCCCCTTGAAGGTGTGCACACGATGACCCAACGCCGCTTCTCCCAACTCGACGTCTTCACCAGCGTGCCGCTGCGTGGCAACCCGCTGGCCGTGGTGCACGACGCGTCAGGCCTCAGCGATGCGCAGATGGCCGACTTCGCCCGCTGGACCAACCTGTCGGAGACCACCTTCCTGCTGCCGCCCGACGACCCTGCGGCCGACTACCGGGTGCGCATCTTCACGCCCGGCGGCGAGCTGCCGTTTGCCGGCCACCCCACGCTGGGCAGCTGCCACGCCTGGCTGGCGGCCGGCGGCGAGCCGCGCAACCCGGCCGTGGTGGTGCAGCAATGTGGTGTCGGGCGGGTGCGGGTGCGGCGAGATGCGGCCGATGACACCCCGCTCCTGGCCTTTGCCGCACCGGCGCTGCGCCGCACCGGCCCGGTCGAGTCCACGCTGCGGGCGCAGGCCGTGGCCGCGCTGGGCCTGCCCGACGACGCGGTGCACCGGCTCGAATGGATCGACAACGGCCCGGGCTGGATGGCCGCGCTGCTGCCCGATGCCGCCACCGTGCTGGCGCTGCGGCCCGACTTCGCGGTGATGCGCGGCCTCAAGCTGGGCGTGGTGGGCCCGCATCCGGCCGGCAGTGATTGCCAGTTCGAGGTGCGCGCCTTCGTGCCCGGGCTGGGCGTGCCCGAGGACCCGGTCACCGGCAGCCTGAACGCCGGCCTGGCGCAGTGGTTGATGGCCGCCGGCCTGGCGCCCGACCGCTACATCGCCGCGCAGGGCGCCGCGCTGGGCCGTGCCGGCCGCGTGCACGTGCAGCGCGAAGGCGCCGACGTGTGGATCGGCGGCGCGGTGTGCGCGGTGGTCAGCGGGGTTGTCACGCTGTGAACCGAAGCTCGGCATGCGGCGCGGCGCTGTCGGCCGTTGCCTGCCGATGACCAACGCGGCACGCCGGCGCGGCTTCGCCCGCCCGACCTGACGCCGACGGGGCAGGTAGACTGGCCAGCCCCGGTTTCCGCGTACCGAATGCCGCCCCCCGTCATCCGCCTGCAGGCCCCCGACACCCCCGTGCTCCTGGACGCCACGCGCGACCTGTTTCGCGAGTATGCGCAGGCGTTGGGCATCGACCTGTGCTTCCAGAACTTCGACGCCGAGCTGGCCGCGTTGCCCGGTGATTACGCCGAGCCGCAGGGCGCCTTGCTGCTGGCCTTCGTCGACGACGAGTTGGCCGGCTGCGGTGGCTTCCGCCCGCTGGCCGATGTCGACTACGCCAACGCCTGCGAGATGAAGCGGCTGTACGTGCGCCGCGCCTTCCGCCGCTTCGGCCTGGGCCGGTTGCTGGCGCAGGCCCTGATCGATGGCGCCACCCAGGCCGGTTATTCGGCGATGCTGCTCGACACCCTCGACGACATGGAGGCCGCGCGTGGCCTCTACGAAACGCTGGGTTTCGAAGAGGTGCCGCCGTACTACTTCAACCCGATCCCCGGCGCGCACTACCTGAAGGTCGACCTCGGTTGATCCACGGCGCCGGGGCGCAACGGCGTGCCACCTCCATTCCCCATGAACGCTGACATCACCTCACTGCCCGTGCCGCCCTCGTTGCTGGGCGAATCGCCGCTGTGGCACCCCGACGAACAGGTGCTGTACTGGGTCGACATCCCGGGCCGGCGGCTCAACCGCTTCGACCCCGCCCGGGGCTCGCACGACCAGTGGCCCTTCGAGACCGAACCTGCCTGCTGCGCACCGCTGCTGGGCGGCGGCCTGCTGCTGGCCATGCGCGACGGCCTCTGGCGCTTCGACACCCGCACCGGCCAGCGCCACGCCGTGGCCAAGCCGCCCTACGACCCGGCGGGCCAGCGCTTCAACGACGGCAAGGCTGACGCGCACGGCCGCTTCTGGGTCGGCACCATCGACGACCAGCGCCAGCCCAACGCGGCGCTGTACCGCCTGGACGGTGGCCAGCTCGACCGCGTGGCCGACGGCATCACCGTCAGCAACGGCCTGGCTTTCAGCCCCGATGGCCGCACCATGACCTGGGCCGACACCCAGGCGCATGTGATCTATGCCTTCGACCTGGACGGCAGCGACGGCAGCCTGTCGCGGCGCCGGGTGCTGGCGCAGTTTGCGCGGCGTGCTGAAGGCGCGTCGCTGGCCGGTTATGGCGGGCGGCCCGATGGTGCGGCGATGGATGCCGAGGGTGCGCTGTGGGTGGCCATGTTCGAGGGCCAGCGCCTGCTGCGGCTGGCGCCCGACGGCGCGGTGCTGGTCGACCTGGCGCTGCCGGTGCGCTGCCCCACCATGCCCTGCTTCGGTGGCGCCGACCTGAAGACGCTCTACATCACCACCGCGCGCGCGAAGCGCCCGGCCGAAGAACTGGCGGCCCAGCCGCTGGCCGGCTGCGTGCTGCAGCTGCGCGTGGCGGTGCCGGGGCTGCCGGCCAACCTGGCGCGGCTGTAGGCCGCCCCGGCGCTCAAGAGTTTGCCCGCAAGCATGCGGGCAGATCCTTCGCCCAAGCACTCGCGAGCCCGCGGGGGCTCGCTCAGTCCGGGCTCAAGAGTTTGCCCGCAAGCATGCGGGCAGATCCTTCGCCAGGCACTCGCGAGCCCGCAAGGGCTCGCTCGGTCCGGGCTCAGCGGCGCGGTGGCAGGCGGCGTGTCTCGCCCACCGACATCACGAAGAAATCATCGTCGGCCAGCCCGGCGGCGCGCCGGGCCTCGGCCAGGTCACGCGGGGGCTGGTCAAACGGCTCGTCGGTGAGCGAGAAGGTGCCCCAGTGCACGCCCAGCGATCGCTTGGCGCGGATGTCACGATGGATCTGCACCGCCTCGGCCGGGTTGACGTGCTGCGTGGCCATGAACCAGCGCGGTTCGTAGGCGCCCACCGGGAGCAGCGCCAGGTCGAAGCCGCCGTCGCTCTGTCGATCGGCGAAACGCGCGCGGATGTCGGCAAAGTCCTGCGAGTAACCGGTGTCGCCCGAGTAGAACCACTGGTAGTCGGGCATGAACACCGCGAACCCGCCCCACAACGTGGCCAGCCGGTCGTGCAGCCCGCGGCCCGACCAATGCTGTGCCGGCGTCAGCACCACCTCCGCACCGCTCACGCGGTGGCTCTGCCACCAGTCCAGTTCCACCACCCGCTGCGTGATGCCTTGATCGGCCAACCAGGCCTTCAGACCCAGCGGCACGATGAACAGCGGCGGCCCGCCGGGTTGCGCGTTCAGCGCAATCACGCTGGTCTCGTCGAGGTGGTCGTAGTGGTTGTGCGAGATCAGCACCAGATCGATGCGCGGCAGTTGCGCCAGGCTCAAGCCCGGCGGTTGGGCGCGCTTCGGGCCGATGAAGCTGAACGGCGACGCACGCTCCGAGAACATCGGGTCGGTCAGCATGTTCAGGCCACCGGCCTGCACCAGCACGCTGGCATGGCCGATGAAGGTGACCGCCGGCTGCATCGCAGCGCCCGCCCGCGCATTGGCCAGCACAAAGGCCACATCGGGCGCCACGCTGGGTGCCGGCTGTTGCGTGGGTGGCGGCAGGCTGTGGCGCCAGGCGTCGAAGCGCCAGCGCAGCAACTCCAGCGCGCCCTTGGGCTCGAACGCCAGGTAGTTGTTCTGGAACCCGTTGGGCCGGTGATGCGGCTGGCTGGCGTCGAAGTTCAGGTTGACGCTGCTGCAAGCCGTCACCGTGGCGACCAGTGCGCCGAGCATCAACCATCGTTTCCAGCGCATGCCTGGGGGTGCTTTCGGTGGGGCGGGCAGGCCAATCAAGCCGCCGCCGATACAGGGGGAGGTGCCAGGCAGCGGGTTTCCACGTATACTCCCGCGGTTTGCCGCAACCAAGCGCGACCATCCCGCCACATGACTCAACGGCCTGTCCAACACAACGGCCATCACGCGGTCTGGGATGACGCAGAAGATGGGGAAGCAAACAGAAGCTTCAAGAGGCTGAGTCGAGAAGAAGCAGCCGCCTTGAGGGCCCAGGAGCCGCCGGTGTCACCATGGCGGGTCATTGCCGTGCAAGCGGCGGTGGGTGTGGTGGCCGCCCTGATCGGGTGGCTGATCACCGGGAGGATGGATGTGATGTGGTCGATGCTTTACGGCGCGGCCACGGTGGCCCTGCCGGGCGCCTTGATGGCGCGTGGCATGACCAGCAAGCTCTCCAGCATGGCGCCCGGCGCATCGGCCGTCAGCTTCATGTTGTGGGAGATGGTGAAAATCGGTGTTTCGCTGGCGATGTTGGTGGTCGCGGGCAAGATCGTGCAGCCGCTGGTGTGGCCCGCCCTGTTGGTGGGCCTGGTGGTGTGCATGAAGGTTTATTGGGTGGCGTTGCTCTGGCGGCGCCGCGCGACTTGAGACAAGACGGGACTGGACAACACAACATGGCAGCCGCAGAACACGCCGCAGGAAGTGGCCCGACCGCCGGTGAATACATCATTCACCACCTGACCCACCTTCAAAACCAGAAGCAGACGGCCATCGTCGACTTCTCGGTGTTCAACCTCGACAGCATCTTCTTCGCCGTGCTGGTCGGCGTGATCGGCAGCTTCTTCCTGTGGCGCGCCGCCAAGTCGGCCACCTCGGGTGTGCCGGGGCGCTTCCAGGCTGCGGTCGAGATGCTGGTCGAGATGGTCGACACCCAGGCCAAGGGCATCGTGCACAACGCCAAGAGCCGCAAGCTGGTGGCCCCGTTGGCGCTGACGGTGTTCGTCTGGATCATCCTGATGAACTCGATGGACTTCCTGCCCGTCGACCTGCTGCCCAAGATCGGCGAGATGTTCGGCATCCACTATCTGCGCGTGGTGCCCACCGCCGACCTGTCGGTGACGATGGGCCTGTCGCTGTCGGTGCTGTTGATCTGCCTGTTCTACAACGTCAAGATCAAGGGCTTCGGCGGTTGGGTGCACGAGCTGTTCTCGGCCCCGTTCGGCGACAAGATCTACCTGTACCCGATCAACTTCCTGATGCAGATGATCGAGTTCGTCGCCAAGACCGTGTCGCACGGCATGCGGCTGTTCGGCAACATGTACGCCGGCGAACTGATCTTCATGCTGATCGCGCTGATGGGCGGCGCCTTTGCCTTCACCGGCACCGGCATCGCGCTGTTCCTCGGGCACATCATTGCCGGCACGGTGTGGGCGATCTTCCACATCCTGATCGTCGCCTTGCAGGCTTTTGTGTTCATGATGCTGACCCTGGTTTATCTGGGCCAAGCACACGACGCTCACTGAGCCGGCTGGCTCTTTGTGCAAGGGGGCTTCGCGGCCCCTTGTCATCCCCGGGCCGGCAGGCTTTGGTTTTTTTCCGCTTCACTCTCTCAACTAACTTTTCTCACTAGGAGTCATCATGGAAGTCATCAGCTTTGTCGCCCTGGCCGCCGGTCTCATCATTGGTCTGGGTGCCGTCGGCGCCTGTATCGGCATCGGCATCATGGGCAGCAAGTACCTCGAAGCCGCTGCGCGCCAGCCCGAACTGATGGGCGAACTGCAGACCAAGATGTTCCTGCTGGCCGGCCTGATCGACGCGGCCTTCATCATCGGCACCGGTATCGCGCTGTGGTTCGCCACTGCCAACCCGTTCCTCGGCCAGATCGCCAACCTGCCCAAGTGATTGAGCCCACCCCCGAAGCGGCTATGCCGCTCCCCCTCAAGGGGGCAGCGCCGCTGGCCCGGCAGAGCCGGTTCCAGGGCGTTTGCTTGGGGGCCTGACGCGGTCGGCCCGACCAGGCTGTCCGTATTACTCCATCACCTTTGACAGAGGCACAAAAGTGAGCATCAACGGTACCCTCATCGCCCAGATGATCGTCTTCGCGATCCTCGTCTGGTTCACGATGTCATTCGTCTGGCCGCCGATCGCCACCGCGCTCGACGAGCGCGCGAAGAAGATCGCCGATGGTCTGTCGGCCGCCGACAAGGCCAAGTCCGACCTGGCCGCCGCCAACCAGCGCGTGGAACAGCAACTGGCATCGGCGCGCAACGACGCCGCCAAGCGACTGGCCGACGCCGAGCGTCTGGCCCAGCAGATGGTGGAAGAGGCGAAATCGCGCGCCACCGAAGAAGGCGTCAAGATCATCGCCGCGGCCAAGGCCGAAGCCGAGCAGGAGGCCGTCAAGGCCCGCGAGACCCTGCGCGAGCAGGTGGCAGGTCTGGCGGTCAAGGGCGCGGAAGCGATCCTGCGCCGTGAAGTCAACGCCGGCGTTCACGCCGAGTTGCTGGGTCGCCTCAAGGCTGAGCTCTGACTATGGACCCCCACGTTCACCTTCGTTCGCTGCCCCCCGAGGGGGCGCAGGCCCCCTTTTGGGCGGCCCGGCAGGAGTCCTGACATGGCCGAACTTGCAACCATCGCACGTCCCTACGCCGAGGCGCTGTTCAAGGCCGCCGGCGCTGCCGCGGCCGGCCTGACGGGCCAGATGAGCGTGCTGGCCGCCGTGGCCGGTAATGAACAGCTGCGCCAGTTTGCCGACAACCCGAAGGTGGGCGACGCCCAGGTCTTCGAGGTGGTCAACGGTGCGGCGCGGACCGCACTCGACCCCAAGGTCAGCAACCTGCTGACCGCGGTGATCGAGAACGGCCGCCTGTCCGCCCTGCCCGAGATCGCCGCGCAGTTCACGGCGCTGGTCAACGCGCAGTCGGGCTCGTCGGACGCCATCGTCTACAGCGCCTTCGCCATCGACGACGCCGCGCTGGCCGAGGTGGTGGCCGCGCTGGAAAAGCGCTTCGGTCGCAAGCTCAAGGCCCGGGTCGAGATCGACGCCGAGCTCATCGGCGGCATCCGCGTGGTGGTGGGCGACGAAGTGCTCGACACCTCGGTGAAAGCACGTCTCGAACAAATGAAAGTCGCCCTGACGGCGTGACGGTTCCGGGCCGAACCCCAGGTTTGGCCCGCCGCCCGATCGTTGTCGCAAGGAGAAAGTTATGCAACTGAACCCCGCAGAGATTTCCGAACTCATCAAGAGCCGCATCGAGGGCCTTGGCGCGTCGGCTGATATCAAGAACCAGGGCACCGTGGTGTCTGTCACCGACGGCATCGTGCGTGTGCACGGCCTGTCGGACGTGATGGCCGGCGAAATGCTGGAGTTTCCGCCCACCGCCAGCGGCCAGGCCACCTACGGCCTGGCACTGAACCTCGAGCGCGACTCCGTCGGCGCCGTGATTCTGGGCGAGTACGAGCACATCTCCGAAGGCGACACCGTGAAGTGCACGGGCCGCATTCTCGAAGTGCCGGTGGGCCCCGAGCTGATCGGCCGCGTCGTCAACGCGCTGGGCGCGCCGATCGACGGCAAGGGCCCGATCAACGCCAAGATGACCGACGTGATCGAGAAGGTGGCCCCGGGCGTGATCGCGCGCCAGTCGGTGAGCCAGCCGGTGCAGACCGGCCTGAAGTCGATCGACTCGATGGTGCCCGTCGGCCGTGGCCAGCGCGAGCTGATCATCGGCGACCGCCAGACCGGCAAGACCGCGGTGGCGATCGACGCGATCATCAACCAGAAGGGTCAGAACATGACCTGCGTCTACGTCGCGATCGGCCAGAAGGCCTCGTCGGTGAAGAACGTGGTGCGTGCGCTGGAAGCCAATGGCGCGATGGACTACACCATCGTGGTCGCGGCCACCGCGTCGGAGTCCGCCGCGATGCAGTACGTGTCGGCCTACTCCGGCTGCACCATGGGCGAGTACTTCCGCGACCGCGGGCAAGACGCGCTGATCGTCTATGACGATCTGTCCAAGCAGGCCGTGGCCTACCGTCAGGTGTCGCTGCTGCTGCGCCGCCCGCCGGGCCGCGAAGCCTTCCCCGGCGATGTGTTCTATCTCCACAGCCGCCTGCTCGAGCGCGCTGCCCGCGTGAACGCCGACTACGTCGAGAAGTTCACCAAGGGTGAAGTCAAGGGCAAGACCGGTTCGCTGACGGCGCTGCCGATCATCGAGACGCAAGCCGGCGACGTCTCGGCCTTCGTGCCGACCAACGTGATCTCGATCACCGACGGCCAGATCTTCCTGGAAACCAGCCTGTTCAACGCCGGCATCCGCCCCGCCATCAACGCCGGTATCTCGGTGTCGCGGGTCGGTGGTGCGGCGCAGACCAAGCTGATCAAGGGCCTGTCCGGCGGTATCCGTACCGACCTGGCGCAGTACCGTGAGCTGGCCGCGTTTGCGCAGTTCGCTTCTGACCTGGACGACGCCACCCGCAAGCAGCTGGACCGCGGCGCCCGCGTGACCGAGCTGCTCAAGCAGGCCCAGTACTCGCCGCTGTCCATCAGCCTGATGGGCGCCACGCTGTTTGCGGTGAGCAAGGGCTTTATGGACGACGTCGACGTGAAGAAGATCCTGTCCTTCGAGCACGGCCTGCACCAGCACCTCAAGAGCAGCCACGCTGCCCTGCTGGCCAAGCTGGAGAACGACAAGGCCATGGACAAGGCTGCGGAAGAAGAGATGACGGCCGCCATCACGGCGTTCAAGAAATCCTTCGCCTGAAAAAATGGCCCACCCCCGTAGCGCCTTCGGCGCCTCCCCCTCAAGGGGGCGGACGCCAGCGGCCCGGCAAAGCCGGTTCCGCGGCGTCTGCTTGACTGGAGTGCCTCATGGCAGTCGGTAAAGAAATACGCGGCAAGATCAAGAGCTTCGAGAACACGAAGAAGATCACCAAGGCCATGGAAATGGTCTCGGCGTCGAAGATGCGCAAGGCGCAGGAGCGCATGCGTGCGGCCCGGCCTTATGCCGACAAGATCCGCAACATCACGGCCAACCTGGCCCTGGCCAACCCCGAGTACAAGAGCGCCTACATGCGCCAGGGTGGCACGTCGAAGGTGACCGGCTTCATCGTCGTCACCGCCGACAAGGGCCTGTGCGGCGGCTTGAACACCAACGTGCTGCGCGCTGTGACGACCCAGTTGCGTGATGTGCAGGCGGCCGGCGGTGCGGTGCAGGCCGTGGCCATCGGCAACAAGGGCTTCGGTTTCCTGAACCGCATCGGCGTCAAGGTGGTGAGCCACGCCACCCATCTGGGTGACGCGCCGCTGCTCGAGAAGCTGATCGGCCCGGTCAAGGTGATGCTCGATGCCTTCGTCGAGGGCAAGGTGGACGCCGTCCACATCTGCTACACGAAGTTCATCAACACGATGAAGCAGGAAGCGATCATCGAGCAGCTGCTGCCGCTGTCGGCGCACCGTCTCGAGCAGACCGCGGCCGAGAAGTCGCAATACGGCTGGGACTACCTCTACGAGCCCGATGCCGCATCGGTGATCGACGAGCTGCTCACCCGCTACGTCGAGGCGCTGGTGTTCCAGGCGGTGGCCGAGAACATGGCCTCCGAGCAATCGGCGCGCATGGTGGCCATGAAGGCCGCCACCGAGAACGCCGGCAGCCTCATCGGTGAGCTCAAGCTGGTCTACAACAAGACCCGGCAAGCCGCGATCACCACCGAGCTGTCCGAGATCGTCAGCGGCGCCGCCGCCATCAGCGGCTGACCCGGCCGCACCCACGAATTCAAGTCTGAAGGATCTAGAAAATGGCCAACACCCAAGCACAAGGCAAGATCGTCCAGTGCATCGGCGCCGTGGTGGACGTGGAGTTTCCGCGTGACCACATGCCCCACGTCTATGACGCCCTGAAGCTAGAAGGTTCGAACCTGACGCTGGAAGTGCAGCAGCAGCTGGGCGACGGCATCGTGCGCACCATCGCGCTGGGCTCGTCCGACGGCCTGCGCCGCGGCCTGATGGTCAGCAACACCGGCGCGGCCATCACCGTGCCGGTGGGCAAGGCCACGCTGGGCCGCATCATGGACGTGCTGGGCTCGCCGATCGACGAGCGCGGCCCGGTCGACCAGACGCTGACCGCGTCGATCCACCGCAAGGCCCCCAGCTACGACGAGCTGAGCCCCTCGCAGGAACTGCTCGAGACCGGCATCAAGGTGATCGACCTGATCTGTCCGTTTGCCAAGGGCGGCAAGGTGGGCCTGTTCGGTGGCGCGGGCGTGGGCAAGACCGTGAACATGATGGAGCTGATCAACAACATCGCCAAGGCGCACAGCGGCCTGTCGGTGTTTGCCGGCGTGGGCGAGCGCACCCGCGAGGGCAACGACTTCTATCACGAGATGGCCGAGTCGGGCGTCGTCAACCTCGAGAACCTGGGCGAGTCCAAGGTGTCGATGGTCTACGGCCAGATGAACGAGCCCCCGGGCAACCGTCTGCGCGTGGCGCTGACCGGTCTGACGATTGCCGAGTCGTTCCGAGACGAAGGCAAGGACGTGCTGTTCTTCGTCGACAACATCTACCGCTACACGCTGGCCGGTACCGAGGTGTCGGCGCTGCTGGGCCGCATGCCTTCCGCCGTGGGCTACCAGCCGACGCTGGCCGAAGAAATGGGCCGCCTG
>MESD01000136.1:0-164 GCA_001770815.1 Burkholderiales bacterium RIFCSPHIGHO2_12_FULL_69_20
GCTTGGTGTCACGGGCCATCACCACCAGTTCCTCGATGTGGATCGAGGTGTAGCGGTCTTCGGCCACGACGCGTTCGCTGATCAGGATCGAGTCTTCGAAGTTGTAGCCGTTCCAGGGCATGAAGGCCACGAGCATGTTCTGACCCAGGGCGAGTTCGCCCAGG
>MESD01000136.1:252-5190 GCA_001770815.1 Burkholderiales bacterium RIFCSPHIGHO2_12_FULL_69_20
GGTTGGAACGCTGGTACTTGATCAGGTTGTAGATGTCGACGCCGACTTCACCGGCCACCGTCTCGGCGTCGTTCACGCGGATCACGATGCGGTTGGTGTCGACGTAGTCGACGATGCCGCCGCGCCGAGCGGTGACCACCGTGCCCGAGTCGACCGCGGCCACGCGCTCCACACCGGTGCCGACGAAGGCCTTCTCGGGGCGCAGCACCGGCACCGCCTGGCGCTGCATGTTGGCGCCCATCAGCGCGCGGTTGGCGTCGTCGTGCTCCAGGAAGGGCACCAGCGAGGCCGCCACCGAGACGATCTGCGCCGGGGCCACGTCCATGTACTGGATGCGCTCGGGCGAGGTCAGCACCGATTCGCCGGCCTCACGCGCCGAGACCAGTTCGTCGGTCAGCTCACCGTCCTTGCTGAGCGAGGCGTTGGCCTGGGCGATGACGTACTTGCCTTCCTCGATGGCCGACAGGTAGTCGATCTGGACCGTCACCTTGCCGTCCTGCACCCGGCGGTACGGCGTCTCGAGGAAGCCGTATTCGTTGAGGCGGGCGTACAGCGACAGCGAGTTGATCAGGCCGATGTTCGGGCCTTCCGGCGTCTCGATCGGGCAGACGCGACCGTAGTGGGTGGGGTGCACGTCGCGCACCTCGAAGCCGGCACGCTCGCGCGTCAGGCCGCCCGGGCCCAGGGCCGAGACACGCCGCTTGTGCGTGATCTCGGACAGCGGGTTGGTCTGGTCCATGAACTGCGACAGCTGCGACGCACCGAAGAACTCCTTCAGCGCCGCGGAAATCGGCTTGGAGTTGATCAGGTCGTGCGGCATCAGCGCGTCGGTCTCGGCCTGGCCGAGGCGTTCCTTGACGGCCTTTTCGATCCGGGCCAGGCCGCTGCGGTACTGGTTTTCGGCCAGTTCGCCGACACAACGCACACGCCGGTTGCCCAGGTGGTCGATGTCGTCGACGTCCCCGCGGCCGTTGCGCAGCTCGACCAGGATCTTGACGACGTCGAGGATGTCCTCGTTGTTCAGCGTCATCGCGCCTTCGGGCACGTCGCGGCCGACGCGGGCGTTGAACTTCATGCGGCCCACGCGCGACAGATCGTAGGTGTCCTCGTTGTAGAACAGCCGGCCGAACAGCGCCTGCACGGCGTCTTCGGTCGGGGGCTCGCCGGGGCGCATCATGCGGTAGATGGCGACGCGCGCGGCCAGCTCATCGGCCGTCTCGTCGGCAGCCAGCGTCTGGCTGATGTAGGCACCCTGGTCCAGTTCGTTGGTGAACAGGCACTGGATGTCCTTGACGCCGGCGGCGCGCAGCTTCTTCAGCAACACGTCGGTCAGTTCGTCGTTGGCCTTGGCCAGGATCTCGCCGGTGTCGGTGTCGACCATGTTGCGGGCGACGATGCGGCCGACGATGTAGTCCTCGGGCACCGAGACGAACTGGGTGCCGTTGGTCTCCAGCGAACGCACGTGGCGCGCGGTGATGCGCTTGTCCTTCTCGACGACGACCTTGCCGTCCTTGTCGGTGATGTCGAAGCGCGCCACTTCGCCCTTCAGGCGGTCGGGCACGAATTCCATCTGTGCGCCGGCGTCCATCAGGCGGAAGCTGTCGAAATCGAAGAAGTTCGCCAGGATCTGCTCGGGGTTCAGGCCGATGGCCTTCAGCAGGATGGTCACCGGCATCTTGCGGCGGCGGTCGACGCGGAAGTACAGGATGTCCTTGGGGTCGAACTCGAAGTCGAGCCACGAACCGCGGTACGGGATGATGCGCGCCGAGAAAAGCAGCTTGCCCGAGCTGTGGGTCTTGCCCTTGTCGTGCTCGAAGAACACGCCGGGGCTGCGG
Organism: Burkholderiales bacterium RIFCSPHIGHO2_12_FULL_69_20; assembly: GCA_001770815.1. GTDB lineage: Bacteria > Pseudomonadota > Gammaproteobacteria > Burkholderiales > Burkholderiaceae_C > Pseudaquabacterium. Next base: position 2,088 of record MESD01000136.1, read on the forward strand.
TGCAGCTGGCTGACGATCACCCGCTCGGTGCCGTTGACGATGAACGAGCCGTAGTCGGTCATCAGGGGCACCTCGCCCATGTAGACCTCCTGCTCCTTGATCTCCTTGACCACCTTGGCCGGCGCCGACTCGCGGTCATAGATGATCATCTGCAGCTTGGCACGCACCGCCGCTGCGAAGGTCAGGCCCCGCTGCTGGCATTCCCGCACGTCGAACGGCGGTTTCGCGATGTTGTACTCGATGAACTTCATCTCGACCATGCTGTTATGGGAGACGATGGGGAACGCCGAGAGGAACGCGGCCTGCAGGCCTTCGGGCTTGCGCTTGGAAGGGGGCAGGTCTTTCTGCAGGAAGGCGACATAGGCCTCGCGCTGCATGGTCAACAGGTAGGGAACATCGAGCACGTGCTCGCGTTTGCCGAAGCTCTTGCGAATACGCTTGCGCTCGGTGTAGCTGTAGGGGGTTGCTGCTTGCGCCATGGATACTCCGTTTCGATGACGTCCACCAGGGCCCGGGTGAACGTCTCGGCGGCGACTGGCACCGGGCGCACGTGTCCGCTCAACACAGTGAGGGGGACGGCCCGAAGCTTGGTGGCTGGCCACTACCAGCCGCTGGCGGACAACCCCGGCGTTGCACCGGAGTCCGACCAAACTGGTTCTCTGCAGTCGGTTCAGAGAACACTTGAAAAAGCCCTACAGGATAACCCGAAAGGCCTTTGCAGGTGTTCTTCAGGGCGACAAGGCCCTGAAAAGCCAAAGGCTGGCAGGGCCCGGAGGCCCTCGCCAGCCCTGGCAGGCTTGCCGAATTACTTGATTTCGGCCTTGGCGCCAGCGTCCAGCAGCTTCTTGAGCGCTGCGTCGGCATCGGCCTTCGGGATGGCTTCCTTGACGGCCTTGGGCGCGCCGTCGACCAGGTCCTTGGCTTCCTTCAGGCCCAGGCCCGTCAGCTCGCGCACGGCCTTGATGACTTGCACCTTCTGGGCGCCGGCGTCGAGCAGCATGACGTTGAACTCGGTCTGCTCTTCGACCACCGCGGCGGCGGCACCACCACCGGCTGCCGGGGCGGCCATCGCGGCGGCGGACACGCCGAACTTCTCCTCGATGGCCTTGACCAGGTCGTTGAGTTCCATCACGGACATGCTGTCCATGGCGGCCAGGAATGCGTCTTTATCGAATGCCATTTGAATTTCTCGATTCAGGAAAGTAGGTTGGGGATCGGATCGATCGGTCAGGCCGCGGCAGGGGCTTCGGCCGGTGCTTCTTCAGCAACCGGACCAGCCTTCTGGGCGGACAGGGCACCCAGCACCACCGCCAGTCGCTGGATAGGCGACTTCAGCAGGCCAGCCACCTGGGCGATCAGCACTTCGCGGCTCGGGATGGCTGCCAGGGCTTTGACCCCGTTGGCATCCAGCACCTTGCCTGCATAGGCACCACCCTTGACGATCAGCTTGTCGTTGCCCTTGGCAAAGTCGGAGATGACTTTGGCCGCGGCGACAGCGTCTTCGGAAAAGCCGTAGATCAGCGGGCCGACCATGCCTTCCGATGCCACCTCGAACGGGGTGCCGGCAACGGCGCGGCGAGCCAGTGTGTTCTTCAGCACATGAAGATACACACCCTTCTCGCGCGCGTCCTTGCGCAGCTTGTTCAGGTGTTCAACGGTGAGGCCACGGTACTCGGCCAGCGCGAGGGTCTGGGACTTGGCAGCTTGCGCCGACACGTCCGCGACCACGGCCGCTTTCTCGTTGCGATTGAGACTCAAGGTCTGCTCCTCACAAATTTGCACCGTTGGCCCTGGTGACCAGGGCTGCCCGGCGCACCCGGGTTGCAGCGACCAAACCTTCCAGCATCCGAACCCGCAGGGCCTTCACCCCACAACCTCGTCTGTCCTTCAGGCGGGACCGCCATCTGCGCTGGCCGCACGCCGTTGCCGTTATCAGGCATCGGCGTGGCGATTAAGGGGCCGCAAAGCCCCGCCAGCGGTCTTGGATGGCCCGCCACCGGTGTTGTTGACACCGGTGGCAGCCCACCAATTCATCCCCCAGGCGCTAGACAGGCGCGAGGGGTGTTGTGCTTTGCAGCGTGAGCGGCGATCAGGCGGCCGTCAGCGATTGCAGGTCGACGCGAACGCCCACCCCCATCGTCGACGACACGGCCACCTTGCGCAGGTAGACACCCTTGCTAGAGGCCGGCTTGGCCTTGGTCAGCGCATCCAGCAGCGCGGCCAGGTTGCCCTTGAGCTTGTCGCTGTCGAACGAACGGCGGCCGATCGTGCCGTGGATGATGCCGCCCTTGTCGACACGGAACTGCACCTGGCCGGCCTTGGCGTTGCGCACGGCTTGTGCGACGTCGGGCGTCACGGTGCCGACCTTCGGGTTGGGCATCAACCCGCGGGGCCCGAGGATCTGGCCCAGCGTGCCGACCACGCGCATGGTGTCGGGCGAGGCGATGACGACGTCGAAGTCCATCTTGCCGGCCTTGATGTCGGCGGCCAGATCGTCCATGCCGACGATGTCGGCGCCGGCGGCGCGGGCTTCATCGGCCTTGGCGCCCTGGGCGAACACCGCCACACGCTTGGTCTTGCCGGTGCCGTTGGGCAGCACGACGGCGCCGCGCACCACTTGATCCGACTTCTTCGGGTCGATGCCCAGTTGCACCGCCACGTCGATCGACTCATCGAACTTGGCAATAGCGAAGTCCTTGACCAGCGTGATCGCGTCGTCGAAGGCGTAGAGCTTCAGCGAGTCGACCTTGCCGGCCGATGCCTTCTGGCGCTTGGTGAGCTTGGCCATGTCAGACCCCTTCCACGATGAGACCCATCGAGCGGGCAGAGCCGGCGATGGTGCGAACCGCGGCGTCCATGTCGGCGCCGGTCAGGTCCTTGATCTTGATCTTGGCGATCTCTTCGAGCTGCTCGCGGGTGATCTTGCCGACCTTCTCCAGGTGGGCCTTGCCCGAACCCTTCTCGATCTTGGCGGCCTTCTTCAGCAGCACCGACGCCGGGGGCGACTTCAGCACGAAAGTGAAGGACTTGTCCGCGTAGGCGGTGATCACCACCGGCAGCTTGAGGCCGGGCTCGACACCTTGGGTCTGGGCGTTGAACGCCT
>MESD01000137.1:0-20558 GCA_001770815.1 Burkholderiales bacterium RIFCSPHIGHO2_12_FULL_69_20
GCGCGTGGACACATCGACGCCGCTGACCCGGATGGTGGCCACCGCCTGCAGCGTGGCGGCGATCAGCAGGCCGGCGGCCAGCAGCGGGCCCCGCGGCACCGGCACGTCGTGGCCGTGCAGCTGGGGATGCGGGTGCGCCGGGGTGTGGGTGCTCATGACGACACTCAGGCGGCGTTGGCCAGCGGCGAGGCGGCGTTGGCGCCGGCGCGTTGGCGCTGGTCGCGGGCGGCGGGCTGGCCCTCGTGGGCCGGGCGGTCGACCACCGTGCGCACCGGCGTCACCAGCGATTGCTTGAGCGCATCGGCCAGCAGGCTGGCCACGGTGCCGGCCTGCGGCAGCGCGCGCAGCATCGGCTCGGTGCGGGCAAAGTGCCAGGGCCGCGCATGCGGCCACAGGTGCAGGTAGCCGATGCGGTCCTGCGGATTGAGCACCAGCGCGATGTCACCGGCCTCGCCGCCCAGCGCATGCAGGCGGGCGGTCTCGATGCGGCGCAGCGGCAGGTTGAAGGTGACGGTGAGCACGATGCCCACGCGCATCACCAGCCGCCGGTCGGTCAGGGTGTAGATGGTGGTGCGCGCCACCATCCCCGCCAGCAGCGCGATGAAGCCCAGCGTCAGCGCCGCCAGCGGCACCGTCCACAGCGTGGTGGCCAGCGCCAGACCCAGCGTGCCGCCATCGGCCAGCGTGCTGATCAGGCGCCAGGCGATCAGCACCCCGAAGTAAAGCGCGAACTTGTTGAAGTGGAAGCCGCGGCGCGCCAGCAGCCACGCGTCGGGGCTGCCGCGCCACAGCAGGCGCTCGTTGGCGGGCAGCGGCGCGGGCAGGCCGGGCGCGGCCTCGTCGTCGTGCTCGCCGACGTAGGGGCGCACGGCCTTCACAGCAGCGGCTCCTGGCGCGCGGGCGTGGCGTAGAGCGTGCCGGCCCCGTAATAGGCCATCACCTTGTCTTCTTCGAGCCGGGTGATGCGGTCGTCGTGGCGCAGCCCTGGCACGTCGGCAAAGTGCGCCGCCAGGATCGAGCTGACCTTGACATGGCGGTGGTTGACGCGGGCAAAGTTCATCGGCAGCAGCACGGTGCGGCCACCGCCGGCCGCGTCGACCTTCAGCTCGATGTAGCGGAAGATCGCCTCCGAGCGATCGACCCACAGATCGACCACCGTGCCGCCCACCTGGTTGTCGGCGCCCAGCACCGGCAAGCCGCGTGGATCGGGGTCGTGGTGATCAACGTCGTAGCCGTCGGCCAGGCGCAGCGGCACGATGCGCAGCGCGCCTTCAAACGTCATGTCCGGCACGTCGGCACGCTGGGCATAAGCGCCCGGCCCCACGCCGGCCAGCATCGGGTTGCCGATCGGCACGATGGGCGAGCCCGGCACGCGCGAGGTCATCTCGCCGCCCGTCAACACCTGCCGTGCCGAGTTGGGCCCTGGCGCCTGCCAGGTCTCGCCGCCGGCCAGCGTGAAGGTCTTGGGCTCGGGCGTGGCCGGAAAGCCCTCGTAGCGGTGGCGGCCGATGTCGCTGCCGCTTTCGAGCGGATAGCCCTCGCGCTTGTTCTCGCGGTGCAGGTAGTAGACCAGGCCGGCAAAGAAGGCCCAGAACATGTAGAGCACGACCTGGGCTACGTCGATGTTCGCGGTGATGGCGCCGGAGTACATGGCTTTCTCCTAGGGAATCGGGGCAGGTGTCTGCGGATTGGGGTTGCAGGTCTCAGCCGGGAAACTCGGCCAATCCGAACTTGGGGTTGCTGCTGCGCTCGGCGGCGGCCGCGCCGCGGCTGCGCCGCACCAGCGGGCCCAGCGCAATCAGCGTGGCAAACAACAAGGCGATCTCGAGGTGGTAGACCACGCTGTAACCGGTAACGGGCGTGTTGAGCGTGCTGCCCAGCGCGCCGCTGGTGGCCAGCGCCGAGAGGCCGTCGCGCAGCCCGCCACCCAGCGCCACCGCCACGCCCATGGCGGTGGCCTGCACCGCGCCGAACGCACCCAGCGCGATGCCGTGGCCGAGGCGGGTGGTGTTGCCGACGCTGACGTCCAGGCCCATCGCCTCGGTCAGCGTGGCCACGGCGAACAGGCCGCCGCCCAGGCCGATCAGCACCGCGCCGGTGTAGAACACCAGCGGCATGCCCAGCGGGTGCGCAAAGACCACCGCGGCAAAGGCGGCCAGGCCGATCAGCGCGCCGTGGGCGGCCAGCCGCACCGGGTCGACGCCCTGCTGCAGGCGCCGCGCGGCCAGCGCGAACGCGGCCAGCGCACCCCAGGCGGTGAGTGCGGTCAGGGCCGAGGTGCTGCCCACGTCCAGGCCCAGGATCTGGCCGCCGTAGGGCTCGAGCAGGATGTCCTGCATGCTGAAGGCCGCCGTGCCCAGGCCCACCGCCCACATCAGCCGGCGTGCGCGCGGCAAGCCGATGAAGGCCCGCCAGGATTGCAGGAACGACGGCGTTGCCACCTCGGCGCTGTGCGCGGCACTGCGCGGGCGACGGGGCTCCTGCTTCCACAGCGCGATGGCGTTGAGCAGCAGGGTCAGCAGCGCGGCGCCCTGCACCACCTGCACCAGCCGCGTGCCGCTGAAATCGCGCAGCAGCGCGCTGAAGGCCAGCGAACTGCCCACCATGCCCAGCAGCAGCGCCACGTACAGCAGGGCCACCACGCGCGGGCGGGTGTCGGCCGGCGCCAGATCGGTGGCCAGCGCCAGGCCGGCGGTCTGCGTGGTGTGCAGGCCGGCGCCCAGCAGCAGAAAGCCCAGCGCGGCGCCCACGTGGCCGACCCAGGCCGGGCCTTCACCCTGGCCGGTGAGCACCAGCACCGCGAACGGGATGATGGCCAGCCCGCCGAACATCATCAGCGAGCCGAACCAGAGGTAGGGCACGCGCTTCCAGCCCAGTGCCGAGAGGTGGTGGTCGCTCTTGTGGCCCACCAGCGCACGCAGCGGGGCAAAGACGATGGGCAGCGCCACCATCAGCGACACCAGCCAGGCCGGCACCGCCAGCTCGACGATCATCACCCGGTTGAGCGTGCCGTTGAGCAGCGCCAGCGCCATGCCCACCGACACCTGGAACAGCGACAGCCGCAGCAGGCGCGGCAGCGGCAGGTCGGCGCTGGCCGCATCGGCAAAGGGCAGGAAGCGCGTGCCCACGCGCGTCCAACCCTTGATGGCCAGTTGCTGCAGGCTCACGCCCGTGCCTCCGGCCGCAGCCACTGCATGGCGTGCGAGGTGTAGAAGCCGCTGGCCACACGCTGGCTGGCACCGGCGCGCCAGCTGCCCAGCACCGCGTCGCGCGAGCGCAGGCGCTCCAGCTTGTCGGCAGCCATCGGGTTGAGCCAGGGCGCCCGGTCGCCGCGCGGGAACAGCCGGCCCACGCTGATCATCGCCGCCAGCAACGGCGTGCGCGGCGCGAAGGTGAAGTTGATCGAGCCGCTGGTGCGCTGGGCCAGGCGGGACAGCGCGGCCACCGCGTCTTCGGTGCCGTAGTGGATGACCGAATCCATCGCCACCACATGGTCGAAACGGCCCAGCGCCGGGTCGAGCATGTCGCCGCTGCAGAAGTGCACCGAGCCCGCACCCAGCGAGCGCGGCGCCCGCTCGCGCGCCAGCGCCACCAGCGTGGGCGACAGGTCGATGGCCACCACCTCGGCACCGCGCCGCGCCGCCTCGACGGCCAGCGCGCCGGTGCCGCAGCCGGCATCGAGCAACCGCTGGCCGTGCAGATCGGCCGGCAGCCACGACAGCAGGGTGCTGCGCATCTGCTCGCGGCCGGCGCGCACGGTGGCGCGGATGCGGCCCACCGGGGCATCGCTGGTCAGGCGCTCCCAGGCGGCGACCGCGGTGCGGTCGAAGTAATGCTCGATCTCGCCGCGGCGGGTGGTGTAGGTGGGACTGTCCATGGTGAGCGGCCCGGGCGGATCAGTCGAACCCAAGGAGGTCGAAGATGTCGCGGTCCTTCATCGGCACCGCGCTGTACTCCTTGCCACCCAGCCACAGGTCGGCGGCCAGGCGCATGTACTCGCGCTGCACCCGCTCCAGCTCGGGCGAGTGCTCCATCTCGAACAGCGTGCTCTTCTTCAGCCGGCTGCGGCGGATCACGTCCAGGTCGGGGAAGTGCGCCGCCAGCTCCAGCCCGATCTTGGCGTTGTACTTGTCGATCTGGTCGGTGGCCGCGCTGCGGTTGGCGATCACGCCGCCCAGGCGCACGTTGTAGTTCTTGGCCTTGGCGCCGATGGCCTGCACGATGCGGTTCATCGCGAAGATCGAATCGAAGTCGTTGGCGGTGACGATCATCGCCCGGTCGGCATGCTGCAGCGGTGCGGCAAAACCACCGCACACCACGTCGCCCAGCACGTCGAAGATCACCACGTCGGTGTCTTCGAGCAGGTGGTGCTCCTTGAGCAGCCTGACCGTCTGGCCGACCACGTAGCCGCCGCAGCCGGTGCCCGCGGGCGGGCCGCCGGCCTCCACGCACATCACGCCGTTGTAGCCCTCGAAGACGAAGTCCTCGATCCGCAGTTCCTCGGCGTGGAAGTTCACCGTCTCGAGCACGTCGATCACCGTGGGCAGCATCTTCTTGGTGAGGGTGAAGGTGCTGTCGTGCTTGGGGTCGCAGCCGATCTGCAGCACCCGCTTGCCCATCTTGCTGAACGCCGCCGACAGGTTGCTGCTGGTGGTGCTCTTGCCGATGCCGCCCTTGCCGTAGATGGCGAAGACCTTGGCGGTGCCGATCTTGAGCGACGGGTCGAGCTGCACCTGCAGGCTGCCCTCGCCGTCCAGCTGGGGGTTGCCGGGCCGGGGGCCGCGCGCGATCTGCGACGGCGTGATGGTGGCGGTGTTCATGCGGCGGCCCTTTCAGTGGCGTTTGCGGCAGTGTTGCCGGCGAGCGGGGCGAAGACCCCCTCGAGTCGGTCTTCCAGCTCTTCGCCGGCACGCCGCAGGGCGGCCAGCGTCCCGTCGTCGGTCTGCCAGTACTGGCGGTCGTGGGCTTCGAGCAGGCGGTTGGCCACCTTGGCCGAGGCCGTGGGGTTGAGCCGCGCCAGGCGGTCGCGCATCTGGGGGTCGAGCATGAAGGTCTCGGTCAGCTGCTGGTACACCCAGGGCTGCACCTGGCCGGTGGTGGCCGACCAGCCCAGCGTGTTGGTGACATGCACCTCGATCTGGCGCACGCCCTCGTAGCCGCTTTCCAGCATGCCTTCGTACCACTTGGGGTTGAGCATGCGGGTGCGGGTTTCCAGCGCCACCTGCTCGCCCAGCGTGCGCACGGTGCCGCCGCCGAAGGCGTCGCGCGTCTGGTCGCCGATGTAGACCGGCGCCATCGCGGCGCTGTGGCCCTGCTTGAGCGTCTTGGCGCGCTGCACCGCGCGGCTGATGCCGCCCAGCGTGTCGAAGTAGGTGTCCACCGTGGTCACGCCCAACTCCACCGAATCGAGGTTCTGGTAGGCCAGCTCGACGCCGGCCAGCACGCTCTGCAGCAGCTGCGGCTGCTGCACCGGCCGGCCCGCGCGGCCGTAGGCAAAGCCCTTGCGGCGGCTGTAGGTCTCGGCCAGTTCGTCGCCCTCGTCCCACTGGCTGTTGTCGATCAGGTGGCCGACGTTGGCGCCGTAGGCGCCCTCGGCATTGCCGAAGACACGCAGCGAGGCGGTCTCCAGGTCACCGCCATGCTCGGCCTGGTAGGCCAGCGCATGCTTGCGGATGAAGTTGGCCTCGGCCGGCTCGTCGGCGCTGGCGGCCAGGAAGGCGGCCTCGGCCAGCAGCTTGATCTGCAGCGGCAGCAGGTCGCGGAAGATGCCCGACAGCGTGATCACCACGTCGATGCGCGGGCGGCCCAGCTCGGCCAGCGGCAGCAGCAGGGCGCCGGCCAGCCGGCCGTAGCTGTCGAAGCGCGGCTGGGCGCCCATCAGCGCCAGCGCCTGGCCGATGGGCCCGCCTTCGCTCTTGAGGTTGTCGGTGCCCCACAGCACCATCGCGATCGATTCGGGGAAGGCGCCGCTGCCGGCCATGTGCTTGTCGAGCAAGCGCTCGGCCTGGCGCGCGCCGTCTTTGACCGCATAGGCGCTGGGGATGCGGAACGGATCGAAGCCATGCAGGTTGCGGCCGGTGGGCAGCACCGCCGGCGTGCGCAGCAGATCACCACCGGGCGCCGGGCGCACGAAGCGGCCGTCCAGCGCTTTCAGGATGCCGTCGATCTCGTGGTCCTGCGCCATCAGCGCGTCGACCCGGGCCAGCTCGCGCAGCAGCACGCCGGCCGGCAAGTCCTGGCTGCGGCCGGCGTCGTGCAGCACCGACTCGGGCGTGCCGCCGGCCACCAGGGCCTCGATCAGGGCACGCTCGTCGTGGCTGTCATGCGAGGCCTCGGCCAGCGACATCAGCAGGTCGACCCGGTGCGCGGCGCTGGGGGCGCGGCCCACCACGTGCAGGCCGTAGGGGATCAGCGTGTACTCGAGCGCCAGCACCTCGTCGTTGAGCTGGGCTATGCGCTGCGCGGCACCATCACCCCAGGCCGGCTCGGCGGCGGCCAGGTCGAGCGCGGCGGCCTGCGTCTGGAGCATCAGCGCCAATTCACCGGCCTCGTCCTGGGCTTCGGCGTCGGGGCCCAGGCCACGGTAGCGCTCGATCAGCGCCTTCAGGTCGACCAGGCCCTTGTACAGCCCGGCCTGACCCACCGGCGGCGTGAGGTAGCTCACCAGCGTGGCGGCGGCCCGGCGCTTGGCGATGGTGCCTTCGGACGGGTTGTTGCTGGCATAGAGGTAGATGTTGGGCAGGTCGCCGATCAACCGGTCGGGCCAGCAGTTGCCCGACATGCCGGCCTGCTTGCCGGGCATGAACTCGAGCGCGCCGTGGGTGCCGAAATGCAGCACCGCATGGGCGCCGAAATCCTCGCGAATCCAGCGGTAGAAGGCCGAGAACGCATGCGTCGGCGCAAAGCCGCGCTCGAACAGCAGGCGCATCGGGTCGCCCTCGTAGCCGAAGCCGGGCTGGATGCCGACGAACACGTTGCCGAACTGCCGACCCAACACGAATAGGGAGCGGCCATCACTCTGCTGCTTGCCGGGCGCCGGGCCCCATTGCGCCTCGATGGCGGCCAGGTGCTTCTCGCGCCGCACATGGTCGTCGGTGTTGATGCGGGCCTGCACGTTGGCCATCGCGCCATGGGTTGACGCGTTGCCGTTGATCAGCGATTCACGCAGGTCGTCCACCGAGGTGGGCAGCTCGACGGTGTAGCCCTCGGCCTGCATCGCCAGCAGGGTGTTGTAGAGCGACTCGAAGACCGACAGGTGCGCGGCGGTGCCGGTGGCGCCGGCGTTGGGCGGGAAATTGAAGATCACCGCCGCCACCTTGCGCTGCGCGCGTTGCGAGCGGCGCAGATCGACCAGCTTGCCGACCCGTGCGGCCAGCGCGTCGGCGCGCTCGATGCAGCTGTGCATGTCGCTGGCGCCGGCCGAGTTGGTGAAGCGGCAGGCGTGGTCGCAGCCGCTGCAGGCGATCTCGCTGGAGCCGCGGCCACCGAACACCATCGAGCCGGTGGCGCCGTCGAGTTCGGGGATCGCCACCATGATGGTGGATTCGACCGGCAGCAGGCCACGCTCGCTGCCGCCCCACTGGTCGAGCCGCTGGAACTCCACCGGGTAGACCGCGAGGTAGGGCACGTCGAGTGCGGCCAGCACGTCCTCGGCGGCCTTGGCGTCGTTGTAGGCCGGGCCGCCCACCAGCGAGAAGCCGGTCAGCGAGACCACCGCATCGACCACCGGCCTGTCGTTCTTCATGAAGAACGCGGCGATCGCCGGGCGCGCATCCAGCCCCGAGGCGAAGGCCGGGATCACGCGCAGGCCGCGGGCCTCCATCGCGGTGATCACGCCGTCGTAGTGGGCGGCGTTGCCGGCCAGCAGGTAGCTGCGCAGCAGCAGCAGGCCCACGGTGCCGCGGCTGCCGCCGCCGGTCAGCGCCTCGGCCTGCTCGGCCAGCCGGCCCGAGGGGCCGGACAGGCGCGGGTGGTAGACGCCCAGCTCGGGGTAGGCCATCGGCGCCTTGGCATGGGCCAGTGCGCGCAGCGGCTTGCGGCTGCCGTCGGCATAACGCTCGACCAGGTTCATCACCAGGCTGGCGATGTTGTCGTCGGAGCCGGACAGCCAGTACTGCAGCGTGAGGAAGTAGGCCCGCACGTCCTGCGCGGTGCCGGGGATGAAGCGCAGGAACTGCGGGATGCGGCGCAGCATCTTCATCTGCTGGGCGCCGGCGCTGGCGGGTTTGCCCATGTTGGCGCCGGCCTGGGGCTTGCCGGCGTTGCCGCGCAAGCGCTTGAGCAGGGCCATCGGGCCGCTGGTCTTGCCGTCCATGCTGAAGCGGCCCATGCGGGTGAGCTTGGTCACCTCGGCCGCGCTCATGATGCAGACCATCGCGTCGCAGTGGTCGCGCCGGGCCTGCAGCGCGGCCAGCAGCGGCAGGAAGTGGTCTTCCATGAACAGCATCGTGGCCACCACGATGTCGGCGCGGTTGATGTCGTCCAGGCACTGGGCCAGCGCCTCGTCGTCGCCCACCCAGTGGTCGGCGGCATGCACCGCCAGCACCAGGCCGGGCAGGCTGGCCGCCAGCGTGCGGCGGGCCCGCTCGGCGGCGCTGGCCAGGTGCGAGTCCATCGTCACGATCGTGACGCGGATCGGCAGGGCCGCCACCGCGGCCTCAGCGGCTGAAGTGCGCTTTGGCGTCATAGAGGGTCTCGACGGTGATGGTGGCCAGGCCACGTTCGAGCGCAAAGCGCTCGGTGTTGCGGCGGGCCTTGCCACGCACGAAGAACGGGATCTTCTTCAGCTCCAGCTCGGCCTCGCTGGCCCAGCTGCTGACTTGCGGCGGGTTGGCCGCCGTGCCGGGCGCGCCCGGGCCGACCGGGGCGGCGCTGGCGGTGACGGTGCTGAGCAGCGCGGCCGGCTCGGGCACGGCCATCGGTGCCACCGCGGCGGGCGCCTGCACGGCCGCCAGCGCCGGCGTGCCGGCACGGCCCAGGTGCGAGGGCGCCGCGTCCTCGTGGAACTCGGCATCGCCCTTGAACATGCCCAGCAGGTGCTCTTCCAGGCCCATCATCAGCGGATGCACCCAGGTGTCGAACAGCACGTTGGCGCCTTCGATGCCCATCTGCGGCGAGTAGCGCGCCGGGAAGTCCTGCACATGCACCGGCGCCGAGATCACCGCGCAGGGGATGCCCAGGCGCTTGGCGATGTGGCGCTCCATCTGCGTGCCCAGCACCAGCTCGGGCTGGGCCTCGGCGATGGCCGCCTCGACCTCGAGGTAGTCGTCGCTGACCAGCGGCTCGACGCCGTACCGCTTGGCGGCATCCCGCACCTCGCGGGCGAACTCGCGGCTGTAGGTGCCCAGGCCCACCACGGTGAAGCCCAGCTCGTGCGCGGCCACGCGCGCAGCGGCCACCGCGTGGCTGGCATCGCCGAACACGAACACCCGCTTGCCGGTGAGGTAGGTGGAGTCGACCGAGCGGGCGTACCAGGGCGCGCGGGTGCCGCCCTCGCCCCGGTCGGCGTCGATCTGGGCCAGCAGTGGCGCGGCGTCCACGCCGGCCAGCGTGGCCACCTCGGCGATGAAGTCGCGCGTGGCGCCCATGCCGATCGGCACCACGCGGGTGTGCGGCTGGCCATGCGTGCGCTGCAGCCAGGCCGCGGCGGTGCCGGCGATCTCGGGGTACAGCACCACGTTGAAGTCGGCCTCGTGCAGGCGGCGCAGGTCGGCCACCGACGCGCCCTGCGGCGCGGTGACCGCCACGTCGACGCCGATGCGGGCCAGCAGCCGGCTGATCTCGGTGACGTCGTCGCGGTGGCGGAACCCCAGCGCGGTGGGCCCCAGCAGGTTGCAGCGTGGGCGCTGTCCGGCCGGGCGGGCGCGGCGCTCAGCCCGTTGCGCCGGCGCCGGGCACAGGTGGCGCACCAGCTGGTAGAAGGTTTCGGCGGCGCCCCAGTTCTCCTTGCGCTGGTAGCTGGGCAGCTCGAGCGGCACCACCGGCAGCGGCAGGTTCAGCGCCTGGGCCAGGCCACCCGGGTCGTCCTGGATCAGCTCGGCGGTGCAGGACGAGCCCACCAGCATCGCCGCCGGGGCGAAGCGCTGGTAGGCCTGGTGCGCGGCGGTCTTGAACAGCTCGGCGGTGTCGCCGCCCAGATCACGCGCCTGGAAGGTGGTGTAGGTGACCGGCGGGCGCCGGTCGCTGCGCTGGATCATCGTGAACAGCAGGTCGGCGTAGGTGTCGCCCTGCGGCGCGTGCAGCACGTAGTGCACGTCGGTCATCGCGGTGGCGATGCGCATGGCGCCGACGTGCGGCGGGCCTTCGTAGGTCCAGAGCGTGAGTTGCATGGCCCGGGGCCTCTCAGGCGGCGGCCGGCAGCGCCAGCTTGTGGCGCCGCAGCAGCGGGCGGGCGAACAGCTCGGCCAGGTCACCGGCCTGGTCGAAGCCCTGGATCGGGCTGAACACCAGCTCGATCGACCACTTGGTGGTCAGGCCCTCAGCCTCCAGCGGATTGGCCAGGCCCAGGCCGCAGACCACCAGATCGGGCGCCAGCGCGCGGCAACGCTCGAGCTGCCGGTCGACATCCTGGCCTTCGGACAGCATGGTGCCCGCCGGCAGCAGCGCCAGCTCGGCGGCCAGGTGCGCGCGGTGCAGGTAGGGTGTGCCGACCTCGGTGAGTTGCATGCCCATCTCGCGCGACAGAAAGCGCGCCAGCGGCAGCTCGAGCTGCGAATCGGGGAAGAAGAAGATGCGCTGGCCGGCCAGGCGCGGGCGGTGCGCGGCGGTGGCCTGCAGCGCGCGGGCCCGGGCCGGCGCGATGACCCGGTCGAACAGCGCCGGGTCGATGCCGAAGGCGCTGGCCGCCGCCTGCAGCCAGGCCTGCGTGCCCTCGGCGCCCAGCGGAAATGGCGCCACCAGGCGCTGCGCGCCGCGCGCTTCCAGCGCCCGGGCGGTATCGGCCAGGAAGGGTTGCGCCAGCAGCAGCCGGGTGTTGGGGCCCACGGCCGGCAGCGCACCGGCGCGGCGCGGCGGGAAGAACTGCACCGTGCCCAGGCCCATCGCCGTGAACAGGCGACGGAACTGGTCTTCGACCACGTCGGCCAGCACGCCGGCCACCAGCAGCGTGGGCGGCGCATCGGCGGCGGCCACCGGCATCTCGGGCACCAGCGCGGCCAGGCAGGCGTCTTCACCCTGGGTGAAGGTGGTCTCGATGCCGCTGCCCGAGTAGCTGAGCACCCGAACCCTCGGCAGGTGCCGGGCCGACAGGCGCTGCGCGGCGCGCGACAGATCGAGCTTGATCACCTCGGACGGGCACGAGCCCACCAGGAACAGCAGCTTGATCTCGGGCCGGCGCGCCAGCAGCTGCTGCACCACGCGGTCGAGTTCGTCCTGCGCGTCGGCCAGGCCGGCCAGGTCGCGCTCGTCGATGATGGCGGTGGCAAAGCGCGGCTCGGCAAAGATCATCACCCCGGCCGCCGACTGCAGCAGGTGCGCACAGGTGCGTGAACCCACCACCAGGAAGAACGCGTCCTGGATCTTGCGGTGCAGCCAGACGATGCCGGTGAGGCCGCAGAACACCTCGCGCTGGCCGCGCTCGCGCAGCACCGGGGCGTCGCTGCAGCCGGTGTCGGGCTGGATCGCGATGACGGCGCTCACGGGACAACCCTCCGCGCTGCGCGCTTCGGGATGAGCGCTCTGGAGCGGCCACGCGCGCTCATGCTGCCGACTCCAGCCGCGCCATGCGCAGCTTCCAGACGAACTGCCCGGCGTTGATCAGGTAGGCGGCGTAGGCGGCCAGCGCCAGCAGCATCAGGCCGCGGGCGTCCAGTGCCTGGCTGAACAGCGCCGCAAGGTATGCGGTGTGCAGCGCCAGCACCCCCATGCTGAACACGTCTTCCCAGTAGAAGGCGGGGGCGAACAGCCACTGGCCGAACACCACCTTCTCCCAGATGCTGCCGGTGACCATGATGGTGTAGAGCAGCAGCGTCTTGACCACCACCGACAGCGTGGCCGCCTCCAGGCCCTGGCCGGTGACCAGGTAACGCAGCACCAGCCCCAGGCTGACGGCGAACACCACGAACTGCAAAGGCGCCAACAGACCCTGCACCCAGGTCCAGCGGGTGGCATCGCGCCGCCGGCGTTGCTCGGGCGTGTACAGCGGCAGGCGGGCAGCCGACGCCATCGTGGCGTGCCGGGGAGGACTGGTCCGGAGACTGGGCATGTCGCCAATCTAGAGCGCGCTCCGCAAAGTGTCAATCAGGGTTGACGTCTTTTCAGGTTGACATTAACCTCGCGCTCAACTCGGTATTCATACCCGCTTGACGCGCTGGGAGGCGCAACAGACATTCGACCGGGATTTGATATGAGTGAAAAAGACGGACTGACGATTGCACGGGGATCAGAGCAGCCTGCCGCCACGCGGCCGCTGCGGGCCAGGTCCCTGGCGAGGAGAACGCAGTGAATCGAGCGCAACGCGAATACGTGCCCCAGGGCGACGCCACCACCACGGCCTGGCATCGTGCCGAGGAGGCCGATTGCTGGACCGAGATGCAGGCCCGCGCCGCCGCCGATGGCCATGCGGCCTGGGCCACTCTGGCCAGCCAGCGCCCGGCGGTCGAAGAGCGGCTCTCGCGCCTGGTCGACACCATCGAGCGCGACATCATTCCGCGCCTGGTGCGCGCGCATGCCCCCGCCACCGACACCGCCACCCGGGTGCTGGCCCCCACGCGCGGCGAGATGATGGCCTTCACCGCGCACGTGATGGGCCGCGACGATGGCGCCATCCAGGCGCAGATCGCGGCGCTGCGCGCGCGCGGCGTGAGCGTGGAGTCGGTCTACACCGACCTGCTGGCGCCCGCGGCACGCCACCTGGGCGAGTTGTGGGACGACGACCGCTGCCACTTCGCCGACGTCACCGTCGGGCTGGGTCGGCTGCAGCAGATAATGCGCGGTTTGAGTTCTGCTTTCGGCACCGAGATCGATCCCCCGGTGGGCGGTCGGCGGGCCCTGCTGATGCCGGCCCCCGGCGACCAGCACACCTTCGGCCTGTCGATGGTGGCCGAATTTTTTGCGCGGGCGGGTTGGGAAGTGGTGGGCGTGATGGACCCGGCGTCGGCCAACTTCGAGGACAGGGTAAAAAACGAATGGTTCGATCTGGTCGGCATCTCCGCGGGCAGCACCACGCGCCTGGACGGCATGCTGGACTGCATCGCCTCGGTGCGCCGCTTGTCGCACAACCGGGCGGTGGCGGTGATGGTGGGCGGCCCGCTGTTCATCGTGCACCCCGAGATGGTCGAACGGGTGGGCGCGGACGGTGTGGCCACCGATGGTCAGCAAGCCCCCGCGCTGGCCGAGCGCCTGCTCGCGCGCCGCATCAAGGGGCTCTGACCCGCAGCCCCCAGGCATGGCCGGCATGAAGAAGAAGCAGCCGGCCGTCCCTCGAATCACGGGCGCCTTCGACCAGCCCGCCGCGAGCCTGGGTCACCTGGCTGCCGCCGACATGGCCGCCCTGCTCAGCACTGCCGCCGACCTGACGCTGGTGCTCGACACCGACGGCGTGATCCACGACATGGCCTTCGGCGACGAGGCCCTGGCCCTCGAACTGAGCGAGCCCTGGATCGGCAAGCGCTGGGTCGACACCGTCAGCGAAGAAAGCCGGCCCAAGGTGGCCGCCCTGCTGGCCGAAACAAGGGCCGGTGCGATGCGCTGGCGCCAGGTCAACCACCCGCTGCCGGCCGGCGGCACGATGGCGATGAGCTACGCCAGCCGCCTGCTGCCGGCCCAGGGCCGCGTGCCGGCGCGCTGGTTTGCCTTTGGCCGCGATCAGCGGGTGACCACCGCGCTGCAGCAGCGGCTGGTGGAGGCGCAACTCTCGGTCGAGCGCGACTACGCGCGTTTTCGCCAGGCCGAGCTGCGTTACCGGCAGTTGTTCCAGATGGCCGGCGAAGCCGTGCTGGTGGTCGATGCCGCCAGCGGCCGGGTGCTCGAAGCCAATCCGGCCGCTGCCACGATGATGGGCCTGCCGGCCGACAAGCTGGTGGGCCAGGCCTTCCCGATGGGGCTCACGGCCAGCAGCGCACGCGCCGTGGCCGGCCTGCTGGCCACCGCCCGGCGCACCGGCCGCGCCGAGCCGGTGCATGCCGAACTGGCCGACAACCGGCTGGCGGTGCAGGTCTCGGCCACGCTGCTGCACCAGGACCAGACCCACCTGCTGCTGGTGCGCCTGTCGCGCAGCGACAGCGCGCATGCGCAGGGCAACGGCACCGAATCGGCGCTGCTGCTACAACTCGCCCAGGGCGCACCCGATGGTCTGGTGGTCACCGACCTCGACGGCCTGGTGCTGGCGGCCAATGCCGAATTCGTCAGCCTCTGCCAGATGGCCGGCGAGGAGCAGATGCGCGGCCAGTCGCTGGAGCGCTGGCTGGGCCGCACCGGGGTCGACCTGGGTGTGCTGGTGTCCAACCTGCGCCAGCGCGGCGCGGTCAAGTTGTTCGCCACCACGCTGCGCGGCGAGTTCGGCGCCAGCACCGAGGTCGAGATCTCGGCCGTCACCGTGACGCCGTCCGACCCGATGCTGCTGGGCTTCACCGTGCGTGACGTCGGCCGCCGCCTGCAGCCCGAGGCGGCCGCGGCGCAGGCGCTGCCGCGCTCGGTCAACCAGCTCACCGAGCTGGTGGGCCGGGTGCCGATGAAGGACATCGTCGGCGAGACCACCGACCTGATCGAGCGGCGCTGCATCGAGGCCGCGCTCGAGCTGACGCGCGACAACCGCGCCTCGGCCGCCGAGATCCTGGGCTTGTCGCGGCAAAGCCTGTACGTGAAGCTGCGGCGTTACGGCCTGGGCGACCTGGGCCCCGGGGTCGACAAGTAGGTGGCACCGCCGCGCCCGATGCGGCAGGGGTTGGGTCGATATGTAAATCCCAGTTGACACTTTGATGTGTCAAGCTGAAGAATGGCCGCATGTCCAGGCCTGCCCTCTCCACGGTTGCCGAGTTGCTCAAGCCCATCACCTGGTTCCCGCCGATGTGGGCCTTCGGTTGCGGCGTGGTGGCCTCCGGTGCGCCGGTGGCCGAGCGCTGGGGTCTGGTGCTGGTGGGCGTGCTGCTGGCCGGGCCGCTGGTGTGCGCCACCAGCCAGGCGGTGAACGACTGGTTCGACCGCCATGTCGATGCCATCAACGAGCCGCAGCGCCCGATCCCCTCGGGCCGCATGCCCGGGCGCTGGGGGTTGTACATCGCGGTGTTGTGGACGCTGCTGTCGCTGGCCGTGGCGCTGGTGCTGGGGCCGGTGGGCTTTGCCGCTGCGGCCGTCGGCCTGCTGCTGGCCTGGGCCTACAGCGCGCCGCCGATGCGCCTGAAACGCAACGGCTGGTGGGGCAATGCCGCCTGCGGCCTGTCCTATGAAGGCCTGGCCTGGATCACCGGCGCGGCGGTGATGGCCGCCGGGTCCTGGCCCAGCGAGCGCTCGATGCTGCTGGCCCTGCTCTACAGCGTGGGCGCGCACGGCATCATGACGCTCAACGACTTCAAGTCCATCGAGGGCGACCGCCAGATGGGCATCGGCTCCTTGCCGGTGCGCCTGGGGGTGAATGGCGCCGCCCGGGTCGCCTGCCTGGTGATGGCCGCGCCGCAGGCGGTGGTGGTGGCACTGCTGCTGCAGTGGGGCGCCATCGGCCATGCGCTGGGCGTGGCCGGCCTGCTGATGGTGCAGTTGGGCCTGATGGCACGCTTCCTGGCCGCGCCGCGCGAGCGCGCCACCTGGTACAGCGCGCTCGGCATCAATTTCTTCGTGATCGGCATGCTGGTCAGCGCCTTCGCGCTGCGCGCCACCACCGGGCAGCCCGGATGAGCCGAGGCGCGGGTCACTTCAGCTGGTGGCAGATCGTGCGGCTGGGCCTGGTGCAGGCCTGCCTGGGTGCGGTGGTGGTCACCACCACCTCCACGCTGAACCGGGTGATGGTGGTCGAGCTGGCCCTGCCCGCGCTGCTGCCCGGCGCGCTGGTGGCGCTGCACTACCTGGTGCAGATGCTGCGCCCGAGGCTGGGCCACGGCTCGGACGCCAGTGGCCGCCGCACGCCCTGGATTGCCGGCGGCATGGCCGTGCTGGCCGCGGGTGGCTGGCTGGCCGCGCTGGCCACGGTATGGATGGGCTCGGCGCCCACCGCCGGCATCGTGCTGGCGGTGCTGGCCTTCCTGCTGATCGGCCTGGGCGTGGGGGCGACCGGCACCTCGCTGCTGGTGCTGCTGGCCAAGCGGGTGGACGAACCACGCCGCGCCGCCGCCGCCACCACGGTGTGGCTGATGATGATCGTCGGCTTTGCCATCACCGCCGGCGTCAGCGGCAAGCTGCTCGATCCTTATTCGCCCGAGCGGCTGCTGCTCGTCAGCGGCGGGGTCTGCATGCTGGCGCTGGGCCTGGCGCTGCTGGCGCTGTGGGGCGTGGAGACGGCCGAGGCGCCCGTGGCCATCGACGCCCACGCGACACCCAGGCCCGCCTTCCGCGAGGCGCTGGCCCAGGTGTGGGCCGATGGCGATGCGCGGCGCTTCACCGTCTTCGTCTTCGTGTCGATGCTGGCCTACAGCGCGCAGGACCTGATCCTCGAACCGTTTGCCGGCATCGTGCACGGGCAGACGCCGGGCCAGTCCACCCAGCTGTCGGGCGTGCAGCACGGTGGCGTGCTGCTGGGCATGCTGATGGCGGCCTTGGCCGGCCGGCGGCTGGCCGGGCGGGCGCTGGGCTCGCTGCGCGGCTGGACGGTGGGCGGCTGCCTGTTCTCGGCGCTGGCGATGGCCGGCCTGGTGGCCGCCGGCCTGGTCGGCCCGGCCTGGCCGCTGCGCGGCACCGTGTTTGCGCTGGGCGTGGCCAACGGCGCGTTCTCGATCGCGGCCATCGGCTCGATGATGGCGCTGGCTGGCCAGGGGCCCCGGGGCCGCGAAGGCGTGCGCATGGGCCTGTGGGGCGCCGCGCAGGCGGTGGCCTTCGGCATCGGCGGCCTGGTGGGCGCCGTGGCCAGCGATGTCGCCCGCCGCCTGATCAGCGCGCCCGGTGAGGCCTATGCCGCCGTTTTCGCGCTCGAGGGCCTGCTGTTCGTCGTGGCCGCCGGCCTGGCCTGGCGCGTGGCCGTGCCAGCCAGGGCAACCGCATCGGCGACCAAACCCTCACCTGCGGTCGATCCGCCCGCCCGCCGGCAACCGGCGCTGAACCCCCCGCACGACCTGGGAGCCGCCACATGACCCCGCACCTGACATCCGGTCCGACATCCGGCCCGACACCCGGTTCAACCACCAGCCCCTCGATCGAGACCTTCGACGTGGTGGTGGTGGGCGGCGGCCCGGCCGGCGCCACTGCCGCCGACGACCTGGCCCGCCAGGGCAGGCGCGTGCTGCTGCTCGACCGCGCCGGCCGCATCAAGCCCTGCGGTGGCGCCATCCCACCGCGGCTGATGCGCGACTTCGCCATCCCCGAATCGCTGCTGGCCGCGCGCGCGCACTCGGCGCGCATGGTCTCGCCGGCCGACGTGCGGGTGGACATCCCGATCGAAGGCGGCTTCGTCGGCATGGTCGACCGCGAGCACTTCGACGAGTGGCTGCGTGTGCGTGCCGCCAGCCACGGCGCGGTGCGCCGCAGCGGCCGCTTCGAGCGCCTGGAGCGTGATGCCGACGGCACCGCGCTGATCCACTACCGCGCCGCAGCCAGCGACGACGCCGGGCGCGACGGTGCACCGGCCTCGGTGCGTGCCCGCGCGGTGATCGGCGCCGACGGCGCCCGCTCGGCGGTGGCGCAGCAGGCCATCCCCGGCGCCGAGCGGCCGGCCTGCGTCTTCGCGTATCACGAGATCATCGCCACACCGGACGCCCTGCCTGCGGGTTATGACCCCACACGCTGCGACGTGGTCTACCGCGGCAGCCTGTCGCCCGATTTCTACGGCTGGGTGTTCCCGCACGGCCAGACGCTGTCGATCGGCACCGGCAGCGCCGACAAGGGCTTCTCGCTGCGCGGCGCGGTGGCCACGCTGCGCGCCGACGCCGGCCTGACCCACGCACGCACGCTGCGCCGCGAAGGCGCGCCGCTGCCGATGAAGCCGCTGCGTCGCTGGGACAACGGCCGCGACGTGGTGCTGGCCGGCGATGCGGCCGGCGTGGTGGCGCCGGCCTCGGGCGAAGGCATCTACTACGCGATGGTCAGCGGGCGGCACGCCGCCACCGCCGTGGCCGCGCTGCTGGAAGGCGCCGCGCCGCGTTGCCTGGCGCAGGCGCGCAAGCTGTTCATGCGCGAACATGGCCGCGTCTTCTGGGTGTTGGGCCTGATGCAGCGCTTCTGGTACGGCAGCGACAAGCGGCGCGAGCGCTTCGTCTCGATCTGCAAGGACCGCGACGTGCAGCAGCTCACCTTCGACGCCTACATGAACAAGCGCCTGGTGCGCGCGCGGCCGATGGCGCATGTGCGCATCTTCTTCAAGGACATGGCGCACCTGCTGGGGCTGGCCCGGGTGTGAGCGAAACGCTGCTGCGCGCGCTGGATGCGCTGGGCACGCTGGACATGGTCCGGCTGCTCGACGCCATCCTCGTGGCCGTGCTGCTGGAAGCCGCCGCGCTGCGCTGGTGGTTTGCACGCACCGGCCGGGGGCCGGCGCCGCACCAGTGGCTGCCCACGCTGGGCGCCGGCGCCTGCCTGATGGTGGCGCTGCGCGCGGCGCTGGCCGATGCCCATCCCGCCTGGATCGCCGCGGCACTGCTGGGCGCCGGCGTGGCGCATGGGCTCGACCTGGCGCGGCGCTGGCCACGCCCCGGGGCCGTGACGGGCCCGCCCGGCAGCGCCCGACGCTGAAGCCGCCGGCCGGCGCGGTCAGTCGGTTGGACGGCCGGCCGATCTGGGTCAGTGGGTCTGGTACAGGCCCTCGAAGCGCAGCCGCAGCTCACGCTTGAGCAGCTTGCCGCTGGGGTTCTTGGGCAGTGCGTCGACGAACACCACGCCCTTGGGTGTCTTGAAGTGCGCCAGTTGCGCGGCGCAGTGGGCAATCACCCGGGCTTCGTCGAGCACGGCGCCGGGCTTGCACACCAGCACCGCGGTCACCGCCTCGATCCAGCGCGGGTGCGGCAGGCCGATCACCGCCACCTCGCTGACGCCGTCCAGCCGGTACAGCGCTTCTTCGACCTCGCGGCTGGCCACGTTCTCGCCGCCGGTCTTGATCATGTCCTTCTTGCGGTCGACCACGCTGATGTAGCCCTCGTCGTCGACCACCGCCAGGTCGCCCGAATGGAACCAACCCCCCTCGAAGGCCGCCGCGCTGCGCTCGGGGTCGTTGAAGTAGCCCAACAGCAGCTGCGGTGAGCGGTGCACGATCTCGCCCACCGCGCCCACCGCCACGTCGTTCATCTGGTCGTCGACCACCCGGGTCTCGACGTTGATCGCCGGCTTGCCGGCCGAGCCCGGCTTGCGCAGTTGGTCTTCGGGCTTGAGCACCGTGGCCAGCGGCGCGATCTCGGTCTGGCCGTAGAAGTTCCAGATCCGCATCTGCGGCAAACGTGCGATCAGCTCCTGCATCACCGCCACCGGCATGATGCTGGCGCCGTAGTAGCCCTTGCGCAGGCTGGACAGATCACTTTGCGCGAACAGCGGGCTGCGCAGCACCGCGATCCACACCGTGGGCGGCAGGAAGAACTGGCTGATGCGGTGCCGGGCGATCAGTGGCAACAGGTTCTCGGGCGTGGGCTTGGCGGTGATCACGCTGGTGCTGCCCAGGTAGACGCTGGGGCCCAGGAAGACATCGAGCTGCGCGCAGTGGTAGAGCGGCAGCGCATGCAGCACCACGTCGTTCTCGGCCATCTCGCCTTCGATGATGCAGCTGACGTACTGGTCGATCACCGCGCCGTGGGTCAGCATCGCGCCCTTGGGCAGGCTCTCGGTGCCGCTGGTGTAGACGATCTGCAGCAGGTGGTGGCGGTCGAACCCGGGCTCGGGGCAGGGCTGCGTGGTCAGGTCGGTGGCGGCCAGTGCGTTGAAGTCGAGGCAGCCCGCGGGGCAGGTGCTGGGGTCTTCGCTGGGCAGCCACAGGAAGCGCGTGATCGCGGTATCGCGCTGCGCGGCCTCGCGGCCCAGCGCATGCAGACCCGAGTCGACGGCCAGCAGCTTCACACCCGCGTGGCGCAGGATGTAGCCCGCCTCGTCCGGGTTGAGCATGAAGTTCACCGGCACCAGCACCGCGCCCAACCGGGCCAGCGCAAAGCGCAGCGCGGCAAAGCCGTGCGAGTTGCGCGCCAGCACGCCCACGTGCTCGCCCTTGGCCACACCCTGGGCATGCAGGCCGGCCGCCAGGCGGCTGACCAGGGTATCGAATTCACGCCAGGTCCAGGTGGTGTCGCCACACAGGATGGCGGGCTTGTTCGGCAGGCGCGCAGCGGTGCGGTGCAGCAGGTCGGACAGGGTCTGGCGGCGCAGGGCGGGGTGCGGGTGGGGGTGTTGATGGGGCTGCATGCGGGAGATCCTGACGGGGTGGCACGGCACCGTAGCCGCCGGTGGGCGGGCCGGCTATCCGGGCAATCACCGGCCACCCGGCGGGTGATGCCAGGCCGCCACGG
>MESD01000137.1:20583-28902 GCA_001770815.1 Burkholderiales bacterium RIFCSPHIGHO2_12_FULL_69_20
GACTAGGCCCTGGGGCCTGCCACAGGCCATCCGTTTAGGTGGCTAGGCGCAATAAAGGCCGCGGGTCTAAATTGAGATCGCACAAGAACCGGAAACAAGAACCTCGGGAGCATAGCTTTTGAGTGAGTAGGTTCCGGTCATTGCTCGTTCGGCGCAAAAGTACAGTGGATACAGAAGATTGCCGCACGAATTTCGAATCTCGTTTGTGTCTTTGCTGCGAGGCGGGTGCAACTGAAAATTGTTTGAGGAAATCTCTTTGGAAGCGTGTTTTAGATACCAAGCTGAACAAATTTTTCGAAATTCATCATCGAACTGAGTTCGAACCACCCATATTCTGCACCTTGAAGTTTCTCGGACCGTTTTGTCCCACAAGACAAAGTACAAGAACGGCATGGCATCGAGACTAGTTATGCTGCCAGACGTAGTTGCCTTTGTTCCCGCCTTGATAACGCCATTGAAACGAGGTGTGTCGATTGCACTCCATGTGTTAGCACCCTTGACATCGGATCCGTCATCAAGGTCTGCCCCCTTCTTCCGCTCCAATCCCTTAGTGCTTGTCAATGTACTTACTAGAATTTGCGACCAGCCGCGCGTGTCCACTGGAACCGGGTGGCCAGTCCTTTGTGCGAATGGCTCGGCCGCATAAAAGGAATCAAAGTGCAAGTCTAGAAGGGCTAGCGCATTCGATACTTCAGGTCGAGTCATTTATTCTTTCGTATTCGAGTATCAAGTAAGAAAGCTGCTCACCCAGAGCATCCGCCAGCTTCTGCATAGTCTCGAGTGAAGGGCTGGCGCTACCGCGCTCAACCTCACTTAAGAAACTTCGACTGACGCTGGCAAGGTCCGCGAGGGCTTCCTGTGAGAGGCCGCGTGTCTCCCGTGCCCCCCTTACGACGCGTCCAAACTTGACAGCTATAGGCGACATGACGTGAGTCTGTCCTTTGCAGGCGCTTGCATCCACCCTGTATAGGAGACAGAATTGATGTCCATCGGAGACTCGAATGACTCAACAGCAGCTAGGACTTGACCCACTCTCGGAAGGGTACGGAGGCGTCTACGCCGCACTTGGGGCGCTTCGAGAGAGCTTTCATCGTTCTGGACGCTTGGACGACTCCAACGCGAAGCTTGACGAGGTGGCGAAGCTGTTCGCTACGTACTTGGCCTATCGGCGAGGAATGATTCCTACATTCCCAACTGCGTCTAGCACTGCCCTCGTCTTGGAGCTTCAGCGTTCGTTCGGCGCGGCCACACGGCTGCCCCAGTACATCGGGAGTACCGGCACGTCAATTTTCGGCTCGGAACCAAAACTTGCCCTGCGCGATGGCGACGAGGGTCTTGCTGCAGAGTTGGTCGGGCTGGTCAGGCAGTGCGTCGATACGGCGTTTCAGCTCCGCGACGCGGGTAAGCCGTTTGATATTTTGAATGAGGCCTTCGGTCACTTCGTCCGCGACAATTTCCGAGGAAACATCGAGGACGCGCAGTACATGACGCCTCCAGAGGTCGTTGACTTCATAGTTGACTTGGCGCTGCAGGATATTCAACGCGAAGGCGGCGCGTTGTCGGATTCCGATGACTTCACTGTGCTGGATCCCTCGTGCGGCGTTGGTTCCTTCTTGGCTACCTTCTACCACCGCGCCTCAGAATATCAGTTGCTGCCAACCTCGCGGCTGCGGCTCTACGGCCAAGATAAGGTAGAGCGGATGGCCCGGCTCGCGACGATAAATATGGAGCTGTTTGATTCGAAGGACCATAAGGTGTATGTCGGCAACTCGCTGGCGTTAGGGTCACCGATCGATGCATTGAACGGGGCCGTGGACCTCGTTCTAACAAACCCTCCTTTCGGGGCGAGATTTGAAGATCAATACGTACGCACGGTGTGCGGTGACAACGCCCCCTTCTTCTCGTCGCAGCGACGGGACGGGCAGACCTTTGACTCGGAACTTCTCTTCATTGACCGAAACCTACGCCTTCTGAAGGACGGCGGGAGACTATTTATTGTTGTTCCCGACGGCGTAGTGTCTGCAAAAGGAGTTTCTGCGTTGCTGCGACAGCATCTTGGGGGAGTTGCGCGGCTTAAGGCAATAGTCGAACTACCAGCTGTAACCTTTGCGCAGGCGGGGACTAGAACCAAGACTTCAGTGGTGTATCTCCAAAAGGCACCAAGGACCGCGCGTGGCCGCATATTTATGAGCGTGGTATCGGACTTAGGCTTCCAAGTTTCGTCCAGAAAGGGCATCCAGGTTAAGCAGCCCGAAGGTACAAATCAGCTCTTAGACGTCATAAAGACTTACGCCATTTATCGGGACGGCGGAATGGATGACGATCTTGAGCGCGCGTTGGTTCTCAGTGAAGAACCTTCATGCGTGGTTGTCGATGAGTCTGAGGTCTTGCGCGGCAGCTGGACACCCAGTCATTACAGCGCTAAGCGGTTCGGTGCTATCCGATCGGTTGCGGCAGCCAGTGACTTCGACTTGGTAGCACTTGCTGACCTGGTGGAGTTTTGCGCAGACGCGCGACGAGCAACTAAATGGCGAACTGGGATGGGCTTCCTCTCTGTTCTTCACGTGTTGGGCGAAGGACTGGTCGATGTTGCAGCTGCTTTGACCTATGCGCCAAAGACCCCAGGTGTAGCCGCCAATCCGGGCGAGATTCTTCTTTCACGAATCAACCCTCGAATTCCACGTGTTTGTATTGCGCCGGACTTAGGGCGCGAGATGCTCTGTTCGTCAGAGTTCGAGATCATGAAGACGCGTGGCCGGGTTAGTTCTCATTTACTTACATATCTTCTGCTGAGCGAGAGTGTGCAATGTCAAATTCGGAGTTTAACTTCTGGCACATCAGCGTCCCATAACAGAATTCGCACGTCGGAACTTGCCGGAGTTTTAATTCCGGTACCGCGTGTTGGCTCAGCACGCGCAAGCCAGCTTGAGGTCTTGGCCGCGGCATATCGCGAGGCACTTGCATCGTTATCAGATGGCGCAAGGACAATCGCGCAACTCAGGCGACAAGAGGCGTCGGTGTTTGGGGTTTGAGTCCTGGATGCGCTGTGGCTCTCGCTCTTGAGGCATGTAGGTGCAATCACCGGCAGGCCGGCCGGTAATGCCAAGCGGCCACGACGGTGGCGCGGCCAGCGCCGCGCCGCCCGTCAACCCAGCGTGATCTGCAGCTGCCGCGCGCCACTGGCCAGCCGATCACGCAGGCCTGCGGCATCCGCCCACACCCCGGGCTGGCGGTAGGGGTTGTCGCCCGGCTGCAGCGTCAGCGGCTCACCGTCCAGCGTCACCGCCAATGGGCCGTGGCCCAGCGCGCCGACGATGTAGTGCACGTCCACCCCATGGCCGTACAGCGGCAGCGTGACACGCAGGCCGTCGAGCTGCGGGCTCAGCACCGGGTCGATGCCCAGCCGCTGCTGTTGCGCCGTCAGCCCCAGCAGGCGCTGCAGCACCAGCCGGTAGGCGATGCCCGCGCCGCTGCTGTAGATGCGCCAGCCGCCTTCCAGCGCCACCGCGCCACGGGCGATGCGGTCGTAATGCAGGCTGGCCTCGTCGCGGTCGGCAAAGGCCGCGTCGGAGCTGGAGTAGTAGCAGTTGCGCTGGCGCGGCGCGGCCTGCGGCACCAGCGCCTGCAGGCCGATCGGGTTGGCCAGCTGCAGCGCACGCAAAAAGTCATCGGCGCGGCCCAGCAGCGCCAGTGCCTCGGCCCAGCGCAGGTGGGCATGCATGTACATCAGGCCGATCTCGCGGCCGAAGTAGCTGGCGCTCTCGCCGCGCTGAAACAGCGTCATCGGCCCGCCCTGGTAGTGCAGCGGCCGGTCGAACAGGCGCAGGCCGTCGGGGCCGATCAGCTCGGCCTCGATCAGCGTGGCATGGGCTGCCGCCTGCGCCGGCGTGAACAGGCCATCGAGGATGGCATGCACCATCGGCAGCGCGCTGTGGTGGATGCCGGTGCGCGCATCGCGCGGGTGCAGCAAGTAATCGACTGCCGTGCCGTCTTCGAACGAGGCGTAACCGGTGATCACGCCGTCGACCACCAGCAGGCGCTGGAAATCGGCCAGCACCGCCTGCGCCTCGTCGCCGAAGGTCTGCGCCTCGGCGTGGCGCCCGGCCAGCCGCCAGGCCGCCGCCAGGCTGCGCAGCATGCGGTGGTGCAGTGTCACCGTCCAGGCGCTGCACAGGTGCTCGCGCATCGCCGGGTCGGCCGGCTGCAGCGCGTCGTTCCAGTCGCCATGGCCATAGGCGGCCAGGTGGGTGCCGGCGATGCGGCGCTGGTGCACCACCGCCAGCGCGCGCGCCACGTGATCGGCCAGCGGCTCGATCTCGGGCGCGATGCCTTCAGCGGCGTGGTACGACAAGGGCTGATCGAGCAGGCCGACATCGCCGCTGGCCTGCAGGTAGTCGGCCAGTGCCACCAGCGGCCAGAACACGATGTCGCCGTGGGAATCGCCAGCGCGGATCTGCGCATCGCGCGCATGGAACATGAACCACTGCGGCCAGTCGCCGTCGGCGTTCTGCGCGCTGAACACGCGGCACAGCAGATCGCGCAGCGCGTCGAAGCGGCCCAGCGCCAGCAGCAGCTCGGCCGGGCCCTGGCAAACATCGCGTGTGCCCCAGCCGCCGCCCGAGAACTGCTCGAGCCCGCGTGGCACGAGGTAATGCACCAGCGCGTTGTGCGCCAGCCAGGGCAGCCAGTGCGCCAGCTGCGACAGCGCGCGGCCGGCGGCGGCGTCGCGCGGCGGATGCCACTGCAGCGCCGGCGGCTGCGGGCCACCGGCCAGCGGCGCATCGCCCGAGACCGGCACAAGCGCGCAGGTCAGTGTGAGCTGCAGTTGGCGCACCTGCGCCAGACGCAGGCAAAAATATGGCTGCTGGCGGCTGCGGCCATCGAGGAACAAGGCCTCGTCGCCCAGCACGGCCAGCCCCTGGCCGTCGCTGCGGCAGCGCAGTTGCAGCCCACCCGAGGGAAAGCGCCCGGCCAGGTCGCTGCCGGGTGCCGGTGCGATCCACCAGTCGCCGCCCTGCCCCGGGGCCACCGGGTCGCTGTCCGGCGCCACCGCGCGCCAGGCCACCGGGCCGTCGTCGTCGCCACCATCGCTGCCGTCACGCGCATTGATCGCCAGGTGGTGGCTGACCAGCACTGCCACCGCATCGCCCTCGACCACCCGCAGCTGCAGCCCCACCGCGGGTGCATCGGCCGCGGCGTGCGCCACCAACTCGATGCGCTGCGCGCCGGCCTGGTAGACCCAGGTGACCTGGGTGGGTGTCATGCGCAGCGCCGAGGGCACGTCGAGCAACTGCCAGCCGCTGCCGGCATCGACGAACACCCGCAGCCCCTGGCCGCGGTAGAGCGCCAGGTAACCACGCTGGGTGGACAGCAGCCGGTTGGCGCTGGCATGGCCCTGCGTCAGGCTGGAATGGAACACGCCGGCCATCCACACCGTACTGGCCACCGCCTGCTCGTCGGGCGTCCAGTGGCCGACGCCGCGCAGCAGGTGGCCGTGCGGGCGCAGCACCTGCAGCTCGTGCGCGCGGGTGACCACGTGGGCGTCGTCGCCCTGGAAGAACGACCACGGCGCGCCGTCGGGCCCGGTCTGCGCGTGCCGCCAGCCGGCGCCGAACCAGGCCTGCAGGCGCGCGCGGTCGGGTGTCTCGGCGGGCCACAGCGGTGCGCAGGCAAACAGCGTGCGCGGGTCATCGCCCGGATCGTCACTGATCTCAGGCGCGGTCCAACCCGCCGCTTCAGGCAGCGCCAGCACCGCGTCGACCTGCGCCAGGTCGCCCTCGCCGCTGGCCGCCGGATGGTCCTCCCGCAGCAACCCGTAGAAGCCGCGCCGCACACGCTCGCCCGGCATCAGCGTGAAGGTCTCGTCCTGCAGGCCCACCAGCGCATGCTCATGCTGCAACCGGGTGCCGGGCAGCGGGCGATCGAGCAGGCCGTGTGGCAGACCAGCCCGCGCGGCCAGGCCCACCACCTGCAAGGCATCGGTGGCATAGGCCACGGCCCGGCCCAGGCTGCCGCTCAACAACCAGGGGTTGCGGCCTTGAACCAGCGCACCCTGGCGCGTGGCGATCACCCAGCCGTGCTGCACATGCGGCAGCGGCCGGTGGTCCAGGTACTGGCTGACATAGGCCTCGTTCAGGCGGATGGCCGACCAGGGCGCCAGCGCCACATCCTGCAGGTAGACCAGATCCAGCCGCAGCGGCAACGGGCCGGTGTTGTGCAGCTGCAGGCGCCAGAACCAGGCGGGCGCCTCGTCGGCCAGCACCAGCTCGAGCTGGTAGTGCACGGCACCGCAGAAGCCTTCATGCCAACAGCGCTCGCCGTGCCGCCGGGTGCGGCCGGGCGCAGCTGGGCCGAGCAGCGGCACCGGCGCGGCCGCCACGGCGTCGCCGGCCGCTGGGGTGCCCTCGGCCGGCAGGAGGCGCAGCCACAGGTTGGCCGGCCCGGCCTCGAGCGCGCTGGCCGGAAAGAGGTTCACCGTCAGGTCGTCGCTGCGCAGCGTGTGCAGGCCACCGTGGGGCTGCAACTCCGCCCGCAGGCGGCCATTGCGCTGGACAAGCGTCCGCGGCAGCGGACCGGCTTCAGGATTCATGGGCGGCGGGAAGGGCTGGGGCGACGGTTCGACCCGTTGGCAGGGCTGAATCCGACGGCAATGTAATCGATTACAGATGGTCTGGCCCTCAGGGCTTTTGCGGTGGGCGGCGGCCGCCGAGCCGCTCGCGACTCAAGCACGGCCCCTCCCCGGCACAGACCCTAAGCCCATCAACAGCGGCCAGCCCCTAGGATTCGCGTGAGAACCTTTACATCACCCAGCCCACCATGACCCTGCCCGACACCCCCCAGGCCAGCACCGCCTTTCCGCATGACTTCTTGTGGGGTGCCGCCACCTCGGCCTACCAGATCGAGGGCTCGCCGCTGGCCGATGGCGCGGGCATCAGCAACTGGCACCGCTTTGCCCACACGCCGGGCCGCATCACCCACGGCGACACCGGCGACGTGGCCTGCGACCACTACCGCCGCATGCCACAGGACGTGGCCCTGATGAAGCAGCTGGGGCTGCAGGCCTACCGCTTCTCGGTGGCCTGGTCGCGGGTGATGCCCGAGGGCCGCGGCCGCATCAACCCGGCCGGGCTGGGCTTCTACGACCGGCTGGTGGACGCGCTGTGCGAGGCCGGCATCGCGCCGCTGCTGACGCTGCACCACTGGGACTGGCCGGCCGCGCTGGACGACCGCGGCGGCTGGCTCAACCCCGACAGCGTGGGCTGGTTCGCCGACTACGCGCAGGCGGTGGCGCGTGCGCTGGGCGACCGCGTCGCCTTCTGGGCCACCTTCAACGAGCCCTGGGTGATCACCGACGGCGGTTACCTCTACGGCACGCTGGCGCCGGGCCACCGCAGCGCCTACGAGGCGGCGATCGCCGCCCGGCACCTGATGGTGGCGCATGGCACCGGCGTGCAGGTGCTGCGCGCCGAGGGCTGCAAGCAGGTCGGTTTGGTGGTCAACCTCGAACCGAAGGACGCCGCCAGCGACAGCCCGGCCGACCGCGCCGCCTGCGTGCGCGCCGAGGCCTACATGAACCGCCAGTTCCTCGACCCGGCCCTGCTGGGCCGCTGCCCCGAGCCGCTGCGCGAGGTGTTTGGCGAGGCCTGGGTCGACTGGCCGGCGGCCGACCTGGCGCTGGCCCGTCAGCCGCTCGACTGGCTGGGCATCAACTACTACACCCGCAGCGTGAACCGCCACGACGACAACGCCTGGCCGGTGCGTGCCAGCCCGGTGCGCCAATCGCAGGCCACCCACACCGAGACCGGCTGGGAGGTGCGCGCCCAGAGCCTGACCGACACGCTGTGCTGGGTGAAGCAGCACTACGGCGATCTGCCGCTCTACATCACCGAGAACGGCGCCGCCTTCTACGACCCGCCGGTGGCGCCGCCCGAGGGCGTGGACGACCCGCTGCGCGTGGCCTACCTGCGCAGCCACCTGGGTGCGGTGGCCGATGCGATCCGCGCCGGGGTGGACGTGCGCGGCTACATGGCCTGGTCGCTGCTGGACAACCTGGAATGGGCGCACGGCTTCTCCAAGCGCTTCGGCCTGGTGCACGTCAACCTGGCCACCCAGCAACGCACTCCCAAGGCCAGCGCACGCTGGTATGCACAGACCATCGCATCGAATGGGGCGGGGCTGTAAGAGTCTTGGCGCTCTGCGCGTGGGTCGAATTCTTACGACCGTTGATGGCTCGTTGCGGACGTTGCGACGGTCAGCTCCATCGCCGTCAAGTTCCGCTGCGGCCGGGCCGAGGCCGCGGGGCCGTTCAGGGCTTGACAC
>MESD01000138.1:0-264 GCA_001770815.1 Burkholderiales bacterium RIFCSPHIGHO2_12_FULL_69_20
GCATCGGCGGCCTGAGCGGCTGCTACAACCTGGAGTCCGGCGAGACCGACAACACCGTGGACGCCGGCCTGGTGCAGCTGGCCTCCATCGGCGACCGGGTGTGGGAAGACAAGGACGGCGACGGCCAGCAAGACGACGGCGAGAACGGCATCGCTGGCGCCATCGTCAAGCTCTACACCTGCGTCAACGGCGTCAAGGGCGTGTTCGTCGCGGAGACCACGACCAACGCCAACGGCCTGTACAACTTCGCCAATCTGCTGCCCG
>MESD01000138.1:322-404 GCA_001770815.1 Burkholderiales bacterium RIFCSPHIGHO2_12_FULL_69_20
CACCGTCGAGCTCTACAAGTGCGTGAACAACCTGCCCGTCGGGGCGGTGCTGGCCACTGACGTGACCGATGTCAACGGCAAC
>MESD01000138.1:536-23875 GCA_001770815.1 Burkholderiales bacterium RIFCSPHIGHO2_12_FULL_69_20
GAGTCCGGCGAGACCGACAACACCGTGGACGCCGGCATCTACCGTGCCGCCATCGACATCGAAAAGCTCGTCCATGGCGAGTACACGACCGGCAGCACGGGCGGCACCGAGGGCCTGACGCCCGGCTTCTGGAAGACGCACTCCGAGTTCGGCCCGGCGCCCCTGGCCGGTTGGCCGGAGAGTGGCTACAGCCCGACGCAAAGTTGGGAGGCCGTGTTCGGGGTCGACGTGCTTGGCGCTGCCACGCCGACGATGCTCGATGCACTGGGTGCCGCCGGCGGTGGTGTCAACGCGCTGCTTCGCCACGCCACGGCGGCGCTGCTGAATGCGGCCAACCCGAACGTGGACTACCTGTACACGGTCGCCAGCATCATCAGTTCGACGAAGGCGGCGATCGAGTCGGGCAACGCCACGACGATCGAGAACCTCAAGAACCAGTATGCGAACCAGAACGAGCTGGGTGCCGATCTCAGCACACAAGCCTCGACGGGCACGCTGGTTGTCACGGCAGACGTGGACGCCGACACCTCGGGCTCGGGCCCGCAGATCCCGGTGGGCGGCAAGGCCGTCTTCACCTATGTCGTCACGAACACGGGTGATGTCGAGATTTCCAGCGTTTCGGTGACCGACAACCGGCTGAGCGGCGTGAGCTACGTGGGGGGTGACACCGACGGCGACAACAAGCTCGACGTGGCTGAGACCTGGACCTATCGCGCCGAGGAAATCGTCACCTCAGGTGACGAGATCTCCAACATCGGCACCGTCACCGGCATGGGTGGAAGCGTCCCGGTGACCGACAGCGACGCAGCGCACTACAACGGTTCGACGCTGACGCAGAGCCTGGGTGACTTCGTCTGGCTGGATGCCAACGTGAATGGCAAGCAGGACAGTGGCGAAGCCGGCGTGTCCGGGTTGACGATCACGCTGATCGGTGGTGGCACCGATGGCCTGATCAACGGCCTGGGTGACACCACGGCGACCACGACCACCGACGCCGATGGTTACTACCAGTTCAACAACCTGCTGGCCGGTGTGCAGTACCAGGTGCAGTTCAGCAAGCTGGCGACCATGGCGTACACCACGCCTAACGCCGGCAGCAACGGGTTCGATGCCATCGATTCCGACGCCGACACCACGACCGGCAAGAGCCAGATCGTCACCCTCAGTGCAGGGCAGAACGATCCCACCATCGACGCCGGCGTGTACCTGTTGGCCCCCGGCATCGACATCGAGAAGACCACCAACGGTTCGAGCAACTCGAACACCACCGCGCCGAACTACGACAACGAAGATGCCGCCAACGGCGTCGGCGTGCCGGTCCTGACGGCCGGCTCCGACGTGACCTGGACCTACAAGGTCAGCAACACCGGCAATACGAACTTCGCCAAGAGCGACATCGCCATCGTCGACGACAACGGCACGACCGCGACCACGGCCGACGACATGTCGATCGCCAACGGCAAGATCACCTACCAATCGGGCGACGATGGCGACAACGTCCTCGAGGCGGGTGAATCGTGGCTGTACAAGGCGACCGGCACGGTGCAGCCGCTGGGCGGCCTGGGTGCCGCGACGACGTTCAACTTCTCGGGCAACAGCGCCACCGACGGCAGCGATGGCAACACCCGCACCTACACCTCGGGGGGCATCACGGTTGACGCCAATGCCTGGAGCCGTGACAAGACCTATGGCACCTGGGCCAAGGCCTTCGTGGGCGCCTACGGCGGCGGCCTCGGTGTCACCGACAGCAGCGAAGGCGCCGGCAGTGGCAACGCCCACACCGTGGACAACTACGGTCGCGACAACTACCTCGTCTTCCAGTTCTCGCAGGACGTGGTGGTCGACAAGGCTTTCCTCGGCTATGTCGTCGGCGACAGCGACCTGACCGTGTACGTCGGCTCGTCGGCCACTCCGATCACCAGCATGAACAATGCAGTGCTGAACGGCATGAGCCTGAAGGAGTTCAACGACACCGGCTCCACCAATGCCCGTTGGGCCGACTTCAACGATGGCGATGTCGCGGGCAATGTGCTGATCATCGCCGCGCGCGACGATGGCCACAGCATGGACTACTTCAAGCTCGAGCAGCTGACGCTGCAGGCCGTGCAGTCGGGTGGCGTGTACTCGAACAAGGCCACGGTGACGGTGACGGATGGCTTGAGCGACTCCGACCTGAGCCACTACACCACGGTGGCGGCCAAGGCCAGCATCGGCGACACGATCTGGTACGACAAGAACGTCAACGGCATCCAGGACGCGGGTGAAACCGGCGTGGCCGGTGTCACCGTCGAGTTGCGCGACGACACGGGCACCTACGGCAATGTGCTGGCCACCACCGTCACCGACGCCGACGGCAAGTACCTGTTCGCCAACCTCACGGCGGGCGACTACCACATCGACGTGCAGGAAGGCACCCTGCCTTCGGGCTTCGTCTTCACCAAATCGAACCAAGGTGCCAATGACGCCGTCGACTCCGACGTGCGTGCCACTGCTGATGCGCCCCTGAACTGGGGCATCATGGACAACACCACGCTGAGCGCGGGCGAGAACGACCTGAGCTGGGACGCCGGTGTCTACAAGGTGGGCATCGACGTCGAGAAGTATGTGTCGGGCACCACCACCACCAGCACCAACAACTGCGGTGGCGAAGGCGCCAACGTCAGCCACTGGAAGTCGAACTGCAGCTGGCAGAGCGGCCTGGGCACCTACGGCTGGTCGGGCACCAGCGTCAAGTACTACACCAGCTTCAACTCGGTGTTCGGCTGCAACGTCACCAACGGCACGAAGTCGCTCTACAGCATCCTGTGCTCCACCGGCACCAGCAGCCATGAGGTGCTGATGCGCGAGAGCGTGGCGGCCTACCTGAACGCCTGCCATTCCAGCGTCGACTACGCCTACAGCAAGGACCAGGTCCTGGCGCAGACCAAGTACGCGCTGAGCAGTGGCAGCCACGACAGCACCATCAAGTCGTACAGCAGCGAGAACAACCAGGGTTGCAACTGGACCACCACCAAGACCAGCTGGAGCAGCACCGTCGACGCCACGCTGTACGACGCCGACGCGCCTCCGGGGCTGGAGGTCAGGACCGGCAGCACGGTCACCTTCACCTACCTCGTGAAGAACACCGGCGACGCCGCGCTGAAGAACGTGGTGCTGAGCGATGACCGCATCGCCAACGTGACCTACGTCAGCGGCGACACCGACCACGACGGCCTGCTCGATACCAACGAGACCTGGACCTACACCGCCAAGGAAGTGGCCTCGTCGGGCACCATCAAGAACACCGGCACCGTCACCGCGGTGGATGCGGTGGGCGGCGTGGCCGGCGTCACCGACAAGGACGATGCCTACTACACCGGCACCGGCGCGCTGAAGTCGTCGCTGGGCGACCGGGTCTGGAACGACAAGGACAACGACGGCATCCAGGAGTCGGGCGAAGCCGGCATCGCGGGCGTGAAGGTCACGCTCAAGGGCGCCGGTGTCGACGGCGTGTTCGGCACGGGCGACGACATCACCGCCACCACCACCACCAGCAGCGCCGGCTTGTACGAGTTCGGCAACCTGGGTGCGGGCAAGTACACGGTGACGTTTGCGCCGGTGGCCGGGTATGTGGTCACCAAGGCCAACCAGGGTGTCAACGACGCGGTCGACTCCGACATCGATGCCGCCGGCACCACCGGCGTCATCACGCTGGGCGCCAACGAGCAGAACCTGACGATCGACGCCGGCTTCTACAGCGCACCCAAGGCCAGCGTGGGCAACAAAGTGTGGGACGACATGGACCACGACAACATCCAGGACTCGAACGAGCCGGGCATCGCCAACATCACCGTCAAGCTGTTTTCCGGCACCGGCACGCTGCTGGGCACCACCACGACCAACAGCACCGGCAACTACCTGTTCTCGAACCTGGATGCGGGCAGCTACTACCTGCAGTTCGACAAGACCAACGTCCAGCACTGGAACTACAACCAGTGGAACAACATGTCCTACTGGAAGTGGGCCAAGAAGAACACCGGCAGCAACGACAGCATCGACTCCGATGTGAACGGCGATGCGGTGTCGACCACCAACGTCACCCGCACCGATGTGTTCACGCTGGCGGCCGGCCAGAACGACATGACCCGCGACGCCGGCATCACGCCCATCGTCATCGACCTGGACGGCAACGGCATCCAGACCACCGCCCGGGCCGATGCCAGCGCAGGCTTCGACCTGTTCGGCAACGGAACGGCGGTGAAGTCGGGCTGGATCTCGGGCAGCGACGGCTTCCTGGCGGTCGACAAGAACGGCAATGGCCGGGTCGACAGCATCCACGAGCTGTTCGGTGGCACGGCCAAGGGGGCGGGCTTCGCCAACCTGGCCAGCTACGACAGCAACGGTGATGGCCTGGTGGACAACGCCGACGCCGCCTTCGGCCAGCTGATGATCTGGCGGGACGCCAACGGCAACCATGCCACCGACGACGGCGAGCTGGTGACGCTGGCGCAAGCCGGCGTGGCCAGCCTGACCGTGGGCTACACCGAGCTGCCCTTCCTCGACGCGCAGGGCAACCTGCACCTCGAGCGCAGTTCGGCCACGCTGGCCAGCGGGGCCTCGGTGGACATGACCGACGTGTACTTCAACGTCTCGGCCGACGACGCCGCCGCCGCGGGTGTGCAACTGCCGACCATCGCCGACCTGCTGGGCAACGACAGCTCGCTCGACAGCCTGCTGGGTGCCAGCCCGGCCGCGGCGCACTGCGGCATCGCCTGTGCCGACGAGGCGGGCAATGGTGGTGATGCGGCCGAAACGCTGCGCCGCCTGGCGGCCTTGTCGCGCGACGACAGCCACACGGTGCTGTCGGCCTGACGCCCCTCGGCCGGGCCTGGGCGGCCCGGCCTCCCTCCTGCGCCACGACGCCCCCCGGGGTGTCGTGGCGCAGTTCATTGAGGGCGGCCTGTTTCGGCGCGCCAGCCCGGCCGCCGCTGTGTGCAGCGTCACGCAACTGGCCCGGCTTGGCCCGGGTGTTCCGGCCATCGGGGCCGGACAATGACGTCCAAACTGTGCGGGCCACGATGGTGCTCGCGCGCCCCTGCCAAATGCCATGACCGAACGCCGTACACCGTCTGCCACCACCGTCGGCCCCGTGCCCCTGCATGAGAGCGTGGTGTTCCTGGCCCGCTTTCTCGGCACGCCCGTGCAGGTGGAGCGGCTGCGCGACAGCCTGTCCTCGCACGACCTGGCGCACGGCGATGCGCTGGCGCAAGAGGCCCTGAACGGCCTGCTGCAGCATGCCGGCCTGGTGGCCAGCGCCTTGCCAGCCGGTGCCACGCGCCGGCCCACCGAACTGCCGGCCCTGCTGCTGGGTGAGGCCGGCCGCTGTGTGGTGGCGCTGTCGCTGAAGGACGGGCGCTTTGAATGCCACCTGCCCGGCATCGCCGGCAGCAGCTGGTTGACCGCCGAGCAACTGCAGCAGGAAGTGCCGCAGGCGCGCTGGCTGGCGATCCGGCCGGCGCTGCACTTCGACGCCCGCAGCCTGCTCTACACCTTGCCGCAGGTGGGCCGCTGGTTCTGGGACACCTTCAAGCGCAACCGCTGGATGTTTGGCTGGGCGCTGCTGGGCACGCTGGCGCTGAACGTGTTCGGCGCGCTGATCCCGTTCTACAGCATGGCGGTCTACGACCGCGTGATCCCCAACAACGCGCTCGGCAGCCTGGGCGTATTGACCACCGCGGCGGGCTTGATCATCGGTTTCGAGCTGGTGATGCGCGTGCTGCGCAGCCATTTGCTCGAAGCCGCCGCGCGGCGCATGGACGTGGCGCTGTCGGCCCAGGTGTTTGCCCAGTGCCTGCGCATGCGCGCGGCCGACCGACCCGCCTCGGGCGGCGTGCTGGCCAACACGGTGCGCGACTTCGAAGCGGTGCGCGAGTTCTTTGCCACCAGCACGCTCACCG
The DNA here is from genome assembly GCA_001770815.1 of Burkholderiales bacterium RIFCSPHIGHO2_12_FULL_69_20. Taxonomy (GTDB): domain Bacteria; phylum Pseudomonadota; class Gammaproteobacteria; order Burkholderiales; family Burkholderiaceae_C; genus Pseudaquabacterium. The sequence goes on from MESD01000138.1 coordinate 6,473, forward strand.
TGCTGGGTGATCTGCCGTTCATGTTCCTGTACCTGGGTGTCATCGCGCTGGTGGGCGGCTGGCTGGCGCTGGTGCCGCTGGCGGCCATCCCCATCCTGCTGGGCATCGCCTTTGCCGCGCGCCGGCCGCTGGCCAAGAAGGTCGGCGAGTCGATGCAGGAAAGCTCGCAGCGCACCGCGCACCTGTTCGAGACCATGAACGGGCTGGACACCGTCAAGGCGCTGGGCGCCGAGGCCTGGAGCCGCCGCAAATGGGAGGGGCTGACCCAGGCCATCGCCCACAACAACCTCGAAACGCGCGAGATCACCTCGCGGGTGAACTACCTCAACACCGCGGTGCTGGCGATTGCCGGCGTGGCGGTGGTGGCGGTGGGCGCCATCCTGATGAGCGAGCAGGCGATGACGCTGGGCCAGATCATCGCGGTCAGCCTGCTCACCGGCCGGGCGCTGGCGCCGGTCAGCCAGGTGGCCGGGCTGGTGGTGCGCTGGGAGCAGACCAAGCTGAGCTACCAGGCGCTGGACAAGATCATGCAGGCCCCCACCGACGAGGCCGCGGCCAGCCTGCAGGCGCCGCCGATGCAGGGTGCGCTGGAGTTCCGCGACGTCACCTTCGCCTACCCCAAGCAGCCGCCGGTGCTCGAGCGTTTGAACATCCGCATCCGCCCCGGCGAGCGGGTGGGCGTGATCGGCAAGCTGGGCTCGGGCAAGAGCACGCTGCTGCGGCTGATCCTCAACCAGTACGCACCCGACACCGGCAGCGTGCTGGTCGACGACCTGGTGACCACGCAGATCGAGCCGCTGAGCCTGCGCCGCCAGATCGGCTACGTGCCGCAGGACGTGACGCTGTTCCACGGCAGCCTGCGCGAGAACATCGAGCTGGGCCGGGTTCAGGCCGACGATGCCGCGCTGCTGGCGGCGCTGCGCAACGCGTGCCTCGACGAGATCGTGGCCCAGCTGCCCGGCGGCGTGGCCACGCAGGTGGGCGAGCGGGGTGAGCGCCTGTCGGGCGGCCAGCGCCAGATCGTGGCCATCGCCCGCGCGCTGCTCACCCAGCCGCGGCTGATCCTGCTGGACGAGCCCAGCAGCATGGTCGACCCGGCCACCGAACAGAAGTTGATCGCCCGCCTGCGCGCGCTGCCCGACACCACCATCGTGCTGGTGACCCACCGCATGGCGATGCTGGCGCTGGTGGACCGGCTGATCGTGATGGACCGCGGCCGCGTGGTGGCCGACGGCCCGCGCGACGAGGTGCTCAAGGCCTTGTCGCAGCCGCGTGGCCCCGAGCCGGCGCCGCCCGCCGCCGGCCCGCCGGCGGGCGGGTTGCAGCGCGTCGTGATCGGCGCCAAGCCATGAGCGGCACCGTCGAAGTACGGCCGCTGCCGGCCCCGCATCCCGACCCCGACCGCGGCCCGCGCCGCACCGTGGCGGCGATGGTCGTCGTGGTCGCACTGTTCATCACCACCGCGCTGGTCTGGGCCACGGTGGCCGAGCTGGACGTGGCGGTGCAGGCGCGTGGTGCGGTGATCCCGCCCAGCCGCCTGCAGGAGGTGCAGAGCCTGGAGGGCGGCATCGTCGAACAGATGCTGGTGGCGCCCGGCCAGACGGTGAAGAAGGGCCAGCTGCTGGCCCGGCTCGACACCGCGCAGTACACCGCCACGCTGGGCGAGAGCCGCCAGCAGCAGCTGGCCGCGCTGGCCGGTCGGGCCCGGCTGGATGCGCTGATGTCGGGCCGCGCGCCGGTGTTCGAGGATGCCTGGCGGCAGGAAGCGCCCGAGCTGATCGCCAAGGAGACCCAGCTCTGGCGCGACGGTCTGCGCGAGTACCAATCCAACAGCGCCGTGGCGCGCGAAGGCGTGGTGCGCCGGCGTGGCGAGCTGGCCGAGGCCCAGGCGCGCATCACGCAGCTGCAGGCCGCGGTGACGGTGGGCGAGCAGAGTTTTGCCATCGAGGAGCGCTTGTTCAAGGAAGGCGCCGGCGCCCGCGCCGACTACCTGTCGGCGCAGCAGAAGCTGATGGGCCAGAAGGCCGAGCTGGACGGGCTGCGCCAATCACTGCCGCGCCTGCAGGCCGGCCTGGCCGAGGCGCAGGCCACGGCGGCCGAGGCCGATGCCCGCGCACGCTCGCAGTGGGGCGGCCTGCGCAGCGAATACGAGACCAGGGCGGCCGCGCTGGCCAGCACGCTGACCGGCCAACAAGACCGGGTGACGCGCCGCGAGGTGCTGTCGCCGGTGGACGGCGTGGTCAACCGGGTGCTGGTGCCGACCATCGGCGGCGTGGTGGCGCCGGCCAAGGCCATCCTGGAGATCGTGCCCGAGGAGGCGACGCTGTTGATGAACGCCCGCATCAAGCCCTCGGACATCGGCTTCATCCGTGCTGGCCAGCAGGCCCATGTGCGTGTGCTGGCCTACGACGCCAGCACCTACGGCAAGCTCGAAGCCAAGGTCGAGCGGGTGGGCGCCGACGCGGTGGTCGACGAGAAGGGCGAGCCGTATTTCGAGGTGCAGCTCAGTGCCGCGCGTGGTCAGCTGCTGCTGCACGGCAAGCCGCTGCCGATCACCCCGGGCATGCCGGTCGACATCGGCATCCTCACCGGTCAGCGCAGCGTGATGCAGTACCTGCTCAAGCCGGTGCTGCGCAGCGTGCAGGGCGCCTTGCAGGAGCGTTGATGAGCAAGAAAAAAACGTCGAAGGCCCTGCGGCCCCTGGCCTGGCACGCCATGGCGTTGGCCGTGGCCGCGCTGAGCTGGGCCGCTGCGGGCAGGGCCGCCGAGCACCTGCCCGAGCCGCCACCCCGGCTCGACCTGGGCGTGCCACCCGCGGTGCTGGCCGAGGTGCCGCCACCGCCGCCGGCCGATCAGCCCGAAAGCCTGGCCGGCTTGCTGGCGCGCGTGCTGCCGCGTGATGCGCAGGTGCGCACCGCCACCGCGCTGTGGCAGGCGGCGCAGCAGCGCCGGCTGCAGGCGCGCTCGCGGCTGGGGCCGTCGCTGTATCTGTCGGCCACTGCCGGTCAGGGCGTCGAGACCGAATTCGGCCGGGTGATCGACCGGCGCACCGACCGCGCCGAGGCCGGCCTGCGCTGGAACCTCTACAACAGCGGCAACGACCAGGCCGAGCTGAACGCCAGCGAGCGCGACGTGGCCGCCACCGAACAAGACCTGCGCCGCGCCCGCGAAGACAGCAGCGAGCGCCTGGCCGAGACCTACGTGTCGCTGCTGTACGTGCAAGACCAGCTGCCGGCTGCGGCCGAACGCCTGTCGACCGTGCGCCGGCTGGTGGCCCAGGTGCAGCGCCAGAACGAGGCCGGCAAGGCCAGCGATGCCGATGCCACCCAGGCAGCAGCCTCGCTGCTGGATGCCGAGATCGTCTACGAGCAGTTGCTGGCCGACCACGCCAGCGCCCGCGCCAAGCTGGCCGCCCAGGCCGGCACCGAGGTGCGCAACGTGCAGCCGGTGATGCTGGCCGCCGTGCCGGCCAGCGCATTGCAGGCCGGCGTGCCCGGGCTGGTGACGGCCGCCCGCCTGCGTGCCGAGGCCGCGCGGGCGCGGGTGCGGCCGGTGCCTGCGCTGCTGGCGCCGCGCATCGACCTGGAGATGCGGCATCGATTGAGCGACCGCACCCTGCCGGTGCTGACCACCGAATCGCAGCACAACTGGCAGGTCACCGCGCGCTGGGAGTTCCCGGTGCTGGGCGAGAGCATCGCCCGCCGCAACGAAGGCCAGCGCCGCGCCGAGGCCGCCGAGGCCGATGCCGACCGGGTGGCGCAGGGTGTGCAAGCCGACCTGCAGGCGCTGGCCGCGCGCATCGCCATCGCCGAGCGGGCGGTGACGCAGCTCGACAAGCAGATCGCGCAGTACGACCTGCTGGTGCGTGCCGGTGAATCGCAGTTCGAGGCCGGGCGGCGCAGCGTGCAGCAGTTGATCGGCCTGCGCGACAGCCGCTTCAACATCGCGCAGCGCCGCGCTGAGCAGGCCAACCGCCTGCTGGCCGCACGCATGCGCCAGCTGGCGCTGACCGGCAACCTGCTGCCGGCGCTGGGGCTGGGGCCGGGCAGCAGCAGCGACTGACCGTACCCATCTGCGGGTGAACGGCGGCAACGTCCGCGTCCCGCAGAATGCCGGCATGACGCTGGCCGCCCCTGACGCCGAAGGCTGGTTCAACCGGCGCGGCTGGGCGCCCTTCGATTTCCAACGCGAAGTGTGGGCGGCCATGGCCGCGGGCCAGGGTGGCCTGCTGCACGCCACCACCGGCGCTGGCAAGACCTACGCGGTGGCCCTGGGCGCGCTGGCCCATGCGGCGGCGCTGGGCGTTCCGGCCACCGGCAAGACCGCCCCACCGGTGGGCGTGTTGTGGATCACGCCGATGCGCGCGCTGGCCGCCGACACCCAGCGCGCGCTGGCGGCCCCGCTCACCGACCTGGCCCCCGCCTGGACGCTGGGCCTGCGCACCGGCGACACCCCCAGCGCCGAGCGTGCGCGCCAGGACCGCCGCCTGCCCACGGTGCTGGTCAGCACGCCCGAATCGATCACCCTGCTGCTGACCAAAGCCGATGCCGCCGAGCGGCTGGCCGCGGTTCACACGGTGATCGTCGACGAATGGCACGAGCTGGTCGGCAACAAGCGCGGCGTGCAGGTGCAACTGCTGCTGGCGCGGCTGGCCACCTGGAACCCGCGACTGCTGGTGTGGGGCCTGTCGGCCACGCTGGGCAACCTGCCAGAGGCCATGGCCATGCTGCAGGGCCCACGCCCGCCGGGCGATGCGCCGCCGCGGCTGGTGCGCGGGCGCATCAACAAGGCGCTGCTGATCGACACCTTGCTGCCACCCAACCCGGGCCGCTTCTCCTGGGGCGGCCATCTGGGCGCGCAGATGCAGCAGCCGGTGGTCGATCAGATCGCGCGCACCGATGCCGAGGGCGGCGGCACCACGCTGGTCTTCACCAACGTGCGCTCGCAAGCCGAGGCCTGGTACCAGATGCTGCTGGCCGCGCGGCCCGATTGGGCCGGCCAGATCGCGCTGCACCACGGCTCGCTGGCCAAGGAGGTGCGTGAATGGGTCGAGGCCGGGCTCAAGGCCGGCAGCCTGAAGGCGGTGGTGGCCACTTCGTCGCTGGACCTGGGCGTGGACTTTCTGCCCGTCTCGCGGGTGCTGCAGATCGGCTCGGCCAAGGGCGTGGCGCGGCTGCTGCAGCGCGCCGGCCGCTCGGGCCACCAGCCCGGCCGGCCCAGCCGCATCACCCTGGTGCCCACCAACACGCTTGAGCTGATCGAGGCGGTGGCTGCGCGCCGCGCGGTGGCGGTCGGCCAGGTGGAGCCGCGCCATGCGCCCGAGCAGCCGCTGGACGTGCTGGTGCAGCACCTGGTCAGCATCGCGCTGGGTGGGGGCTTTCACGCCGAGCCGCTGTTCGACGAGGTGCGCCGCGCCTGGAGCTACCGCGCGCTGAGCCGTGAATCCTTCCAATGGGCGCTGGACTTCGTGCAGCGCGGTGGTGATTCGCTGGGCGCCTACCCCGAGTACCACCGCGTGGCCGAGGTCGACGGCGTCTGGCGTGTGCCCGACAAGGGCATCGCGCTGCGCCACCGGCTGCAGGTGGGCACCATCGTCGGTGAGTCGGCGATGCTGGTGAAGTGGTGGTCCAAGGGCGGCAGCGGCGGCGGCACGCTGGGCCAGGTCGAAGAGAGCTTCATCGCGCGGCTCAACAAGGGCGACTGTTTCGTCTTCGGCGGCCGGGTGCTCGAGTACGTGCGCACCCAGGACATGGCCGCCTACGTGCGCAAGGCCACCGGCAAACGCGGTGTGGTGCCCAGCTGGGCCGGCGGCAAGATGCCGCTGTCCAGCGAGCTGGCCGACGCCACCCGCGCGGTGCTGGCCGGCGTGGCGCAGGGCGACCCCGCCGCCGCGGCCGTCGACCCCGAGCTGGTCGCCGCCGCGCCGATGCTGGCCGCGCAGCGCACGCTGTCGCAGCTGCCGGCGCCCGGCGCGCTGCTGGTCGAGCAATTCCGCTCGCGCGAGGGCTGGCACCTGTTCGTCTACCCCTTCGCCGGCCGCCATGTGCACCTGGGCCTGGCCAGCCTGCTGGCCTGGCGCTTGTCCCAGCATCGGCCCAACACCTTCAGCATCAGCGTCAACGACTACGGCTTCGAGCTGTTGGCGGCCGAGGCCGTGGACCTGGCACCGGTGCTCGACCAGTCGGCGTTCGACGCCGGCCCCGACCTGCTGCACGACGTGCTGGCCAGCCTCAACAGCAGCGAGCTGGCGCGGCGCCGCTTTCGTGAGATCGCCCGCGTCGCCGGGCTGGTGTTCACCGGCTACCCCGGTGCACCCAAGAGCACCCGGCAACTGCAGGCCAGCTCGGGCCTGTTCTACGACGTGTTCCGCCAGTACGACCCGGCCAACCGGCTGCTGCAGCAGGCCGATGCCGAGGTGTTGGCGCAGGAGCTGAACCTGCAGCAGCTGGCCGCTTGCCTGGCGCGGCTGCGCGGCCTGGCGCTGGCCGCGGTGACGCTGCGTGCGCCCAGCCCGTTGGCGCTGGCGCTGATGGTCGAGCGTTTCCGCGAGCAGCTCAGCACCGAGAAGCTGGCCGACCGGCTGGCGCGTTTCGTCGCCGATGCCGAGGCCACGATGGCCCGTGTCGATGCCGATGCCGAGGCGCCGCCGCACCCGCCCCGGCGCCGCCGGCGCCGCGCCGGGGCTTGAGGCCGATCAGCCCCAGGGAAGCCCGGCTCATCACGCGATGGCCCGGGGCGCGGCGCCACGATCATCGTGGGCACCTTGCCCGCCATGATCCTGTCGTCCCGCTTCAACCCTGCTGCGCGCCTGCGCAGCCTGCTCGTGCTGCTGTTGCTCACGCTGGGCTTGCTCGCGGGCGTGTCGCTGTCGCAGACGCGGCAGATCGAGGCAACCAGCATCGCCTTCGACGAGCGGGTGATGCCGGCGATCAAGCAGGTGCACGAGCTGACGACCGGCGTCGACGAGCTGCGTGGTCTGGCCGCCCTGCACCTGCTGCTGCGCAACGAGGTTGAACGCCGGGCGCTCGAGGCCCGGCTGCAGGCCGGGCGCCATGGGGTCGAGCGGCTGCTCAACGCCTACGGCAAGCGCCTGGTCGACGACACCGACCGCCAGCACCACGCGGCGGTGCAGGCCAGCCTGGCCCCGTTCTGGGCGACGCAGGACCGGCTGCTGGCGGCCTCGCGCCGCGCGCCGGCCGACCCGGCCGCCGCGGCGCTGGCGCGGGCGCTGCTGACGGGTGAATCGCAGCAGGCCTTCGTGCGCGTGCGCTCCGACCTCGACGCCTGGTGGGCCTACACCGAGGCCGCCGCCGCGCGCGCGGCGCAGCAGGCCCGCGCCGCGGCGCACACCGCGCTGTGGCTGGCGGGGGCCGGCGTGGTGCTGGCGCTGTTGTCGCTGGTGGTGGCGGTGGTGGTGAGGGTGCAGCGGCCGCCGGCCGACCGCGCCCGGCGCCGGCCGCTGCGCGATGCGGCAAGGGACGTTTCGGCGTCGGGTTTGCCGGTCGACAGCCTGGCGCTGCAACGGCACCTGGCGGCGCTCAATGCCGCAGTGGCGGCAGCACGGCGGGGTGAGCCCGGCCGTGCCGCCGGCCTGTCGGCCCAGGAGGCGCAGCGCCTGGCCGAGCAGGTGGACGCCGCGGCCCGGGGCCTGCGGGCGCTGATCGACCGGCCGGCCTCGGCGCCGCACCACACCACCGAGCGCACGCCGCACTGACCTTGCGCGGGTTGGCCGCCCGTGGTGGCTGACCGCTCCACCCCGCACGCAGGGCCCGGGGCCGCCGCTGCAGGCGCTGCCGTACAGTGCGTGGGCCCTCGCTGCCCGCCCGCCCCATGCCCCCGTTGCCCACGCTGCCGCAAGACGCCGATGGCCTGCTCAAGCTGGCGGCGCAATCGATGTTCGACCTGTACGCGCAGACGGTGCAGGGCATGATGGTCGTCGACCGCGAGCACCGCGTGGTGTGGATCAGCGAAGGCTACAAGCGCTTCCTGCCGGCGCTGGGTTTTGCCGCCGAGCACGAGTTTGTCGGCAAGCGCGTGGAAGAGGTGGTGCCCAACACCCTGCTGGCCCAGGTGATCGACAGCGGCCAGCCGATCATGGTGGACCTGCTCACCAACAAGGCCGGCACCTTCCTGGTCAGCCGGGTGCCGCTGCGTGATGGCGATGGCCGCGTCATCGGCGCGTTGGGCATGGTGCTGATGGACCACCCCGAGCGCGCCGACAGCACGATGCAGCCGCTGATGGCCAAGTTCGCCCAGCTGCAGCGTGAGCTGGCCGACGCCCAGCGCCAGTTGGTGGCCGAGCAGGTGCGCAACCGCCGGCCCAAGTACACCATCGCCGCCTACATCGGTGCCAGCCCGGCGGCGCTGGAGGTCAAGCGCCAGGCGCGCCGCGTGGCCGGCACCGGCTCCACCGTGCTGCTGCTGGGTGAGACCGGCACCGGCAAGGAGCTGCTGGCCCATGCCATCCACGCCGCGTCGCCGCGCGCGGCCAAGCCGTTTGTCGGTGTCAACATCGCCGCGGTGCCCGACACGCTGCTCGAGGCCGAGTTTTTCGGCGTGGCGGCCGGCGCCTACACCGGCGCCGAGCGCAAGGGCCGCGACGGCAAGTTCCGCGTGGCCGACGGCGGCACGCTGTTCCTCGACGAGATCGGCGACATGCCGCTGGCCCTGCAGGCCAAGCTGCTGCGGGCGCTGCAGGAGCAGGAGGTCGAGCCGCTGGGCAGCAACCAGATCATCAAGGTCGACGTGCGGGTGATCGCCGCCACCAGCCGCGACTTAGGCGCGATGGTGGCCGACGGGCTTTTCCGCGCCGACCTGTACTACCGGCTCAACGTGCTGCCGATCCGCCTGCCGGCGCTGCGCGAGCGGCTGGCCGACATCGAGGCGCTGGCCGAGACCCTGCTCGACGACATCGCCCGCCGCAGTGGTCTGCCGCTGAAAGGCCTGTCGGCCGACGCCATCGACCGCCTGGCCGGCCACGATTGGCCCGGCAACTTCCGCGAGCTGCGCAACGTGCTGGAGCAGGCCGCGCTGATGACCGACGAGGCGGTGCTGCGTCCGCATGATCTGGACGGCGCGCTGGCGCCGGGGCAGCGAAGTGCATCGCCAGCGCCGGCGCCGGCCTTGCCGGCCTCGCGCTCGGCGCTGTTCCGGCCGGCGGCGCTGCCGTCTGCCGGCGGGCCGCCCGCGCCGGCACCGGCACCGGCACCGGCACCGGCACCGGCACCGGCCACCACCATCAAGCCGCTGCCCCAGGCCATCGCCGAACTGGAAGCCCAGGCCATCCGCCAGGCGCTGGCCGCCACCGGCGGCAACAAGCTGGCCGCCGCGCGCCTGCTGGGCATATCGCGGGCCACGCTGTATCTGAAGCTGCCCGAGATCGACAGCGCGCCCACCGATACTGTCTGATTTTCAGTCTATGTCTGAAAAATAGACATATCTGGATCTTGAGTGTCTGGTTGTTGGCCATGCCGCGGTGGATCTTGGTTCGCGGCGACGCTAGGCCCGGGCTGATTTTGGCGGCATTCGCCTCGGCGGCCTCCCAAACCCAAGGGTTTGCCCTGGTTTGGTGCGGCTTGGCACTGGCCTTGCGAAGGTAAGTCCACGTCAAGCACCCCGGCGCTGCCCGTCTAACCTTCAAGGAGACCCCATGACCGCACCGATCCGCGCACGCCGCCTGGCTTGCCTGACCCCCCTGGCCCTGGCCGCCGCCGCGCTGCTGGCGCCTGCTGCCGCATTCGCCCAGACCACCGGCGACGTGAACATCGCGCTGATCGCCAGCAAGAGCGGCCCGCTGGAGCCCTACGCCAAGCAGACCCTGGTCGGCTTCCACATGGGGCTCGACTACGCCACCGGCGGCACCATGATGGTCAACGGCCGCAAGCTGGTGGTCATCGAGAAGGACGACCAGGGCAAGCCCGACGTGGGCAAGAGCCTGCTGGCCGCCGCCTACGCCGACGACAAGGTCGACATCGCCGTGGGCCCCACCGCATCGCCGGTGGCCCTGGCCATGCTGCCGGTGGCCGAGGAGTACAAGAAGATCCTGCTGGTCGAGCCGGCGGTGGCCGATTCGATCACCGGCGATAAGTGGAACAAGTACATCTTCCGCACCGGCCGCAACAGCAGCCAGGACGCGATCGCCAACGCCGTGGCGCTGGACAAGCCCGGCACCACGCTGATCACGCTGGCGCAGGACAACGCCTTCGGCAAGGACGGCGTCAAGGCCTTCAAGGAGGCCGTCAAGAAGGCCAAGGTGGCGCACGAGGAGTACCTGCCCGCGGCCACCAGCGACTTCACCGCCGCCGCGCAGCGCATCATCGCCAAGGTCAAGGACCTGCCCGGGCGCAAGATCATCTGGATCATCTGGGCCGGCGGCAACCCGTTCAAGATCGCCGACATGGATTTGAAGCGCCACGGCATCGAGATCGCCACCGGCGGCAACATCCTGCCGGCGATGACGGCCTACAAGCAGTTCCCCGGCATGGAGGGTGGCCTGTACTACTACTTCGGCATCCCGAAGAACCCGGTCAACGAGTGGCTGGTGGCCAACCACTACACCAAGTACAAGGCGCCGCCGGACTTCTTCACCGCCGGCGGCATGAGCGCGGCGATCGCGGTGGTCGAAGCCCTGAAGAAGACCAAGGGCGACACCAACACCAACAAGCTGATCACGGCGATGGAGGGCATGAGCTTCCAGACGCCCAAGGGCCGCATGACCTTCCGCAAGGAAGACCACCAGGCGCTGCAGGACATGTACCACTTCAAGATCAAGGTGGATCCGGCGTTTGCCTGGGGCGTGCCGGAGCTGGTGCGCGAAATCAAAGCCGAAGAGATGCAGGTTCCGATCCGCAACAAGCGTTAGATCGGCTACTGCGCGGCCGGGATCCGTCGTTGCGGGGCTCGCCGTGAATCCTCATGCACGAAAGTGCATTCCGGTTCCCGGCTCCCCCCGCGCCTAGGCTGCCGGCCGCTCGCTACGCCTCGGACCGCTGCGGTCCCACTGAAACACAACCCTATCGCTGTTGCGAGGAGTTGCCTTGCTCGAAACCCGTGACTTGACGATCCGCTTCGGCGGCCACGTCGCTGTCGACCACGTGTCCTGCGCGTTTGCGCCGGGCACGCTCACCGCCATCGTCGGCCCCAACGGCGCGGGCAAGACCACCTACTTCAACCTGATTTCGGGCCAGTTGCCGGCCAGCGAGGGCACGGTGCTGCTGGACGGTCAGGACATCACCACGCTGGCGGCGCCGCTGCGCACGCGGCGCGGGCTGGGCCGGGCGTTTCAATTGACGCAGCTGTTTCCCAACCTCACGGTGCGCGAGAACGTGCGGCTGGCGATCCAGGCGCGCGAGGCCGGGCGTGGGCAGGGCGGCGGCTGGGGCGGGGTCGACCTGTTCCAGATCTGGCTCGACCGCCAAGCCTGGATCGACGAGGCGCAGGCGATCCTGGCCCAGGTGCGGCTGGCTGGCCAGGCCGATGCCCATGCCAGCGCGCTGCCGCACGGTGACCAGCGCAAGCTGGAGGTGGCGCTGCTGATCGCCCTCGACCCCAAGGTGTTCATGTTCGACGAACCCACCGCGGGCATGAGCGTCGACGAGGTGCCGGTGATCCTGGACCTGATCCGCGATCTGAAGAGCCGCCGCGACTGCACCATCCTGCTGGTGGAGCACAAGATGGACGTGGTGCGTGAACTGGCCGACCGCATCATCGTGCTGCACAACGGCCAGCTGGTGGCCGATGGTGAACCGGCAGCCGTGATCGCGTCGCCGGTGGTGCAGCAGGCCTATCTGGGCATGGCCGCGGAAGAGCCCGCATGAGCCAGAACCTGCTTGAACTGACGGGCGTGCACACCCATATCGGCGCGTACCACATCCTGCACGGCGTCGACTTTGTGGTGCCCGAGGGCGAGGTGACGATGCTGCTGGGCCGCAACGGCGCCGGCAAGACCACCACGCTGCGCACCATCATGGGCCTGTGGCAAGCCAGCGCCGGCGACTTGCGCTTCAAGGGCCGCTCGCTGAAAGGCCAGGCCACGCCCGACATCGCCACGCAGGGCATCGCCTACGTGCCCGAGAGCATGGGCATCTTCACCGACCTGACGGTCAAGGAAAACATGGTGCTGGCCGCCCGCGCCGCGCGCAACGCCAGCGAGCTGGACACGCAGCGCCTCGAATGGATCTTCGGGCTGTTCCCGGCGCTGAAGAAGTTCTGGCTCTACCCGGCCGGCAAGTTGAGCGGCGGGCAGAAGCAGATGCTGGCCGTGGCCCGCGCCATCTGCGAGCCGCGTGCGCTGATCCTGATCGACGAGCCCAGCAAGGGCCTGGCGCCGTCGATCATCAACAACCTGATCGCCGCCTTCAAGGAGCTGAAGCGCCAGAAGACGACGATCCTGCTGGTGGAGCAGAACTTCATGATGGCCAAGGCGCTGGGCGACTGGGTGGCGGTGATGGACAACGGCCGCGTGGTGCACCGCGGGGCGATGGCCGAACTGGCCGAGGACGAGGCGATGCAGCAGCGCTTGTTGGGCTTGTCTTTGGGAACACACCAATGAGTGCCACCACCGCCATCGCCACGCCGACCGCTGCCGCTGCGGCGGTGCCGAAGGCGCAGTTCGACTGGCGCCCGCTGGCGCTGCTGGTCGGGTTGATGGGTCTGGCGTTGCCAGCCATCGGCACGCCCAGCACCTGGCTCACGCTCACCGTGGCCGGGCTGGCGATGGGGCTGATCATCTTCGTCATCGCCTCGGGCCTGACGCTGGTGTTCGGCCTGATGGACGTGCTGAACTTCGGCCACGGCGTGTTCATCGCGCTGGGCGCCTTCATGGCCACCACGGTGATGGGCGGCATGACCGGGTGGGCGGGTGAATCGACCGCACTGCAACTGACCAGCGTGTTCACCGCGATGGTGGTGGCGATGGTGGTGGCCGGCGCGGTGGGCTGGGCCTTCGAGCGGGTGATCGTGCGGCCGGTCTATGGCCTGCACTTGAAGCAGATCCTGATCACCATGGGCGGCATGATCGTCGGCGAAGAGATCATCAAGGTGATCTGGGGCCCGCAGCAGATTGCGCTGCCGCTGCCCTCGTCGCTGACCGGCTCGTGGCTGCTGGGCGAGGCGTCGATCGAGAAATACCGCGTGATGGCCGCCGGCATCGGCCTGCTGGTGTTCGCCGCGCTGGCCTTCACGCTGAACCGCACCAAGGTCGGCCTGCTGATCCGCGCCGGCGTGCAGGACCGCGAGATGGTCGAGAGCCTGGGCTACCGCATCCGTCGGCTGTTCGTCGGCGTGTTCGTCGCCGGCTCGGCGCTGGCCGGCCTGGGCGGCGTGATGTGGGGCCTGTACCAGCAGAACGTGACGCCGCAGATCGGCGGCCAGGTCAACGTGCTGATCTTCATCGTCATCATCATCGGCGGGCTGGGCAGCACGCTGGGCTGCTTCGTCGGTGCGCTGCTGGTCGGGCTGATGGCCAACTACACCGGCTTTCTGGCGCCCAAGGTGGCGCTGTTCTCCAACATCGGGCTGATGGTGGCGATCCTGCTGTGGCGGCCGCAGGGCCTGTATCCAGTGACGAACCGCTGAGACGCGCGATGTTGAACAGACTCCTGTCCCACGATCTGCCGCGCAGCCGCTGGCTGGCGATCGCGCTGCTGCTCATCGTCATCGGCCTGGCGGTGGCGCCGTTTGCCTTTCCCGGCAGCAAGTCGCTGAACGTGGCGGCCAAGATGCTGGTGTTCATCCTGCTGGTGGCCAGCTACGACCTGCTGCTGGGCTACACCGGCATCGTCAGCTTTGCGCACACCATGTTCTTCGGCATCGGCGCCTACGGCGTGGCGGTGGCCAGCACCCGCATGGGTGAAGGCTGGCCTGCACTGGCGGTGGGCGTGGCCGGGGCCTTGTTGATCTCGCTGGCGCTGTCGCTGGTGATCGGGCTGTTCTCGCTGCGCGTCAAGGCCATCTTCTACGCCATGATCACGCTGGCGGTGGCCTCGGCCTTCCAGACCCTGGCGTCTCAGTTGAGCGACATCACCGGCGGCGAAGACGGCCTGAGCTTCAAGAACCCCACGCTGTTCAGCCCCTCGTTCGAGCCGTTCGAGAACGTCGTGCTCGGCATCACCATCGACGGCAGGATCTTCAGCTACTACGCGCTGTTCTTCGTGGTGCTGGGGCTGTTTCTGGTGCTGCTGCGCATCGTCAATTCGCCCTTCGGCCGGGTGCTGCAGGCGATCCGCGAGAACGACTTCCGCGCCGAGGCCATCGGCTTTCGCACGGTGGTGTTCCGCACGCTCAGCAACGTGCTGTCGGCGCTGTTTGCCTGCGCTGCCGGCGCGCTGCTGGCGCTGTGGCTGCGCTACACCGGGCCCGACACCACGCTGAGCTTCGAGATCATGCTCGACATCCTGCTGATCGTGGTGATCGGCGGCATGGGCACGATGTACGGCGCGGTGGTGGGCGCGGTGCTGTTCGTGCTGGCGCAGAACTACCTGCAGGACCTGCTGAAGATCGGCGCCACCGCGCTGGAGGGCGTGCCGGTGCTGGCGCAGTTCGTCTCGCCCGACCGCTGGCTGCTGTGGCTGGGCGTGCTGTTCGTGCTGTCGGTCTACCACTTTCCCACCGGCGTGGTGGGGCGGTTGCGGGCGCTGGCGCTGTCGCACAAGCCCTGATCGCCCGGAGCCGACGCCGTGACCCCCCTGTCCCGTTACCTCGAATGCGCCGGCCGCGAGATCCACTACACCGAGTGGGGCAGCCAGCATGCCGAGACGGTGATCGCCTGGCATGGCCTGGCGCGCACCGGGCGCGACATGGACGACATCGCCGCCCACCTGGCGCAGCGCTGGCGCGTGATCTGCCCCGACACCATCGGCCGCGGCCTGTCGCAGTGGAGCCCGGTGCCCGACGACGAATACCACAACGCCTTCTACACCCGCATCGCCACCGCCCTGCTCGATCAATTGGGCATCGCGCAATGCCATTGGCTGGGCACCTCGATGGGCGGGGCGATCGGCCTGCGTGCGGCGGCCAGCACGCTGCACGGCCGCATCCAGCGGTTGGTGATGAACGACATCGGGCCCGAGCTGGCGGCGCCGGCGGTCGAACGCATCCGCACCTACGCCGGCAGCCCGGCGGCCTTTGCCACCGTGGGCGCGCTGGAGCAGTATTTCCGCACCATCTACAAGCCCTATGGCTGGTTGAGCGATGCGCAGTGGCGGCGCCTGACCGAGACCAGCGTGCGCCGCCTGCCCGATGGCCGCGTGACGCCGCACTACGACCCGGCAATGGTGCGCCAGTTCATCGCCCACCCCAACGACTATCACCAGTGGGAGGCGTGGGACGCGCTGACCATCCCCGTGCTGGTGCTGCGCGGCGCCGACAGCGATCTGCTGCTGCCCGACGTGGCCGAGGCCATGCGCAACCGCGGGCCGCGTGCGGTGGTGGTCACCATGCCAGGCTGCGGCCACGCACCGGCCCTGAACACGCCGGCGCAGTTCGCGCTGGTGGAGCGGTTCTTCGCGGGTTGAGGCGATCGGCCGGATTGAATCAGCCGGCTGTTACCTGCACCGGCTGCACCGCGTGCGCGCTGCTTTCCCAGGCGCGCCGCAATTCGAAGCGCAGGGTCCATTTGCCGGGCTTGGTGGCCTCGAAGGCGAAGTGCTGCTGCTGGCCCGCGCCCTCACCGGCGCCGCCCGGCGCGTGGCCGGCGGCTTTCAGCGTGCAACCGGCCGGCGCGGCCGGTGGCTGCCACAGCAGGCCGGCGCCGGGCGCGCTGTCCAGCACGATGTCCAGCGACCGGCCCGCCGTGGCCTGCAGTTGCAGCGGGGGATGCTCTAGGGTGCGCATGGGGGCTCTCCAGGACAGGCGGTGTGGCGCACATGATGGCCGCCGCCGGGCCCGGGCGTCAACGCTGAGTCGCTGGCGCCTGCCAAAGCCGCCGCGTGGCACGACACATCTGGCGTGGGCGACTTGAATTGCGCCCGGATGGCGCCAACTGTTTGGGGTTTTGGGCGATCGAAAGGCGGGAACTGCGTTACCGTTCGGCGCTCAAAGCTGCGACGCCCCTGTCGGGCGCGCCTCGACTTTCTGGAGACCTCGACTGTGAAAAACCTGCTGTTTGCGCTTTCCGTGGCCGTTGCCGCTGTCTCGCTGGGCCTGGCCCCGATGGACGCCGACGCCCGGCGGCTGGGTGGTGGCAAGGCGGCCGGCATGCAGCGCCAGGCGCCGCCGGCCAATGCCAACACCGCCACGCCGCCGTCCACGGCGGCCGCACCTGCGGCTGCGGCCGCCACCACCGGCGCCGCCGCGGCGGCTGCGCCCAAGCGCTCGTGGATGGGCCCGCTGGCCGGGCTGGCTGCCGGCATCGGCCTGGCCGCGCTGTTCAGCCACCTGGGCATGGGCGAAGGCCTGGCCAACTTCATGATGATGGCCTTGCTGGCCGTGGCCGCGTTCGTGGCCATCCGCTTCATCATGAGCCGCTTTGCCGGTGGTGGTGCCAAGCGCAGCGCCGGCCCGCAACTGGCCGGCGCCGGTGCCCCGGTGGGCGGCTGGCAGCCGCAGCCTTCGGCACAACCGGCAGCGCAGCCCGCACCGATGCAGCGCAGCGCGCTGCAGGACACCCCGCTGTCCACCGGCGCCAGCACACCGGCGGCCATCACGCTGCCGGGTGGCATGGCGGCGGGTGATTTTGAGCGCCTGGCCAAGATGGTGTTCATCCGCATGCAGGCCGCCAACGACGCCGGCAATGTGGACGATCTGCGCAAGTTCACCACGCCCGAACTGTTCGCCTCGCTGCGGCTCGACCTGCAGGAGCGCGGCGCCGCGCCGCAGCAGACCGACGTGGTGCAGATCGACGCCCAGGTGGTGGAAGCCACCCAGGAAAAGGGCCAGGACATCGTCAGCGTGCGCTTCACCGGCCTGATCCGCGAGGCGGCCGGTGCCGGCGCCGAGCCGTTCAACGAGCTGTGGCACCTGGTGCGCCCGGCCGATGGCAGCGGCGACTGGGCGATCGCCGGCATCACGCCGGTGCAGTGATCCCCCGCGCACCGGCGCCAGGCCGGTGCGGCACGACGGCGGCTTCGGCCGCCGTTTTTCTTGGCTGATGCCGAACTGGCAACGGCAGCGGCGCTGGGCCACCGCCGGTTTGCAGCTTGTTCGCCGCTGGTAACCGCCGGTGCCCGTCCACCCGCCGCGGGCTGACTACACTCGCGGCTTCGCCGACCCGGCCCGACTATTTCAGGCGCTGCCCGTGAACCGTCCCACCCCCGCTCTGACTTCCGTTCGATTCCTGCTGCGTCCGCTGGCGCTGGCGCTGCTGCTGGCAGGCCACCTCGGCGCCGCCGGGGCGCAGACCGCACCGGCTGCCGCGGCGCCCGCGGCCTCGGCCGCGTCGGGCCCCACGCTGCGCGCCGATGTGGC
>MESD01000138.1:23889-39007 GCA_001770815.1 Burkholderiales bacterium RIFCSPHIGHO2_12_FULL_69_20
GCTGGTGGCCGCGCAAGAGGCGGTCAAGGCCGGCAACTACAAGGAGGCGCTGGCGCGGGTGGCCGAGGCCGAGGCGCTGCCCGGCCTGACGCCCTACGAGCAGTACATCGTGCTGCGCCTGAAAGCGCCGGCGGCGCTGGGCCTGGGCGGTGATCAGCCCGGCTTGCTGGCGATCTTCGAGCAACTGCTGGCCTCGCCGCTGCTGCCCGCCGGCGAGAAGGCCCCGTTCGTTGAAACCGCCATCAAACTGTCACTGAATCAGAAGCAGTACGAGAAGGCCGGTGCGCTGATGAAGGCCTACCTGGCCGACGGTGGCAGCAACGCCGAAATCGCCCGGTTGTACCCGCAGGTGCTGGCCTTGCTGGGCGACCATGCCGGCGTCATCGCGCGGCTGCAGCCACTGGTGGCCGCCGATGCGGCGGCCCAGCGCGCCACGCCCGAAACCACCCTGCGCCTGCTGGCGGGCAGCCAGCTCGAACAGAAGGACATGGCCGGTTATCTGGCCACGCTGGAGACGCTGGCCAGCACCACCGGCAAGCCCGAGTACTGGGGCGAGCTGATCACCCGCACCGCGCGCCGCAGTGGTTTTGCCGACGAGCGCCTGATGCTGGATGTGTACCGGCTGCGCCAGGCGGTGGGTGTGGCGCTGCATGCCGACGAGGTGGGCGACATGGCCTTCCGCGCCAACCAGGCCGGCCTGCCCGCCGAGGCGCAGACGCTGCTGGACGCCGGCTACGCCAGCGGCCTGCTGGGCAAGGGCGCCAATGCCGCGGCCGACCAGAAGCTGCGCGAGGCCGCCACCAAGGCCGCCCACCAGGACCGTGCCTCGGCCGCCGACAGCGAAGCCGCTGCGATGAAGGGCAAGGACGGCAATGCCGCCTACGGGCTGGGGCTGGCGCTGTCGGCCACCGGCGCGCACGACCGTGCACTGGCACTGATGACCCACGGCCTGAGCAAGGGTGGCCTGCGCCGGCCCGACGACGCGCAGCTGCACCTGGGCGTGGCGCAGTGGCGCGCCGGCAAGATCGACGCGGCCAAGACCAGCTTGGCCGCCGTGAAGGGCAGCGACGGCGCGGCCGACCTGGCACGGCTGTGGACGGTCTACCTCAACAGCCCGGCGCGCAAGTGATCTGAGCTCAAGCGGCTGGCCGGCGGCGGAACATGCCCCAGCCTTCCATCGACAGCACCAGCGCGTGCTGTTGATTCAGCACCTCCCAGCGGTTGCGCACCAGGCCCACCTGCGGGCGGCTGCTCATCAGGCGGGATTCGAGCACCGTCAGGCGCATGCCCAGCGTGTCGCCGGGGTACACCGGCTTGAGCCACTTCAGCTGCTCGATGCCCGGGCTGCCCAGGCTGGCGGCGTCGAGCAGGTAGTCGTCGCACATCATGCGCATGGCCATCGCGCAGGTGTGCCAGCCGCTGGCCGACAGGCGGCCGAACAGCGAGGCCTCGGCGGCCGCGTCGTCCAGGTGGAAGGGCTGCGGGTCGAACTGGCGGGCGAATTCGATCACCGCCTCGCGGCTGACCGGCGTGGCACCGAACTCGCGCACCGAGCCCACGGTGAAGTCTTCCCAGTAGTGCTTGAAGCTGCGGGGTTCGCTGGTCTCGCTCATGCCGCCGAGCATAGTGGCGGCGTCGGCGGTGGCGGTGTCATGCCGGTGACCGGGCGGCAGGGTCAGCCGCCGCCGGGCAGAATGCGCCGCGACCAACCCTTTGTGGAGACCACCCGATGAGCGCCTTGATCCTGGGCCTGCTGATGTTCCTGGGCATGCATTCGGCCCGCATCTTTGCCGAGGGCTGGCGCACGCAGGTGATCAACACCAAAGGCCCGGGGGCCTGGAAGGGCCTGTACACGGTGGTCTCGCTGGTCGGCTTCGGCCTGATCGTCTGGGGCTACGGCCAGGCGCGCCTGGCGCCGGTGGTGCTGTGGGGCTCGCCGGCGTGGACGCGCCATCTCGCCAGCCTGCTGGTGCTGATCGCGCTGGTGCTGCTGGCGGCGGCCTACGTGCCGCGCAACGGCATCAAGGCGCGGCTGCACCACCCGATGGTGCTGGCCGTCAAGGTCTGGGCGCTGGCCCACCTGCTGGCCAACAACACGCTGGCCGATGTGCTGCTGTTCGGCGGCTTCCTGCTGTGGTCGGTGCTGGATTTCCGCGCCGCCCGCCAGCGCGACCGGGCCGCCGGCACGGTGTATCCGGCGGGCACCTTGGCCGGCAGCCTGGCCACCGTGGTGGTGGGTTGCGCGGCGTGGGCGGCTTTTGCCTTCTGGCTGCACCTGCCCCTGTTCGGCGTGCGCCCGTTCGGCGGCTGATCATGGTTTGATGCGTTGGGGCCACCCTAGGGATGGCCCCAGCGCGCCAACTGAGCGACAACCGCTGCCAACGTCGAGGATGAGCGGACCATGAGCAGCAAGTCGCAGGCCGGAGCGCCGATGCCCACGCACTGGCGCAGTGACCATCAGGTGCTGGCCGACGAGCTGGAGCAGCTGCACGGCGTGAAGGCGCCGCCGCCATCGGCGCACGCCGACGAGTCGGCGGATCCGCAGCAGGCGCGCCGCCTGTTTGCCGCCATCCACGGCCTGCCACCCGACGACGAGCGCGCGGCGCTGTGCCTGTCGGGCGGCGGCATCCGCAGCGCCACCTTCAGCCTGGGCGTGCTGCAGGGCCTGGCGCAGCAGGGGCAGTTGCGGCGCTTTCACTACCTGTCCACGGTGTCGGGCGGCGGCTACATCGGCAGCTGGCTGACGGCCTGGTTTCAGCGTGAGCAGCAGCGGCTGGGTGCCGGTGCCACGGCCGACGACGCGCGCGAGTCGGTCATCGGCACGCTGGCCGCGGTGGGCGCCGGGCAGGTGGTGGAGCCGCCGCCGCTGCAGCGCCTGCGCGCCTACAGCAACTACCTCAGCCCGGTGCGTGGGCTGTCGGCCGATTTCCTCACCCTGCTGGCGATCTACCTGCGCAACCTGGCGCTGAACTGGATGGTGCTGCTGCCGGTGCTGGTGGCGGTGCTGCTGCTGCCGCGCCTGCACCTGGCGGTGCTGCAGGCGGCGCCGTCGTCCGACTGGGTGCTGGTGTTGGTGGCGGTGGCCGCGGTGCTGTGCGTGGGGCTGACGATCGCCTTCATGGCGTCCGACCTGCCGGCGCCCGCGTCGCGCGATCCGGACGCCGACGCGCCACCGCAGGATCTGCGGCAGCCCCCGGCCTCGGAGTTCACGATCGGCGCCACGGTGCCGCTGGTGCTGGCCGCGGTGCTGTTGGCCTGGCTGGGCGCCTGGCTCAGCGTGTCGTCGCCAGACGGGCCAGCCGCGCCGGCGCTTCAAACCTGGCGCACCTGGTTGCTGGATCGGGACGACAGCTGGCGAGCGCCGCTGTGGTTCGTGGCCGGCGGTGCCGTGCTGCATGGGGTCGCCGGCCTGCTCGGCGGCCACCTGCTGCGTCCCTGGCGCAACGCCGTGGCGGGCCAGCGCCAGGCCACGTGGCCGGTGATGCTGGCGGTGTTGCTCAGTGGCGCCGTGGGTGGTGTGCTGCTGTGGTGGCTGCTGTCATTGGCGATCCAGAACGGGGCCGCGCTACAAGCCGGCATGGGCTGGTATGCCACCCTGGCGCTGCCCTGCCTGCTGATGGTGTTCTGGGCCGGGCTGACCGCATTGATCGCGCTGTCGCGCCGCTTCGGCACCGAGGACGACCGTGAATGGTGGGCCCGCGCGGCCGGCAGCTGGCTGGGGGTGGGTGTGGTGTGGTTCCTGCTGGCGCTGCTGGTGATCCAGTTGCCGGTGTGGCTGCTGTCCATCGAATGGCTGCAGACGCCGGCCGGCGCCAAGACCGCGGGCGCCGGCGCCGCCGCGCTGGGTGTGCTGACCAGCGTGGCCGGCTACCTCAGCAAGCAGGGCCCGGTGCTGAAGAAGCGTGCCGAAGGCCTGGCCAGCGCGCTGGGCCTGCGGCTGCTCGATCTGGCGGCAGCGGTGTTCATCCTGGCGTTGTTGGTGGCGCTGAACCTCGGCGTCAGCAGCATGCTGCAGCGACTCGATCCGGAGGTGGCGGCTCGAACTCTGGCTGCCGACACCGTGGCCTATGGCAGGGCCTGCCAGGGGCTGAAGGCCGAAGCCAAGCAGGCGGTGGATGTCTGCGCCGACGCGCGGCTCAACCCCGTGACCCAGGCCCAGGCGCACTATGGCCTGGCGTTGCAGCACGCTGTCGCGCAGTGGCCGCTGCTCGGCATCGCGCTGCTGGTGACCATCAGCGTTATCGTGTCGTGGCTGATCGGCACCAACACCTTCTCGCTGCATGGCCTCTACGGCAACCGGCTGGTGCGCGCCTATCTGGCGGCCAGCCGCAGCGCCGGCGGGCGCCGGCCGCACTGGTTCACCGGCTTTGATCCGGCCGACAACCTGGCGATGGCCGCCGTCGATCCCGGGGCGGTCAAGCCCGGGGCCTCGCCGCGCTCCAAGCCGCTGTTCCCGGTGATCAACGTGGCGCTGAACATGGTGGCCGCCTCGGGCAAGCGGCTCGAGTGGCAGCAGCGCAAGGCGGCGCCGTTCACCATCTCGCCCACCTTTTGCGGCAGCCCTGAGACCGGCTACGTGCGCAGCACGCACTATGTCGGCGGCATCTCGCTGGGGCGGGCGCTGACGCTGTCGGGCGCGGCGGCATCGCCGAACATGGGCTACAACAGCTCGCCGCTGGTGACCTTCGTGATGACGCTGTTCAACGTGCGGCTGGGCGGCTGGCTGCCCAACACGGGCCAGGGCCACGAGGCCGCGTGGGCCCGCGGCGAGCCGCCGACCAGCACGGGCACGCTGTGGGACGAGGCGCTGGGCAGAACCTCCAGCGAGACGCCGTTCGTCTACCTCTCGGACGGCGGCCACTTCGAGAACCTGGGCCTCTACGAGATGGTGCGCCGGCGCTGCCGGCACATCGTGCTGGTGGACGCCGGCTGCGACCCCGACTACCTGTTCGGTGATCTCGAGAACGCCATCCGCAAGATCCGCATCGACCTGGGCATCGAGATCTGCTTTCCCGACGGCCTGCCCGGCCCCGCGGCCGATGGCCGGCCGGCCCGTCACCTGGCGCTGGGATGCATCCAGTACGACCGTGCCGACGCCGAAGCACCGCCCGGCATGCTCTACCTGATCAAGCCGGTGCTGACCGGCGACGAGCCCTTCGACGTGCAGCGTTATGCCGCGGCCACCAAGCAGCGGCCGCCCGCCTTTCCGCAGCAATCGACCGGCGACCAGTTCTTCGACGAAACGCAGTTCGAGAGCTACCGCATGCTCGGGCTGCACAGCGTGCGCAACAGCTTCCCGCGGCGCGGGCACTGGCCCATTTCAACGGCCAGTTCGCCGCTGAGCGGCGCGGCGGCCAGCAGCGCCGATGGGGGTGTTGCCGGTGCCGGCGGTTTGGACGATGACCTGGCCACGGGTGCGGCACAGCTGCACGAGGCGGTGCGCGTGCCGGCCTCGAACCTGCTGCGCGACATGGGCGGCGCGGTGGCCGGTGCCGCGCGCGGCGCAACCGCGGCTGCCGCGCTGGCCGTGGGCGGTGCGCTGGGCGTCACCGGCGCGGTGAGCCTGAGCAACAGCGAGCTGACGTTGAAGGATCCGGAGGGGGTCATGAGCCGGGTACAGGCCCGCCTGAGCGAGCAGAGCATCAACGACATGGCCGCGGCCGTGGCCAGCGCGGTGCGCGCATCGGGCGCCGGGGCCGGTGTGCCCGACCTGCAACCGCTGCTGCAGGCGGTACAACAGGCCTCGGCGGCGCTGGCCGGCCAGGACAGCACGCCGGCCAGCCTGCGGGAGGCGCTGCTGGCGTTGTCCGGGCAGGTCGAGCAGCTCACCGGCAAAGCCGCGCCGCTGCCCGGTCAACTGGCCGGCCTGGGCACGCAGGCCGAGGCCGTGGCCACAAGACTGGCGGCGTTCAACGATGCCCTGTCCACCACCGCGCTCCATCAAATGGACACCGCGGCAAGGCAGGTGGCCGGCGCGGCCAGTGCGATGCAGGTTGCTGCCAAGGCGCTGCAGGACGCGGCCGGCCGTCCGCTGCAACTGACCGTTGAACAGGCCGCCGCCGTGGCCAGCGCCGCCAGCGACATCCGCGACATCAAGACGGCGGTGGAGAAGCTGCCGCCGCGCCTGCCGGTGCGGGGCACTTCGATCGACGGGGGGCGGCCATGAGCCCGCCCGGCCGCCCGAAGGGCGAATTCCGCAGTGCGCAGCACGAAGGTACCCCAGAGAGCGCGCAGGCCACTGCCGCAGCGCAGCGCCTGGCCCTGCTGGTCTGTCCGCTGCTGCTGGCCGCCTGTGCCACGCCGGCGCCGTTCACCGCCAACTGGTACCTGGTCGGCCGTGATGGCGACCGCGAGGATCAGAAGGTGCTGGCCGCCGGCGTGCATGTGGCCTTGCTCAACCGCAGCCAGCAGACGCTGGTGGTGCGCACGGTGCGCGTCAACCCGCCGGCCGACGCCGCGGCGGGGGCGCCGGGGTGGACGATCCGCACCGAGGGCGAGGACCAGGCCCTGTCACTGGCGCCCGGCCAGATGCTGGTGGGCGCGCCGCGCTGGTGGCCCGCCGAGCTGCCGCTGCGGCTGTGGCCGCCTTGCACCCTGCCGGTGCAGGTCGAGATCACCGTGCAGGCCAGCGAGCCCAGCGGCCTGCAGCGCCTGCTGCAGGGCGTCGGGCCGGCCAACCGCTGGCTGCTGCGCATCGATCCGGCACTGCCCAATGCCATGCCGGCGGCCTGGGCAGATTGCACGCAGCCCGTGCTGCCCAAGCCGCCTGAGGGCGCACCGGCCTCAGCGGCCAAGCGCTGATCGTGCGAATCTCAGCGCGGGGCCGGGGGCGTCGGCCCGAAGAGCTGGTCGAACACCGTCTCACCTTCCAGCTCGCGCGCATCCAGGCCGTTGATCACTTCCTGCAGCGGCGGTTGCTGGCGCTGGCTGGCCGGCACCACCGGCGTGTCGGGCAGCGGGCTCGGGCGGGTGCGTTGCCAGGATCGGCCGGGGCGGGAGGGTGGGCGCGGATCGCTCATGCTGCGCAGCCTACCCGGGCGGGCCGGCCCGCCAAGCGTTGAACTGGCGGGTGCAGACCCGCCAGTTGTCCGGCTTCACGGCGTCGGCGGGCATGCTTCACGCGTCCGCCCCTGGGCGCTCTCAAGCAAACGTGGCTTTGCCACTTGGCTTGATCCCCGCGGGGGACGGCCGGCTCCTGCCGGCCTTGGGGCTCAGAACCCGATGCGCACACCCGCCTGCAGTGCCCGCGCGCCCGCGGGCGACAAACCGCGCGCCGTGCGCAACGCGCTGGCGTTGTAGGCCAGCGTATTGCCCAGGTTGCCGAGCTTGACGAACCACAGCGCGTCGGCCGTGGCGCCCAGCCGCTGCTGCCAGCTGGCCCACAGGTCGACCAGGGTCGACGCCGGTGTGGCCACGTCGGTGCTCGGCACCCGGGTCTGTCGCGCCGCATGCTTGAGCTGAATGCCAGCGCGCCAGGCGCCCTGCGCCGCCTCCAGGCCCAGTTGCAGCCGCAGCGGAGTGATGCGTGGCAGCGGCTCGCCGCTGGCGCGCTGGGTGCCGCGCACCGCGTCGGCGCTGGCGCTGGCGTCCAGCTGCCAGGGGGCGGTGGCCAGCCGGGTGCGGCCCTCGATCTCCAGCCCGTTCAGCCGCGCCGGCACCCCCAGGAAGCGGTAGACCGGCACATCGATGCTGCCGCCGTCCTCATCGTCGACGGTCACGCTGCCGCCGGTGGCATCCAGCGCGATGTAGTTGGCGAAGCGGGTGCTGAAGGCCGCCGCACGCAGGCTGTGCGCGCCGCGCTGCCATTGCAGGCCCAGTTCGAGGTGGCGACTGCGCTCGAGCTGCTGGTCGGCGTTGCCCTGCTCGTAGACGCCGGTGGCCACGTGCAGGCCGTTGGCGAACAGCTCGTAGTAGGCCGGCGCCCGCTGGGTGCTGCCCAGCGACGCGCTGGCCTGCCAACCCGAGGCCGCACCGCCCAGCGGCGCCACCAGGCCCAGCGACCCGCTGCGCGGCGAGAAACGGCGCGAGGCGGCGGCGCCGAAGCGCGGTTCGGCGGCGTCGGGCGCGTCGCCGGCTGAATCCACCGTGGCGCGCTCCAGCCGCAGACCGGCCTGCAGCGTGGCGACGCCCAGCGCCAGCGATTGCAGCGTGAACAGCGCCTGGTGGCGGCTTTGCGTGCCGGGCACGAAGGCCTCGTCGCCCAGCGCCGAGAAATCCAGCCGCTCGGTCTGCAGCCCCAGCACACCGCGCAGCGTGCCGCCCAGCACGGTTGACGCGGATTGCGTGGCCTGCAGGCGCAACTCGTGGCCGCGGCTCTTGAAGGTGGTGCCCACCGCGCCGCTGCCTTCCACCTCTTCATGCTGGTAGCGGGTATGGCTGGCCTGCGCCGACACCGCCGAGAACCAGCCGCCCAGCGCGCGCCGCTCGCCGGCCAGCTGCAGCCGCTCGCGCCGCAGGCGGATGAGGACGTCGGGCTCCACCGCCACGCCGTAGTGGTTACTGTGGCTGTCGATCGCCATGCCGGCAAAACCGCGCGCATCGGCCCACGACACGCCCAGCGCGCCGGATTCGCTGCGGCCGGCGCTGTTGGCCACCTCGCGCGCCTCGGGGCCGGCCGCGCCGTCGACCAGCGGCGTGAAGGCCGGCGTGCGCTGGTTTTCGCTGCGGCGGCCGGCCACGTCGGCATGCCAGTTCAGGCCACCGGCGCCGGCTTCGAGCAGCGCGGCCGCCGCGGTCTCGCGCGCGGCGCCACCCAGGCGGATCTCGGCACGGCCGCCCAGGCCGCGCAGCGCTTCGCGCGGGATGCGGTTGTCCAGCACGTTGACCACGCCGCCGGTGGCATTGCCGCCGTAGAGCAGCGCCGCCGGGCCGCGCAGCACCTCGATGCGTTCGAGCACCAGCGGGTCGACCGCCACCGCGTGGTCGAAGCTCAGGTTCGACGCATCGGCCGAGGCGCCGCCGTTGTCCAGCAGGCGGATGCGGTCGCCGTCCAATCCGCGGATCACCGGCCGGCTGCTTTGCGGGCCGAAGCCGGTGGCGGCCACGCCGGGCAGTCCGTCCAGCGTATCGCCCAGCGTGCCGGTGCGCCGCAGCGCCAGGCCGGTGCCGGCCAGCACCGCGCTGGGCTGGGTCAGGGCTTCGCTGCCCAGCGGGTTGCCGGTGACCACCACGGTGGCGGGGGCGGCGGTGATGGTCTGGGCCTGGCTGGCCGAGGCCAGGCTGGCCACCAGGGCCCAGGCCAGGGGTGTGCGGGTCAGGGGGGACAGGCGAGGGTGGGCGGGGGCGCAGCGGCCGGCGCCCGAGAAGGTCGGGTTCATGGATGAGGTTCCTGCAATGAGATGACGGGCCGGCCCGGCGCGGCCATCGGGCGCGCAGCGGGCAGGCAATGCGGGTCAGGTCAAGCCAGGAAAGCGGGCGGCCCGCGCGCCAGGTAGGGCACACCGGCCGTGGTGGCCGGCGGTGGCAGCGCCGGGCGGGCCGGTGCCGCAAACACCGCCCGCGGCGCCACCCAGCGCAGCAGCGTCGGCAGCGTGGCCGCACCCAGTGTGGCCAGCACCAGGCAGGCCTGGCACAGCGCGTCGGCGGCGTCGTTGCCGGCGGTGTCGGCGTGCGCCGGCGCCCGGTCGGCCGCCTGCAGCACCACGCCATGGCCGGCCGGCGGCGCCAGGTGCGACAGCAGGTGCAGCAGGCCCAGTTGCTGCGTGACCAGCAGCAACAGGGCCAGGGCGATGGAGAGGGTGCGTTGGCGCATCGGGCCGGCGAGCATAGCCGCTGTGGCGCGCCGGGCCGCCCGGCGGGGCATCGTCAATTTGCCGGCGGCGGTGATGGCACCGGCAGCGGCTCGATCAGCGCCGGCCCTTCGGCGCTGGACCGGCCCACCGCGCGGGCCACCGGCCAGGCCTGCATCGCGACTTCGGGCAGGCCCTGCATCAGCGCCGGCAGGCTGGCCGCATCGGTGTTGCCGCGGGCCAGCCAGGCGGCCCAGTGCTCGGGCGCCAGCATCACCGGCATGCGGTCGTGGATGGGCGCCATCAGCGCATTGGCCGCGGTGGTGATCACACAGCAGGTCAGCAGCCAGTCGCCGTCGGCCGTGGCATGGATGTCACTGGATTCAGTCGCCGCCGCCGGCGCGCGCCAGGCCTCGAACAAGCCGGCCATCGCGAAGAACGGCGCACCCGTGGGGCTGATGAAGTACGGCTGCTTGGCCGGCTTGCCATCGGCGCCGGTGACCGGCTGCCATTCGTAGAAGCCGCTGGCCGGCAGGATGCAGCGCCGCCGCCGCACCGCCTGGCGGAACGAGGGCTTGTCGGCCATGCCTTCGCTGCGGGCGTTGTTGAGCTTGGCGCCGATCGACAGGTCCTTGGCCCAGTGCGGCACCAGGCCCCAGCGCATCAGCTCGGCCACGCGCTCGCCTTCGCGCGTCTCGTAGACCACCGGCACGGTCGACTGCGGCGCCACGTTGAAGCGCCGGTCGAAGGGTTGGATGCGGGTGAGGCTGAAGCCGCTGACCAGCGTCTGCGGGTCGTAGGCGATGACGTAGCGGCCACACATGGCACGAGGTATTGGGTGTGATGGCGGGTTGGCGGTGAGGGATGGTGACACAGCCCGTCCCCCTTCGGTGGGGGGGAGGGGTGGGCCCCCTTCGCACCATCCACCGGGTGATGGTGTGCGCCGTGACGGGGGACACACGGTCTGCAAAGTGGGGAGTGGCGCGGGAAGAGCCGGGACCAGGCGAAACCGGGCGGGATGGGGAGCGGGCAAAACGCCGCTAAGCGGTTGATTCTGCAGTGGTTTAACTGAGGTGTCCAAGCTGGCGCGGGAGCGACGGCGGGTCTCAGAGTTTGCAAACCGTTTGTCCTGGGAATGGCCGGCTTAGAGTGCCAGGAGCCTACCGCATGGGCTGGCGGTGTTGGCGGCGCTGAAAGCCCGTTCTACCGGGCGTCACGGACCGTTTGAAGGGCCTGGAATCGGGCTTCTGATCGCAGCCGATCGGAACGCCAACGTCGGCAAAAGGGGCCAACGTCGGCAAACAACGTCGGCAACGGTGGCAGTCTTGCCGACCTAGTCGGCAAGGGCCGCCAGTGTCTTGGCCAGGCCATGGTCGATTGCGCCCGACCGCTTTGCCGACCGATATAGCTCGCAGGCGAGTATGGCGCGCTTAGTCACCGTCTCATTCGAGCCCTTTGCCAAGACTTCTTCTGCGGCAGACAGTGCTTCGATCAGCAAATCGGTATCGAGGTTATCCGCGCTGTCTCGAATCAATTTGACGGTCGGACCGTCACCGACCAATCGGCCCGCCAGTCCTTCCATTCCCGGCCCTGGTTTGGCGTCGTTCCAAATGTTCACGGCCTCACGAATATGAGCCTCGACATCTTGGTATCCAAGCGCGCCCAACAGCATCACCAATAGGGCGTTCTTCGCCTGGTGCGCTTGCTTGCCTTCTGCCGGCCGATACCCCGTCACCACATATTCGACATCAAGGCCGATTTGGCCGATGGCCTCTAGGTAGTCCGAAGGCGGAGGCCTTGGGCCTCGCTCGTAGTTGACCTGAGTCTGCCGATGAATGCCGGCGTGGTTGGCTAAGTCCTGTTGTGACATTCCAACACGGAGGCGCTCAGCTTTGAGCCTGGCGCCCGCGGACTCCATGTTTCCGCCATGCGAGGACTTGACGTTGTACAAATTAGACTCCATGATCGCCCCAGTGCGTCCCGAATGGATCAGGAGCCTACTCGAATGTCGAAAGCCGAACAAGTCAGGAATGAGCTTCGCCGCCACGGCATCACCATGTCGGCTTGGGCTCGCGCCAATGGTCACAGTCCTCAGGACGTGTCGGATGTGCTTCGCGGACGGTCGAAGGGCAACTTCGGCGAAAGCCATGCGATAGCCGTCAAGCTCGGCCTCAAGGATGGCGAGATCGCCGGGCCGGACATGCTCACGGTTCCGATGAAGCTCGCTGAGCAAGCGAAATCCTGAGGCCCTGATGCGCGCCATGCTGCCCGTCGTTGAAGTCGCTGCCCTCACGGGCGCGGCTGTCCGGACGGTGCGGCTTCATGCATCGAGCGGACGCTACTCGGCCGAACGCATGCCCGGCATGGGCGGCAGTGAATACCGCATCAGTCTGGACAGCCTGCCCGCCGACGCGCAGGCCCGTTACTGGCGCGAGCAGATCAAGGCGCCGACCGCTGCCGAACAACGCGCCCGCCTTGAGGCGCTGAACCTTGAAGAGCAGCTCGCCCGCCAGGTGGCGCGCGAGGCCGGCATTCGCCGACGCGAAGACCCGATAGAACCGCTGCCGCTGAACCCTGCCGAGTGGCGCGAGGCGCGCGAGCGCTGGGAACGGCTGCCGCGCAGCATGCGCGATGAGGCCGAGCGGCGCGCGCAGGCGCTGCGCCGGCTGGATGCGCTGCTGAAGTCCGACCGGCCGAAGATGGAAGCCTTCGCTACGGCGGCGACCGAGGCCGGGGAAAGCACTTCGACCGTTCGGCGCTGGGCCAAGAAGGTTAAGAACCAGCGCCCGGCTGACTGGCCGCTGCTGCTGGCCTCGGACTACGGCTGCCAGGGCGCGCCCGAAGCCGAGCTGCACCCCGACGCATGGGACTACATCAGGAGCGAATGGCTGGTGCAGTCGAAGCCGACGTTGACCGCGGTCTGTCGCCGCGCGCAGCGCGAAGCCGGCCGACGCGGCTGGGGTGAGTTGCCGAGCATCAAGACCATCAAGCGCCGGATCGACAAGGAAATTCCGAACACGGTGGTGGTGCTGATGCGCGAGGGCGAGGACGCACTCGAACGGCTGTACCCCGCCCAAGAGCGCGACTACTCGACGTTGCCGGTGCATGGCTTGTGGGTCAGTGACGGGCGCAAGGCCGACCTGTTCACTGTCTTTCCCGATGGTGAAGTGCGGCGTCCGCTCCTCATGTTCTGGCTGGATGTCCGTTCACGCAAGGCGCTTGGCTGGGCTGTCGGCAAGACCGAGAACACGCCCCTCGTGCGTTCTTCGTTGCGCGATGCAATGACCAGGTCGAAGGCGCTGCCGCGCGAGTTCTTGCTCGACAACGGACGGGCCTACGCGAGCAAGGAAATCACCGGGGGCCAGCCCAACCGCTACCGCTTCAAGGTCAACGAAGACGACATGCCGGGCGTGACAACGCTGCTGAACATCGATGTCGTGTGGGCGACGCCGGGCCACGGTCAAGCCAAGCCGATCGAAAGCTTCTGGCGCACGATCAGCGAGACCGACAAGCGGGCCGAGTTCGCTGGGGCCTACTGCGGCGCCGACCCGCTGGACAAGCCCGAAGAGTTCGATCCGAAGAAGGCTGTCCCGCTGGCGGCCTACCTGGCGGCAGTCACTGAAGACATCGAGGCCTACAACGCGCGCGGCCATCGCGGCGACAGCATGGACGGGCGCAGCCCGGGCGATGTCTACGACGAACTGATGAAGTCGGCAGTCGTGCGCACGCCGACGGCCGAGCAAATCCGCCTGTGCATGCTGACGGCCGAGAACAAGATGCTGGACGCCGACCACGGCGTCACGGTGCTGGGCAACCGCTACTGGACTGAAGCGCTGGCCAAGCTGCCCAGCCGTGGACCCTTCACCGCGCGCTATGACCCCGACGACGCGAGCACGCCGGTCGCCGTGTACGACGGTGACCGGTTTCTCTGCGAGGCGGCGCTCTACGTCAAGTCGGGGTTCCGCGACCAGGAAGCCGCGAAGTCACACCAGCGTTCGCGCAACGCGTTCAAGAAGGCGACGAAGGTTCAGGCAAAGGCATTGGCCGACCAGGCGGAGGCCGGACGGTGGGACGCCCCGCGCGGCCCGATGCCGATTGCACCGCAGGCCGGCGACGCGCCATCACAAGGCGCCAGGGTGGCCGAGCTGGTGACGCCGAAGCGGCGCGGCGTCAGCCCAAGCCCTGAACAGCAGGCATCCGAGGACTACGCCATCGCCGGCCGACTGGGCGCCGCAGTGCGTGCCAAACGCGCCCGCGAAGAAGAGGAAAACGAAGGATGGGACCGGCGCGCAGCCGGTGCCCGATGAAGGTGCCGCGCGATGTAGAAGCATCGCGCGGCGTGCGCAACCGGCAGCCCCCACCGGTGGAACGAAAAGGGTTGCCAACCAAGCGAGGTGATTGTATGGATGAACGAACCGAGGCAGGCAAGGTGCCCGCTGACAAGAGCGAGGACCTGCGCGGCGTGGTGCGCGCGGCGATGGACAAGCGCAAGGCATCGCAAGCCGCGATCGCCCGCGAAATCGGCATCAGCAGCTCGACGCTGTCGCAGTGGTTGAGTGGGCGCTATCAGGGCAGCGATGCCGCCATCGCCGACAAGGTGGCCACATGGGAAGCCAACCGCCAGGCCGGCGCAGCGCTGTCTGGCGCCACGGCTTCGGCGTGGGTGGACACCAGCGCCAACCAGGCAGTCGAAGACGCGCTGCTGTTCGCCCAGGATGCGGGCGCCATCGCCGTCATCTACGGCGGCGCGGGGCTGGGCAAGACGACGGCCGTGAAGCGCTACGCCGAGAACAACCCGAACGTGTGGCGTGTGACAGCGACGCCGGCCACGTCGAGCTTGATGGCCATGCTCGAAGGCGTGGCCAACGCGCTGGAACTGCGCGACATCCCGAACAGGCCGAGCGCCTACGCGGGCGAAATCGTGCGGCGCATGACTGGCACACGCGGGCTGCTGGTGGTCGACGAAGCACAGCACATCGGCACACCGGCGCTCGAAGAGCTGCGGTCGATCCACGATGCCTCGGGCGTGGGCCTGGCGATGGTGGGCAACGAGTCGGTCTTTGCCCGGCTGACCGGTGGCAACCGCAAGGCGACATTCGCCCAACTGTTCAGCCGCGTTGCGTTCCGGCTGCGCGTGGGCACGCCGACCCGCAGCGACACCGATGCCATCCTGACGGCATCTGGCGTCGACGGTGAACGGGAACGCGAATGGGCGCACCAGGTGGCAACGCTGCCGGGTGGTCTGAGGGGCCTGGCGCACACGCTGCGGCAGGCGAGCATGTTTGCCAGGCAGGACGGCAGCGCGGTCGATCTGCGCGCACTGCACGCGGCGTGGCGCAACCTGGGGGGTGAATCATGAACTTGATCGAACTGTCTGAACGTCTCGACCG
>MESD01000138.1:39017-44337 GCA_001770815.1 Burkholderiales bacterium RIFCSPHIGHO2_12_FULL_69_20
ATTGGCAAGCTGCTGCCGAGTGAGCCGCCGAGGATCATGGCGATTGCCAACGCGCTACCTCCCGACAATCTGTATTCCAACCTGACCCGGTTGTTCGCAGTCGTTGACCGGCTCGCGCCGGACCGGGCTCGATTCCCCGGGCCGCAACAGGACATGGTGGCGTTGGCCGGCTTGGTTGGCCTGGCCCGGCGTTTCGAGGTGCCCGTGTCCTTGGTGCTGCCGCCTGTCAGCGCTGCGCTGTTGCAGCGCTGCGCCGAAATGCTCGACCGTGCCGCCCCTGGCCCGGCAGTGCCCACGATCGGGGGGAGCAAATGAACGTCATCCAGATCAGCCCAGGAGCCCGCGAAGTGGCGCGCAGCTACCCAGGTGCCACCTCGCCCCGCTCGAACGCGTCACACGCGGTTTCGAACGGCCTCAAACGCACTCGCAAGGCTGCCAAGCCGGCGCGGGCCGGCCTGAGCCGAGACAAGATCGCGCTGATCCATGTTGCGCGGCGCGAATTGCGGCTTGACGAGGACCTGTATCGCGCCATCCTGCGCGACGTGGCCGGTGTCGCCAGCTCGAAGGACCTGACCGAAGCGGGGTTCCTTGCGCTCATGGCGCGCTTCGAACGCAGCGGCTTCAAGGGCCAGCCCGGGGCGGCGCCGGCAAAGCCTGAGCCGCTGAGCGAGCGCTTCGGCATGGCTACAGCGGCCCAGCTTGCCTACATCCGGGGCTTGTGGGCGCAGTGGCTGGGGCGGCCCGACGAAGCCGCGCTGACGCGCTGGGTCGAAAACAAGTACCACGTCTCCGCGATCCGCTTCATGGACGTGGTGCGAGCGCAGAAGGCCATCGAAGGCTTGAAGCGCATGGTTGCGCGCCAGCGCGAAGTGCGGGACGAACAGGAGGCGGACCAATGAACGCAGCGATGGTGACGGGCAATAGCATGTTGACCGTGGAGACCGACATCCAGCCCGCGCAGTTTGCGCAGGACCCGGCAGAGGAGCGCGCCGGCTCGGTGCTGTGGCTGATGTTGGTTTGCCTCAACGTGTCGCGCCCGGGCAGTGCATCCGGCCTCGTCGTGCGATCTGTGCTGGCCACTGGCTATCCTGCCGTCACCGATGCGGAGGTTGAGTTGGCGGGCAAGGTGCTGGAGGCCTACGGGCTGGCGACCGTCGACACCGAGGCGCGGGGGCCGGCCTGGACGCTGACCAAGTTGGGCATCGACGTTGTCGAATACCGCAGACCCACAGTCGGTCCCGTAGCCCGCCCGTCCGTACGGCGCTGGTAGTTTTCGCACGCGCGAATCATCAGCAACAGCCCCGCTCCATAGAGTGGGGCTGTTTTCATTTCACGGCGGCGAAACATGGCGTACACGAGGGGTCACAGGCACGCGCTGGAAGTGCTGATGTACCTGGTTGACCTGGTGAGTGACTTTCTGACTTCCGAAGGCGTGCCGGCCGAGCGTGCGAAGGCGGCATCCGACGATCTGTGCGCGAAAGTGGCCGATGCCTACGGCGGCCAGCTCCTGTACTTCCCGAAGAACGCGCAGGGCCATACCGAAGCGCTGCATCGCCAGGTCGTCGAGAAGTTCAACGGCAACAACCAAGCCGCGTTGGCACTTGAGTTTCGAATCACGGTGTCGACCGTCTATCGAATCCTGCAGTGCCATCGCAAGCTCATGCGGGCGCAGCAACCACCGGCGCCGCCTGTGCAGCGCTGATCCACCCACCAAGGACCATCATGGAAATCAAGGACGTTGCCGGGAGCCTGAAGAAGGGCTTCTCGGCCTACAAAGAGCAGTACGCGAAGGCCACGCGGACCCTCATGGATGTGCAGGGCAACATCGCGCGCTTGCAGCGCGAGCGCAGCGACCTGCACTTGCACCAGGGGACGCGTGAGGAGTTCATCGCCGCGATCTTTGCCGAGGTCGACCGCTTCGCCAGCGAAGGGCGGCAGCGGCGTATGGCGATGCTGTTCGCCTGGCAGCACGACAAGCGCACGCGACCGCTCATGCACTTCGACCCGCGGCAGTTCACGTGGGCAGCCCTCAAGGCCGTGGCCAGCGGCGAGGCCAGCTTCGGCATGGTCGCACTGCCGTTCCTCATGGCATCGCTGCCGAACACGACGAACGATTCGGGGTTGCTTGTCGACGGACCTGCCATCTGTGCGGTGCTGGGCGAGTCGATCAAGGCCGACTTGAAAGCGTTCGTGGCCGGCGTCGACTGGCCCGAGCAACAACCCATGTCCGAACGTCTGGGTCGGATCGAAACGATCGATGCGGAGTTGGTGAAGCTTCGCGCGACGGAAGCCGAGTTGATCGCCCTGATCGACGACAACTCAATCAAGGCGCTTGAAGAAGCGTAGTCAACGAAGGGATCACACCGTGAGCATCACCCCCATCAATCCCGGCACCACGCCGAAGACCCTGTTCTCTGTCCTGTCCTCGTCGATCAAGACCTATCGGGTCGTCAGCCCCCTGCATCATGGGGGTCTGGTCAACGGCGTGGTGGTCGAGAAGCGCTACGAGATCGGCGAAACGATCGACCTGGACGCCGAGACGGCCGAGCCGTTGCTCGGGCATACGGTGGTCCCGGCGAACTGACGCGCAGCATCCGAAGGACCACCATGCCCGACATCAGCAACCAGGAAACCGCCGTCGCTGACGCCGCGCCGCGCGTCTGGCAGGCCGGCGATGAATACCCGCTTCGCCATCGCCTGGAACTCAAGTCCGTCGATGGATCGGTGATCGAAGCGATCACCCACCTGACGCTGCGCCGCCTCACGGGTGCCGACCTGACCGCCGTTGCCAACGCCGCCAGCAAGGGCCAGGGCGAGGCGTTGAAGGTCATCGTGTGCCGCGCCTGCAGCATCCCCCCAGCCACGTATGACCGGCTCGACGCCCAAGACCTGACGGAGGTCTCTCAGGTGGCCGCGGGTTTTATGGGGTCTGCCCTGCCAATTGGCGGGATGTGATGGCCGACAT
Organism: Burkholderiales bacterium RIFCSPHIGHO2_12_FULL_69_20; assembly: GCA_001770815.1. GTDB lineage: Bacteria > Pseudomonadota > Gammaproteobacteria > Burkholderiales > Burkholderiaceae_C > Pseudaquabacterium. The sequence goes on from MESD01000138.1 coordinate 41,983, forward strand.
CGCATACACCTTCAAGTTCCAGTTCAGCGAGATGATGGCAATGGACGCTGAGGAACTGATGGCGTGGCATCGGCAGATCGACCGCATCAACCGCCTGGTGAACGGCCGTTGAAGCCGGTTCAACGCACTGCTATGGAAGCTCGGTCGACCCAGGGCAATTTGAGCGAATGGCTTTCCGGGTTGGTGGCGGTGGCGGTGGCCACGCTTGTGCTCTGGCCGTGGGTGACAGGTCTTGTTGATGTGGCCATGTGGACTGTGACAGGCCGCCAGCTCTCGTCTATACCGTGGGACGCCGGCAGAGGTGTCCTACTGATTGCGTGGCCAATTCTCGGCCTCCTTGTCGCAGCCATGCTGACGGGTCTATTCCTGACATGAGTTCGCTGAAGCTCTCATTCGTCATTGAAGCGCTGGATCGGGCAACCGCCCCGATCCGCGCCATCAACCGCAATCTGGACAAGCTCACTGAGCCGGCGAATCGTGTTCGCGCTGCGCTGGGCAAGGTGCGAACCATCCTGGGTGACCTCGTGCGGGCATCCGCCGCGGTCACTGCTGCGGTGGGGACCGGTCTGTTCGGCTTCAAGAAGGTGTCCGACGCCGTCGACCAGATCAACGATGCGGCCGCGAGCCTGGGCATGACGCCGCAGGTGTTTCAGGAGATGGGCTATGCAGCTCAGCTCAGCGGCAGCAGTCAGGACGAAATGGCCGCCTCGCTGGTGTTCTTGAACAAGCAGATGGCGGCGGCGCGCGACGGATCGAGCGAGCTTCAAACCGCGTTTTCGCGTGCTGGCGTGAGCATGCAGGACTTGCGGACGATGAACGCCGGCCAGGTGTTCGAGAAGATCGCCGACAAGTTCCATGCGGTGGGTGATGCCGGGCAGAACGCGAACAAGAAGGTCGCGCTCAGCACCGAGCTGCTGGGCAGGCCTGGCTATCGCATGATCCAGATGTTGAACGGCGGCAGCGCGGCCATGCGCAAGCTGTACGCCGAAGCGCGCCGGCTGGGTGTCGTCCTGAGCGATGAAACTATCAAGTCGATGACCGAGTTCAACGACAGTTGGGACCGCATGCGCCTGGTGGTCTTCGGCGCCGTCGCGAATGCACTGCGGTCAGTGGCGCCGGTGCTGCAAGGCATCGTCGAGCGCATCGTCAAATGGACCGTCGCGAATCGCGAGTTGATCGCATCCAAGGTCAAGAAGTTCGTCGACGATGTGGTGGCGGCGCTGCCCGGATTCTTGGAGGGCTTCAAGCGCGTGACAGCCGCTGTGGTCTGGTTCGTTGGCGCCGCTGGGCGTGTGGTGGATGCGCTTGGGGGCTGGCCCAACGTCATCGCCTTGATTGCCGGCCTGATGAGTGTCCAGCTCGTGGGCTCGCTGCTGGGCGTGGCATCGGCGATGACTGCACTCAGCGCGGCAGCATGGGCCAATCCGATGACCTGGATTCTGGCCGCCGTGGTGGCGCTCATTGCTGCACTGCCGTTGCTGGTGATGCACTGGGACAAGGTGATCGAGAAGCTCTACCAGCTTCGCGACGCCATGCCGGCCTGGCTCACCAGCAAGGACAACTGGCTCGTCACCAAGCTGCTGCCGGACATCGACATCAAGAGGCCATCCGAGAACGAACCGCCGCCCGCGCAGACCAGCGCCGCCAAAGCAAGGCCGGCGTCCTCCTCGGTCGGATCGTTGCAAGGGTTCGCCGACGAGTTGAACCGGCCGGGCAAGATGGCGCGCGTCGTCGCCTTGCAGGGGGACCAGTCGAAGGTGAATGTCGGCGGTGTGGTTCGGATCGCGATACAGGCCGACCAGGGCGTCAGGGCCAGGGTCATGGACATCCGCAAGGACCCGGACTCGGCTATCGGCGTCGAGGTCTACAACGGCGCAGTCATGCGCTGACTTCAAGGATATTCGGTGCCCACCTACAAGGTTTCCGGAACCGTATTTGTTGACCAGAATAAATATCTGGACGGCGAATTGGTTACTTTGCCCGATGGGGCACTGCGCGATGAGCTTTTGGAAGCCGGCGCCATCTATCGGCACGACCTGTTGCCATACTGTCGGCGGCAGTTGCCTGACGGCCGAGTGTGGGTTCCTGCAACGCGGGTCAATACACCTGGTCGCAACTACCCTGCGGTTCCCAGCTTGAATCCCGAGTCGGGGCCCGCGTACCAAGTGCCCGGCTACGGTCTTCCCAGTCGGCTGGTCTGGTACGGGTTCTATCTCACGCCGTTGGACGAGTGGATTTTGTCCAGTTGGCCTTGGTCCGGTCCGTGGATGGTCATCAACGATCCGGGCAGGAAGCTGCGCCCCATGCCGTAGCGCTTCAGTCAGTCAGGCCGCAGGTGGGGACCTGCGGCTTCGG
>MESD01000138.1:44371-48034 GCA_001770815.1 Burkholderiales bacterium RIFCSPHIGHO2_12_FULL_69_20
AGCGATGGCGAAGATGAGCGCCATCTGATCCCCAGCACCCGCACCTCACGGAGGCCCGCATGAACCACCCCGTCAGCACCGCACTGCCCTCACGCTCGGCCTTGGCACTGGCGGCCGAAGCCGCGGGCAATGCCATCGATGTCGCACCCGAAGCGCTTGCCGCCGAACCGGATGCTCGCGCCTGCGGCTGGTTCGAGTCGAGCTGGGCGCTGCGCCAGGGCCTGGCGGTGAGCGAACTGCCCGACAGCGACAGCGCGGTGGCGGCGCTGTGGTTTGCCGAGCTGGCGGCGGTGGGCGGGCGGTCGGCTGCTTCGCTGCAGTGAAGCACAGCCGGCGCGAGCCAGGCCGGCGCCGGGGTGGCCGGCTCCGTTCAGGAGTTTGTTTATTCACTCCGCCGGCCACCCCGACACCGGCCTGGCGGGTACGCTGGCGGTGATCGCCGGGTCAGGGCTTACGACCGCGCCAGCACCGGCGCCAGCGCCACGCCGGTGTGCGTACCCTGCGCCACCAACAGCTCCGGCGGGCCGGCACACACCACCGTGCCACCCGCGGTGCCGCCCTCGGGTCCGAGGTCGATGACCCAGTCGGCCTCGGCGATCACGTCGAGGTCGTGCTCGATCACCACCACGCTGTGGCCGCCGGCCACCAGCCGGTGCAGCACCTTGATCAGGCGCTCGACGTCGGCCATGTGCAGGCCCACGGTGGGCTCGTCCAGCACGTACAGCGTGTGCGGGGCTTTAAGGCCGCGGCGGGTGATGTCGTCGCGCACCTTGCTCAGCTCGGTCACCAGCTTGATGCGTTGCGCCTCGCCACCGCTCAGCGTGGGGCTGGGCTGGCCCAGCGTCAGGTAACCCAGGCCCACGTCCTTCAGCAACTGCAGCGGGTGCGCGATGTTGGGCATGCTGGCGAAGAAGTCGACCGCCTCGTCCACCTCCAAACGCAGCACGTCGCCGATGCTCTTGCCCCGCCAGCTCACCGCCAGCGTCTCGGGGTTGAAGCGCTGGCCGTGGCACCGGTCGCAAGGCACCTTCACGTCGGGCAGAAAGCTCATCTCGATGGTGCGCAGGCCCTGGCCTTCGCAGCCGGGGCAGCGGCCGTCGCCGGTGTTGAAGCTGAAGCGCGAGGCCGCGTAACCCCGCGCCTTGGCTTCCAGCGTCTCGGTGAACAGCTTGCGTATGGTGTCCCAGAAGCCGATGTAGGTGGCCGGGCAGCTGCGCGGCGTCTTGCCGATCGGCGTCTGGTCGACTTCCAGCACGCGGTCGATCAGTTCGAAGCCGGTCAGCCCGGTGCAGCCCACCAGCGGCGGCAGGATGCCCGCGGCCAGCGCGTCGCGCCCGGCCTTGCTGACCTTGGTGGCGACGATGGCATGCACGTTGGCCAGCAGCACATCGCGCGCCAGCGTGCTCTTGCCCGAGCCCGAGACGCCGGTCACCGCCACCAGCCGCTGCAGCGGCACCTGGATGTCGATTTGGCGCAGGTTGTGCAGGCTGGCGCCGGTGAGGCCCAGCTGGTAGGTGGCGCGGTTGACGATGCGCCGCGGCGCCAGCGGATGCTTCAAGGGATGTGCCAGGAAGCGCCCGGTGACCGACGCAGGGTTCTTCGCCAGATCGGCCGCCACGCCCTGCGCGATGAGGGTGCCGCCACGCTTGCCGGCACCCGGGCCGATGTCGATGATGTGGTCGGCGCGGCGGATGGTGTCCTCGTCGTGCTCCACCACCACCAGGGTATTGCCCTGGCTCGACAGCCGGCCCAGCGCCTTCAGCAGGATCGCGTTGTCGCGTGGATGCAAGCCGATGGTGGGCTCGTCCAGCACGTAGCACACCCCTTGCAGGTTGCTGCCGAGTTGAGCGGCCAGCCGGATGCGCTGTGCCTCGCCGCCGCTCAGCGTGGGCGCGGCGCGGTCCAGCGTCAGGTAGCCCAGGCCCACTTCTTCGAGAAATTCGAGCCGGCTGCGGATCTCGGTCACCACGTCGCGGGCGATGGCGGCGTCGCGGCCAACGAGGGCCAGGTCGCCGGCCCACTGCCGGGCCTGGTCGACGGCCCACTGCGCCACCGCGGTGATGGTGTGGCCGTCGAAGCGGATGTTGCGCGAGATCGGGTTCAGCCGCGAGCCCTCGCAATCGGGGCAGGGTTCACCGCTGAGGCCCTCGACGTCGGTCTCTTCCGACGGAAAGCTCTGCTCGCGGCCCTTCTGGTCGTCGTCCTTGATCGAGTCGTCCAGCGCCTTGCGCTGTTCACGCGTCAGCGTCAGGCCGGTGCCCACGCAGCTGGTGCACCAGCCGTGCTTGCTGTTGTAGCTGAACATGCGCGGGTCCAGCTCGGGGTAGCTGGTGCCGCATTGCGGGCAGGCGCGTTTGGTCGAGAACACCTTCAGTCCGCCGATGCCGGCCGTGGACGCCCCCGTGGCCATGGCCTCGGCCAGGCCGTCCAGCGGCGTCAGCAGGTGCAGCACGCCCTTGCCCAGATCCAGCGCCTTGGCCAGCAGCTCACGCAGCTCGGCTTCCTTGGCCGGGCTGATCACCAGATCGCCCACCGGCAGCTCCAGCGTGTGCTCCTTGAAGCGGTCGAGACGCGGCCAGGGGTCGACCTTCAGGAACTCGCCATCCACCCGCAGATGGGTGTGGCCACGCGCCTTGGCCCACTTGGCCAGGTCGGTATAGACACCCTTGCGGTTGACCACCAGCGGCGCCAGCAGGCCCACATGCTGGCCGCGGTGGTCGCGCAGCAGTTGCGCGGCGATGCTCTCCACGCTCTGCGGCCGCACCTCGGCGCCGTCGTGCACGCAGCGCTGCGTGCCCAGCTTCACCCACAGCAGGCGCAGGAAGTGCCAGACCTCGGTGGTGGTGGCCACGGTGCTCTTGCGCCCGCCGCGGCTCAGCCGCTGCTCGATCGCCACCGTCGGCGGAATGCCGTAGACCGCATCCACCTCGGGCCGGCCCGCTGGCTGCACGATGCTGCGGGCGTAGGCGTTGAGGCTTTCCAGGTAGCGCCGCTGCCCCTCGTTGAACAGGATGTCGAAGGCCAGCGTGCTCTTGCCCGAGCCCGACACGCCGGTGATCACGCTGAACTTGCCACGCGGGATGTCGACGTTGAGGCTCTTGAGGTTGTGCTCCTTCGCGTTGACGATGCGGATGTCATGGCCGGCGGCCAGCCGGGCCGCGTCGCGCCGGGCCTTGGCGATCAGCTGCAGCGGCCGGCCTTCTTCGACGGTCAGGCTGACGCCCAACGATTTTTCGTAGTCGCGCAGCGCCTTGCCGGTAAACGAGCTGCCATGCGCCTTCACGTCCTCGGGCGTGCCGTAGCACACCAGTTCACCGCCGGCGTCGCCGCCCTCGGGCCCGAGGTCGATGATCCAGTCGGCGCTGCGGATCACGTCGAGGTTGTGCTCGATGACGATCAGCGAGTGGCCGGCGTCCAGCAGTTTGCGCAGGCTGCGCATCAGCTTGGCGATGTCGTCGAAGTGCAGGCCGGTGGTGGGCTCGTCGAACAGGAACAGCGTGCCCTTGCGCAGGCCCCTTGGGCCGCCATACGGCGGCCCGTCCCCCGAGGGGAGCGGCGCCGCTCGGGAGCGGCCCGTCGCGCCGCCCGCCGCCGGCTGGTGTGGCCCCGTTGCGGCATCGGCCAGAAAGCCCGCCAGCTTCAGCCGCTGGGCCTCACCGCCGC
>MESD01000138.1:48057-55654 GCA_001770815.1 Burkholderiales bacterium RIFCSPHIGHO2_12_FULL_69_20
GGCACCGGCTGGCCCAGCCGCACGTAGTCCAGCCCCACGTCGACGATGGGCTGCAGCCGCGCGGTGACGGCGGTGTCGCCGCTGAACACGATCATCGCCTCGGCGACGGTCAGCTCCAGCACGTCGGCCACGCTCAGCTGATACGGCCCGCGGGTGAGCTTGACCTCCAGCAGCTCGGCGCGGAAGCGCTTGCCGTCGCAATCGGGGCAGCGCAGGTACACGTCGCTGAGGAACTGCATCTCCACATGCTCGAAGCCCGAGCCGCCGCAGGTGGGGCAGCGGCCGTCGCCGGCGTTGAAGCTGAACTGGCCGGCGGTGTAGTGCCGCTCCACCGCCAGCGGCGCGTAGGCAAACAGCTTGCGGATCTCGTCGAAGGCGCCGACGTAGCTGGCCGGGTTGCTGCGCGCGGTCTTGCCGATGGGGCTCTGGTCGACGAACACCGCCTCGCTCAGCCAATCCATGCCCAGCAGCGCATCGTGCTCGCCGGCGCCTTCGGTGGGTTTGCCGAAGTGGCGCAGCAACGCCGGCACCAGCACGTCCTGCACCAACGTGCTCTTGCCCGAGCCGCTGACGCCCGTCACGACCGTCAGCCGCTGCAGCGGAAAGCTGATCTCGAGGTTCTTCAGGTTGTGCTCACGCACGCCCTGCAGGATCAGCTTGGGCGTCGACTCGTTGACGAAGCGGCGCAGCCCGATGCCCACGTGCTTGCGCGCACCCAGGTAGGCGCCAGTCAGCGTGTCGGCATTGCGTGCCGCGTCGGGCGTGCCGTCGAAGACGATCTGCCCACCGCGCTCGCCCGGGCCGGGGCCCATGTCGATCAGCCGGTCGGCGGCCAGCATCACCGCCGGATCGTGCTCCACCACCACCAGCGTATTGCCGGCGTCGCGCAGCCGGTGCATGGCCTCGACGATGCGGTTCATGTCGCGCGGGTGCAGGCCGATGCTGGGCTCGTCCAGCACGAACAAGGTGTTGACCAGGCTGGTGCCCAGCGCGGTGGTCAGGTTGATGCGCTGCACCTCGCCGCCGCTCAGCGTGCGGCTCTGCCGGTCCAGCGTGAGGTAGCCCAGGCCCACGTCGCACAGGTAACGCAGGCGGGTGCGCATCTCGTCGAGCAGCAGCTTCAGCGCTTCGTCGAGCATGGTCGACGGCAAGGACAGGCCATCAAAAAAGCGCCGCAGCCGGTCGATCGGCATCAGCATCAGGTCGTGCAGGCTCAGGCCCGGCAGCGCTTCGAGCTGCTCACGCGACCAGGCCACGCCCACCGGCATGAAGCGCCTGGCGGGCGGCATCACGCCATCGGCATCGGCCTTGTCGCCCAGCCGCCATTGCAGCGCCTCCAGCTTCAGCCGCGCACCACCGCAGCTGCCGCAGGGCGTGTAACTGCGGTACTTCGACAAGAGCACGCGGATGTGCATCTTGTAGGCCTTGCTCTCCAGGTAGCCGAAGAAGCGGCGCACGCCGTACCACTGCTTGTTCCAGTTGCCGGCCCAGTGGGGGTTGCCGGCTATCACCCAGTCGCGCTGGGCCTGCGAAAGCTGGCTCCAGGCGGTGTCGCGCGGGATGCCGGCCTCGCCGGCGTACTTCAGCAGGTCGTCCTGGCAATCTTTCCAGGCGGGGGTCTGGATCGGCTTGATCGCGCCGTTGCGCAGCGTCTTGCGGTGGTCGGGGATCACCAGGCCCATGTCGACGCCGATCACCCGGCCGAAGCCGCGGCAGGCCTCGCAGGCGCCGAAGGCCGAGTTGAAGCTGAACAGCGCCGGCTGCGGATCGGCATAACGCAGGTCGCTGTCGGGGCAGTGCAGGCCGGTGGAATAACGCCACAGGTCGGCGTCCTCGCCGTCGTCTTTCAGCGCATAAACATTGACGCGACCGCTGCCGCGCTTGAGGCTCAGCTCGATCGCCTCGACCACGCGGATCTTGTCGGCGCCGGCCAAACGCAGCCGGTCGGCCACGACGTCCAGCACCTTGCGCTGGTTGACGATGCGCTCGGCCTGCACCCGGGTGAAGCCGCTGGCCGACAGCCATTGCTCGACTTCGGCCGGCGTCACCGTGGCCGGCAACTCCACCGGGAAAGTGATCACCAGCCTTGGATCACCGCTGGCAGCGGCCTTGGCCAGCAGGTCGGCATGGATGGTCTCGGGCGTGTCGTGCCGCACGGCTTGTGCCGTCTGCCGGTCGAACAACTGGGCGGCGCGGGCGAACAGCAGCTTCAGGTGGTCGTTCAGCTCGGTCATCGTGCCGACCGTGCTGCGGCTGGTGCGCACCGGGTTGGTCTGGTCGATGGCGATGGCCGGCGGCACGCCGTCGACACGGTCGACCGCCGGGCGGTCCATGCGGTCGAGAAACTGCCGCGCGTAGGCGCTGAAGGTCTCGACATAGCGCCGCTGGCCTTCGGCGTACAGCGTGTCGAACACCAGGCTGCTCTTGCCCGAGCCGCTGGGCCCGGTGACCACCGTCATCTCGCCGGTGCGCAGGTCGAGATCGAGGTTCTTCAGGTTGTGCTGGCGCGCACCGCGGATGCGGATCAAGCCGGTGGTGGGGGCGTCCGACAGGCCATCACCCTGCGGAGGGACCAGGACGGCTGCAGGTGAGTCGATGGGACGGTTCATGCAGCAGGCTCCGGGAGGCAAGGCCCAGCATTCTAGGGATGCTGACCCGCCCAGGCTGCGCTGTGGACAAGACGATGCAAGCCGGCGCGCAGCCATCCAGCGGGCGCCGCGGAACCGGCATCGCCGGGCCGCCGGGGCCGCCCCCTGGGGGGGCGCCGCAGGCGCTTCGGGGGTATGCCCAGCTATTGCGTGGTGACGATGGTCACCCGGCGGTTCTCGATCGAATCGGGCTTGGCCGGGTTCAGCAGCTCGTTGCTGCCCTTGCCCACCGGTTGCAGCCGCTCGGGCAGCACGCCCAGCTTGCCGGTCAGGTAGGCCACCACCGATTGCGCGCGGTCCTGCGACAGCTTGAGGTTGTAGTCGGCGCCACCACGCGGGTCGGCATGGCCTTCGATGCGGAAGGCAAAGCCGGCCAGCTTGTCCGATTGCAGCGCGCGCGCCACCGTCTGCAACACCTGCAGCGTCTCGGCCGTCAAGTCGGCCGAGCCGGTGGCGAAGGTGATCAGCAGGTTGGCCTTGCCCGGCGCGGCGGCCTTGGCCGGCCTGAAGCTGGAGCCGGTGGCGCGGGGCGACGCGGGCCGGAAGCCGCGGGTGGCGCCGCTGGCGGCGTCGTCGGCCATGGGCGGGTCGAGCGCCAGCGCGTCGACCAGCGCGTCTTCGGTCACCTGGGCGGCGTTGAGCAACGGCGCCGGGGCGTTGTCCTGGGCGCCGGCCCAGGGGCTGACGCCGATGGCCAGGGCGATGGCGATGAAGCGGGGGGCGAGGGGGAAGTTCATGACGTGCTCCGTCAGGTCAGGGGCGGCCGCCACACCGTGGCAGGCTGGGCCCGGGTTGCACCGGTTTTGGATGGGAAACCATCACTTCACCGGCGCCTGCAATTGTCGCTGTTCGAACAGGTAGTCGGCGCCCGTCTGGTGGCCGGCATTGCGCGCGGCGCCGTATTGCGGCCGCTGCGGCAGCTTGCGCGCCACCGCGAAGCGCACCTGCTCGAAGACCGAGCTGCCGGGCTTCCAGCCGCCCACCTGCTGCATGGCCTGCATCAGGCTCCAGGCAAAGGGCGAATGGCCGTTCTGGCCGCTGTCGAACACCGGCTCGTTGCCGCCCGAGGTCATCACCACCGCGGCGCGGCGGCCCAGCAGGCCGGCCGGGTCTTGCGCCGCCGACACGCCGCGGATGCGCTCGCCGCCGACCAGCCCGCCCGAGAAGCAGCTGTCGGAGATCATCGCCACCTGAGACGCGGGCAGCTGGCGCAGCACGCGGTCGATGTCGGTGTTGGCGATCCAGGTTTCGGGCCGGCTGGCGTCGGCGTCGGCCGGCTGCCAGTAGCCCAGGCCGGATTTTTCGACCCGCTCGCCATGGCCGGCGTAGTAAAGCACCACCGAATCGGCCGGCCCCACTGCGCCCGCCAGCTGGTTGAGCGTGCGGAAGATGGTGGCGCGGCTGGCGTCTTCGAGCACCAGGGTCTCGTAACCCAGCCGCGTCTCCAGCGCCGTGGCCACCGCGCGGGCGTCGTTGACCGCGTTGCTCAGCCGCGGGATGCGGCTGTCGCGGTACTGGTCAATGCCGATGACGACGGCAATCTTGCGCTGGATCTGCGGCAGCGTGGCCAGTGCCACGCCGCGGCGCGCGGGCAGGTTGATGCGGGTATCGGCCGGCAGCGCGGCCACGGCGGCAGGCGCCGGCGCACTGCGGCCCGCTGCGGGCGGTGCGGCCGCGGTGGGTGGCGCCGGTGCAGCGGCGGGTGCAGCGGCGGGTGCCGTTGCGGGCGTTGGCGTGGCGGGCGCCGCACCCACCACCGCCCCGGGCAGCGTGACCGGCGCACGCTCGACCACCCGTGCATTGGAGATGTCCAGCCCCTGATTGATCGACGCCACGGTCAGGCATTGGCCGCTGGCGGCCTGCTGCGGCGTGGCGCAGCCCACGGCATCGGCGGCAGCCGGGTTGCGCTCCAGCTCGGCCAGGGCCTGCTGGAACAGCGTCTTCTTGTAGGCATCGCGCGCGGCCAGCACGGCGGCCAGCGACGAGGCCGACAGGTTGTCGAGGTCCAGCCCGGCAAAGCTGGCCTGCGCGCCGCCCTCGGGCAGCAGCGTCGACAGCGCGTCCAGCATGCGACCGCTGTCGGCCGCGGTGGCCTGTGCGCCGGGCAGCACCCAGCCCAGCGCGGCCTGGGTGATGAAGGGGTTGATCTGCGGATCGACGCTGGTGGGCGCGGGTGGGCGCAGCGTGAAGGCGGTCAGGTTGCCCGGCGCCTGCACGAAGCGGTAGTTGGTGGCGCTGAGGCCACCGCCGTTGATCGCGTAGACGCCGGGTTCGGCGCCGTCCGTCAGTGCGGCCTGGAAGGACATGTCCCCCTCGGTGGCGCTGGCCAACGTCTCGCCGGCGACGAAGCCGGTGACCGTGCCGCCCAGCGCGGGCAGGGTCTGGCCCAGCGACACCACCGCCGGATCGGCCTGGTAGACCAAAGTGGCCGGGGTGATCGCCGCCGTGGCCGTGCGGCTCAGACCGGCACTGCTGTAGTTGCCTGCATCGGCGCCGGCCAGGCTGGCCACGCTGGTTTCCACCGGCTTGGCGCTGCCCACGTTGGCATCGTCGAACAGCCCGGTGCCGGCCTGCACCCGCACCTCGTCGCCGGTCAGCACGCCGGCCAGCGCCCAGCCGGTCACGGTGGCGGCGGCGCTGCCGTCGTAGGTCTTGCCGGCCACCGTCACGTCGGCCAGTTGCAGCGTGCGCGGCGTGATGCTGCCACGCAGCCGGTCGGTGTCGAGCGCGTAGCCGTACACCGGTGTGTCGTCGGCGGTGATCACGGTGAAGCCACCGGGGCCGGCGGCCGGCAGCAGCGCCTTGGCGGTGCCGGCGTTCTTGTCGGCAAAGCGCAGTCCGCCCACCGGTGTTTGGCCGGCCAGCAGTCCGCCCAGCGTCAGGCCGGCGGTGTCCAGGTCGGCGCTGTCGCTGCCGTCGTACACCTTGGCGACGGTGCCGGTGCCCAGCAGCGTGAGCTGCGGCGTGGCGGCGAACAGGAAGCCGTTGTCGCCCTGCGCCGGCGTGGCCACGCCGCTGAGCGCGCCGTATTGCAGAAAGCCGGGTTGCAGCCCGCCGGGCTGGAAATTGCCGTCGTCGGCATGTGAAGCCTGCGCGTGCACCAGCCAGCGGCCGTTGGGCGCCGACAGCGCGCTGCTGCCGCCCCCGTTGACGAAGCGCGTCAGGTTGCTGTTGGGCGCCAGGCCGCCCAGGCTGATGGCCGTGCCGGTGGCCGCCGAGTGCAGCGCCGCATCGAAGCCCAGCACCACCTCGTCGGCGGCGATGTGCAGCGCGCCGCCGGTGGCCAGCACCGCGCTGGCCTCGGGCGGGTTGAGTTGCAGCGCGCGCTGGACCGACAGCGCCTGGCGCGGCGGCAACAGCGTCAGCGGCGCCGCTGCGGCCAGCGTCGTCGGCGCGTTGGGATCGATGCGCACGGCCTCGTTGTTCGACAGGCTGCCTTCGTCCATGCCCAGCCGGAACTGCCGGGCCTGCAGGTTGACGCTGGTGCTGTCGCCGAACACCAGCCGGGTGGGGCCACCGCCGGCGCCGATGCTCACCAGGTCGGCGTGGATCTGCACCTCGCGAGCGCCGCCGCTGACCGAGGCGTCCTCGATCAGCAGCAGCCCGCCGGCGTCCAGCGAGAACAGCCCGCCCTCGGGCACCCGGATGCCGCCGCTCAGCAGCAGCACCTGGCCCGATTGCAGCGACAGCTTGCTGCCCTGCGAGGCATCGATGCTGGTGCTCTCGCCGTCGCCACCGACATACAGGCCGATGCCGGGCGTGGGCGAGCGGTCGGCGCCGCTGACCTCGATCGCCGCACCGCCCAGCGCCTGCAGCCGCACGCTGCCGTCGGCCAGGCTCACGCCGATGCCGGAGGTCGACGTCGGTGATTCGCTGACCAGGGTGGCGGTCTGGTTCGGCTGGCCGGTGCCGGTGCTGGTGTCCACCTGCGACACGCCGTTGAGCGTCATCAGCGCGGTCGGGCTGCCTTCGGCGTTGCCGATCCGCAGCTGGCTGCCCGATTGCAGCATCACCCCCGTGGGCACGCTGGCGCCGCTGAAGGTGGTGGTGTGCGCCGCACCGTTGATCGTCAGCCGCTGGCTGGCCTGGAGTGCGCTGCCGTCGATCAGCACGCCGGTCTGCAGGCCATAGCCGTGGGCATCGACCGAGCCCTGCAAGTCGATCTCGCGCGCCTGCAGCAGGCTCTCGCCGCGGATCGCCACGCCGGCGGTGTCGGTGAAGCCGACCAGGCTGTGGCCGCTCAGGATGATGCGGCCGGCGCCGGCGTTCAGCGCCGCGCTGTGAATGGCGATGCCGTCGAACAGGCTGCTGGCCGAACTGGCCACCGCGCCGCTGCGGCCCGCCACGCAGCCCAGCACCGGGCCGCAAGGCACGCTGGGGCCGCCGATGACGATGTCGCCGCCGCGGGTGTCGATGCTCGACGAGACCACCCGCACCGCGCCGCCGTTGGTGCTGCCGTCGCCCAGGCCCACGTTGCCGCCCAGCGTGCCGGCGTTGAGCTGCAGCGACAGCGGCGCGCCCAGGCTGGTGATGCTCGAGCCTTCGATCGTGATGCTGCCGATGGCGTTGAGCGTCAGGCTCACCGCGCTGGTGGGCGTGGGCTGCAGGTTGGCCCCGGTGACCAGGATGTCGCCGTTGCCCTCGCCACCGGACGCGGTGGTGACGCTGACGTGGTTGTTGGCTGTCAGCGCCGCCTGGATCGTGGCGGTGCTCAGCCGCGAGTTGTCGCCGGTGCTGCTGAAGTCGGGGCCTGCGGAGATGCGGTCGTCGCTGGTGTCGTCGGTGATGGTGATGTCGTCGGGGTCGATCAGCCAGCGGCCGGCACGCCCGGCCGGCGCGTCGGTGCGCACCGTGGCGGGCCGTGCATCGATCCAGCCGCCCGAGGTCTCGATGAAGCCGCCGTTGCCGCCGGTCGGGCCGCCGCGGGCACTGAGGCTGCCGTAAGCGCG
>MESD01000139.1 GCA_001770815.1 Burkholderiales bacterium RIFCSPHIGHO2_12_FULL_69_20
GTGTGGGAGATCGCGCTGGGCCTGTGGCCGCTGCTGCTGGCTGCGGCGGCGCTGTGGGGCATTCTGATGCTGACGGCCTGGCGGCGCACAGGCACCCGCTGGCGCGCCGGCCTGCCGCTGGCGCTGGGCGTTGGCGTGCTGGTGATGGCCGTGGCCGCACCGCTGATTCCGGGCTGGAACCGCTCGACGCTGGCCGACATGGGCTACTGGGTGGACTGGGCCAACCTGCTGGCCGTGGCGGCGGGCTTCGGGGCGCTTGCCGTGGCCTTTGCCTGGCCGCTGTCCGCCATGCGCCAAGGCCAGGCACAGCGGTGATCGGCCGCTGCTGAGCGGGCAATGACGCCGTCGTGATCCTCGAATCCTTCGCCGCGGCCGCCGGCGTGCTGGGGGCCAGGTACCTGGCCCACCGCGCCATCCTGCGCGGGCTGCGCGCACCACGCGTGCCGCATGCACTGCAGGCGGCCGATCTGGGGCTGGCACCAGACCGGTTGCATGAGGTTCGCATCGCAGGTGCCCGCGGGCAGGCCCTGGTTGCCTGGCTGGTGCTGCCCCACAGCGAACCGGCGCAGGCCACTGCTGCACCCGTGCCCGCCGTGCTGGTGATGCACGGCTGGGGCGGCAACGCCGCGATGATGGCGCCGGTGGTGCCGCCGCTGCACGCGGCCGGCTTCGCGGTCTTGCTGATCGACGCCCGCTGCCACGGGCGCAGCGATGGTGAAGCGTTCACCTCGATGCCGCGTTTTGCCGAAGACATCGCCGCCGGCCTGGCCTGGCTGCGCCGCCAGCCCGGCATCGACGGCCGCCGCTTGGCACTGCTGGGGCATTCGGTCGGCGCCGCTGCCGCCTTGCTGCATGCATCGCACCATCACGACGTGCGTGCCGTGGTCAGCCTGTCGTGTTTTGCGCATCCGCAGGAGGTGATGCGCCGCCTGATGGCCGAGAAGCGCGTGCCCTACCCGGTGCTGGGCTGGTACGTGCTGCGCCATGTGCAGCGTGTGATCGGCACCCGCTTCGACGCCATCGCACCGCTGCACACCATCACCCGCGTGCGCTGCCCGGTGCTGCTGGTGCATGGCCTGCAGGACCGCACGGTGCCCTTCGGCGACGCCAGGCGGCTGCAGGCGGCATGCACAGGCGCCCGGCTGCTGCCCGTTGCCGGTGATCACGACCTGCGCGAGGCGCTGATGCCGCAGGCGGATAAGCTGATCGACTTTCTCACCCGGGCATTCGACGACCGCCGCGCCCCGCCTGCCGCCGCCCGGCCCTACTTCCCATCACCCATCGCCCCATGAACATCGCCACCCACACCGGCCCGCTGATCGACGACGAACTCGATCTGCTGGCCTCACTGGTACCGCTGGCCGACCAGCGCATCATCGAGCTGGGCTGCGGCGCGGCGCAGCTGGCCCGCGCGCTGCTGGGTCGCTACCCCGGCAGCGCGGTCACCGCCCTGGAGGTCGATACGCGGCAGCACGCCAAGAACCTGGCCAAGCCGCAAGAACGGTTGACATTTCTGGCGGCGGGCGCGCAGGCGATCCCCGCCGCCGACGCCGACTTCGACCTGGCGCTGATGCTCAAGTCCCTGCACCACGTGCCCGGTCCGCTGATGGCCACGGCGCTGGGTGAGGCCGCGCGTGTCTTGCGCCCCGGGGGCCATCTTTATGTGTCGGAGCCGGTGTATGCCGGGCCGTTCAACGACCTGATCCGCCTGTTCAACGACGAGGGCGTGGTGCGCGCCGCGGCACAGGCGGCGCTGGATGCGGCGCTGCGCGGTGGCGGCTTTGAGCCGGTGGCCGAGCAGCGCTTCGACATGCCGGTGCACTTCCGCGATTTCGACGACTTCGAGCAGCGCCTGATGCGACCGACCTTCGCCGATCACGCCATCGACGACGCCCGGCTGGCGGCGGTGCGCAGCGCGTTCGAGCGGCATGGCACCGACGACGGCGTCCGGTTCAGGCGGCCCATGCATGTGCGCCTGCTGCGCCGTCGCGCCTGAATGGCGCGCAGGCCCCACCCTTGAACGCCAGCCCATACCGATGACCACCCCCCAAACCCCACCGTTCAGCGACCCCGCAGGCACCTGGAACCGCCGCTTCGACCAGGCCGACTACCTGTTCGGCATCGAGCCCAACGCGTGGCTGCGCGAGCAGGCCCACCACTGGACGCCGGGGCAACGCATCCTGAGCGTGGCCGACGGCGAAGGCCGCAACAGCGTCTGGCTGGCCAGGCAGGGTTTGTTGGTCGACGCCTTCGACATCGCCGATGTCGGCGTGGCCAAGGCCCGGCGCCTGGCCGCCGAGCAGGGCGTGGCGGTCAACTACACGGTTGCCGACTGCGATGCCTTCGCCTGGCCCCTGGCCACCTACGACGGCGTGGCGGCCATCTTCATCCAGTTTGCCGACCCCGCGCTGCGTGCGCGCCTGTTTGCCCGCATGGTGGCCAGCCTCAAGCCCGGCGGCCTGCTGGTGCTGCAGGGCTACACCCCGCAACAACTGGTCTACCGCACCGGCGGCCCGCCGGTGGCGTCGCACCTGTACACCGAGCCTTTGCTGCGCGACGCCTTTGCCGAGATGGACCTGATCACGCTGCGCGAGTACGAGGCCGAGGTCCGCGAGGGCACCGGCCACTCGGGCCAATCCGCGCTGATCGGGCTGGTCGCCCGGCGCCGCTGACCGGATCATCGACGTGGCCAGTCTGCTTGCCTCAGGGCACTGGATCGGCAGTGTGCTGGTCACGCTGCAGTTCGGCCTGCTCGCCGCCCTGGCATGGCTGGCAGCGCCGGTGTGGCTGGCGGGGGCTGGCTCGGTTGTGGCCGGGTTGCTGCTGCTGACATCGGTGGCCGTCGGCCTGTGGGCGCTGGCCGCCAATCGGCCCGGCAACTTCAACATCCGACCCACGCCGCGCGCGGGCGGCACGCTGGTGGCACATGGCCCCTACCGCTGGGTTCGGCACCCCATGTACAGCGCAGTCATCGCCTTCGGCCTGGCCTGCGCCTGGAGCGCCGTGGCGCCGTGGGCCTGGCTGTGCTTCGGTGCGCTGGTGGCCGTGCTGGTCACCAAGGCCGGATACGAAGAGCGTTGCATGCTGCAGGCCCATCCCGGCTACGCCGCCTACCGCGAGCAAACTCGCCGGTTCGTGCCGGGCCTCTTCTGATCCGGCGCCGAGGCACGGTTCGCCACGATGCAAAGCGTCGACATCACGATCACCCGATCACCCTCCTGAAAGGAAACCCTGACCATGAATGCCAAGAAAACCAAGACGCCGGCCATCGACATCGGCATCGATGCCCACCATCGCGAGAAGATCGTCAAGGGGCTCGCCGCGCTGCTGGCAGACAGCTACACGCTGTACCTGATGACACACAACTTCCACTGGAACGTCACCGGGCCGCAGTTCAACAGCCTGCATGCCATGTTCATGGCGCAGTACACCGAGCAATGGACGGCGCTCGACCAGATCGCCGAACGCATCCGCTCGCTCGGGCACCCCGCGCCCGGCACCTACAAGGAGTTCGTCAAGCTGGCATCGATCAAGGAAGTCGAGGGCGTGCCCAAGGCCACCGAGATGATCCGCCTCCTCGTCGCCGCGCAAGAGGCCACGGCACGAACGGCGCGCCAGTTGTTTCCCGTGGTCGACGCCGCAAACGACCAGCCCACCGCCGATGTGCTGACGCAGCGCCTGGACGTGCACGAGAAGACCGCCTGGATGCTGCGCAGCCTGCTCGAAGAGTGAGCGCCTGACCGGCGCAGCGTGCGTCGGTGCCAATCGGTCAGTGCGCGCCCTGCTCAGCAGCGGGCGCGTGTGAGCTGGCCAACCGGAGCACCAAACCGGCCGGACCAGCATGGGTTGGACGCCAGGCCGGCGGGTTGAAATTCATCAGCCGCTGCGTCGATGCTGCCGTGTACGCAAGCTAGGCGGGGGCGCAACTGCCTGAACCAATGCGGCTCATTCCCACTCTATCGTCAACAGGCGGGTATCGCTCATAGGTAAGACTCGCGATTTGGCAGCATGGCAGAGGGTCGATACCGACAGTTTTACCGTCGCGATTGGAGGCTTCGGTCGGGCGTAGATCGGCCGAATTCAAGCGTGTAGGGTCAGGAGCGGCGCCGGAAGACCGAAAGTCGGGCCGCCAGGCAGCAGATTGTCGGTATCGAGTGGCCTCTTTGCTCCGCGATGACGGTAGTTTTACCCACGCTGACGGTACTGCGATCTGAGTCACCCTCGCCACTCGCATCCGCCTTACAATTCCGCTCCTTGTAAGGAGCATGGAATGGCTGAATCCACCATCACCGCAAAGGGCCAGACCACCGTGCCCGCCGACATCCGGGCTCTTGTGGATGCCAAGCCAGGCACGCGCCTGGTGTGGTCGGCGATGCCCGACGGCACCATCATCGTCCGGGCCAAGACCAAGTCAATCCTCGGCATGGCCGGCATGCTCAAGGCACCCAAGGGCAAGCATGTCAGCGTCGACGACATGAACCCCTGGCGCTGACTTCGGCACCGGTATGCCAGCGCTCGACACCAACGTCCTGGTGCGCTACATCGTCCAGGACGATGCATCGCAGTTCGCCGCCGCCATGCGTCTGATCAGCCGCTGTGTCGCCGAAGGCTCGACGCTGCTCGTCCCCGTGACGGTCGTGCTCGAGTTGGAATGGGTGCTGCGATCCAGCTTCGCATTCGGCAAGGACGACGTACTGAAGACCCTGTCCAGCCTATTCTCGGCGGCCGAGCTAACTTTCGAATCGGAGCGCGCGCTTGAGATCGCACTGCAGTTGTTCCGCAAGGGATCGGCCGACTTCGCGGATTGCCTCCATGTCGCGTTGGCCACGCAAGCTGGCGAACAGCCGCTGTGGACCTTCGACAAGGGCGCTGCCAAGATCAGCGGCGCCAAACTGCTGGCCAAGGCCTGAATCGGGATCGAGTCGCAGCCGAAGCGAATCCGATCCGCGGCGTCCTGCCATGGAACCTCTTCAAACTCGTCGTTGATCTCGGTGACCTTGGCTCGTCGCGATTCGGAGGCCTCTCGGCAGAACTGGACCCGGACCATACGCTCGAACGACAGCAATGCGGTGCGAGGCAACGCTCGGCGGTCAACTTGACTGACTCTGGTCGTCAACAGCTGACGGTCGCGACGGGCCGCCTTCGGGGCGTTCAGCGATGCGCGGCGCGCGGGCAAAGCTCCGCTTGACGCGGTTGCCCACACCTCCTACGTCACGTCAAACCCTCCTGCGGTGCAACGCCGCCGGAAGTCCAAAGGGGTGACGTCCTTCGCATTCACCGGGGCAGGCCGGCCTGTGCCGCGAGCCCGATTGCCTCGACCGTCATCGCCCGCAGCGCCTTGCGCGACCGGGTGCTGGTGACGGCCGCAGCCACCGTGACATCAATGGCGGGGCAATGCCAGACGTCGGTCCCCCAGAAGCCGCCGTGGCCGTGGCAGACGACGCCGGCGTGTTCGAGCCGCGCGATGCCCATGCCGTAGCCAGGTCCACCGCCTGCCAAGCTCTGCGGGGACACGGCCAGCATCGTCGCGGCGGTACTTGGTTGCGTGAAGATCTCGCCGCGAACGACGGCACGATAGAAGCGCGCCAACTCGTCGAGGTTGGACACCAGGCCACCGCCGCCAAACAAGTCGACCGATGGGTCGAAGCGCGCCGCATCGACCTCGTCGAACAACTGAAGCGTCCGGGCGGGCGCACCGGCAGGCTCTGGCTCCAGGGTCTCGAACCAGGTGTTCTTGATGCCCAGCCGGCGGTACACCAGCAATTCAGCCAGGGCACGTGGCATCGATTGCCCGGTGACGGTCTCGATCACCTCGCCGAGCAGGATGTAGCCGGTGTCGCTGTAGTGGAAGGCCGCGCCAGGGGGTGTCAGCGGCGGCCCGTCGTCCATCGCCAGTTGCAGCTGCTCGGCCCGAGTCCAGCGGTGAGCCGGCGCTGCGCTCACGCGATTCAGATACACATGCAGCGTCGCGTAGTCGCGCAGGCCAGCCGTGTGCTGCACGAGCATGAGCGGCGTCAGGCGATCCACGTCGTAGCCCGCTGCGCGCAGCGTGGCCACGGTGGCGGGCGGCGACAACCGGGCCAGCGGCGTGTCCAGATCCAGTGCGTCATCCTCCACCAGTCGCAGCACTGCGGCGGCCACGAAGGTCTTGGTGTTGCTTGCGATGCGCAGGCTCGGTGCGGGCCGCCCTGCCGGGTTGGCCGCAGGCCCTGCACCACCCTGCCAGCGCAGTGGCAGGCGCGGTGCTTGCACGTGCAGCCACACCGCCGGGGCACGGCTTTCAGCCGCTGCTGTGCGCCTGACCAGGTCTTCGAGAGCCGGCACGAGCTCATCCATGGGCGCGCCTTCCGGCGGCCGGTGTGTGCAGGCCGCCAATCCCAAAGCGCCCGCGACCCACAGCGCGGCCATCAGCGCAAGCCGGAGCGCGCCGTTGGGCCCCATATGCGCAGCAAGGCGCCTGCGCGCCAGGAAACTGATCGATCGCATGCCCAACCGTGCCCTCCCGGTTCTTCGCCAGCGCCCTCGGCTTGACGTGGCATTCTGGCGCTGGTGATCGGCCTCAGGGTCAAGACCGTGGCCCTGCCTGGCAAGATGGGGCCGCCGTACCGTTCGAGATCCTCGCGCCAAGCTCAGCCAGCCCTGCATGTCCCACGCATCCACCCGCTCCAGCCTTTGGCACCAAGCAGCCCGTCGCTGCGTGACGGCGCTTGGGTGCAGCCTGGTTACGGCGATCACGTGGGCGCAGCCGCCCGTGCTCGATGCCGCACTGCGCGAGCGCATCGACGCTTTCGTCGAACACGAGCGGCAGGCCTCAGGCATCCCTGGCATCGCGCTCGCGATCGTGCAGCTGGGCAGCCCGACGCACGTGCGCGGATTTGGCGACGACGGACGCGGCGAGGCGATCAGCGCGGACACGCCGTTCCCGATAGGCTCGCTCACCAAGTCCTTCACAGCGCTGCTGGTACGGCAGGCCAGCGACGCCGGCCAGCTCGACGCGGACGCGCCGGTGCAGCGTGTCCTGCCCTGGTTCCGTGTTGCCGATGCAGACGCGTCGGCGCGCATCACGCTGCGCCACCTTCTCAACCAGACCAGCGGCTTCTCGCGCGACGATGGCATCGCACCGCTGCTGCAAGGCAGCACCGCCAGCATCGACGAACTGGCGCGCGGGCTCGGCGCCGTTTCGCTCAACCGTCCGGTAGGCGAACGGTTCGAGTACAGCAACCTCAACTTCGTGTTGCTCGGCGCCGTGCTGCAGACGGTGACGGGCCGGTCGTGGCAAGAACTCGTTCAAGACCAGGTGCTGCACCCCCTGCAGATGGACCACGCCTACACCGACCATGCCGCAGCGCGGCAAGCGGGCATGACAGCCCTGCACCGCACGTGGTTCGGCCTGCCGGTGGCGCAGCACGTGACCGTGCCGCCGGGCTTCGCGCCGACCGGCAGCCTGGTGGCCAGTGCCAGCGACATGGCGCGCTATCTGCAGATGCTGCTGGCAGGTGGCATGGGGCCTGCCAGTCGGGTGTTGTCGGCCGACGGCGTGGCGCAGATGCTCTCGCCGGCCTCACCGCCGGGTCGTTCGCGGCTGCTGTCGGCCGACTTCCTCTTCCGCTACGGCGAAGGCTGGTTCGTCGGCCCGTTCGGCGCCGCCGCCGACGCGCGCTGGCACCTGGGCAACCTGGCGTCGTTCGCGGCCTGGATGGTGCTGCTGCGGGACACCGAGCAAGCCGTCGTGGTGCTGATCAACACCAACACCGAATTGCCCTTCAACGAAGTGAATGCCGTGATGAGCCGCTTGCCGATCGGCGTGGTGAACCTGCTGCGCGGTCAACCGGTGCCGCAGGGGCCGAGCCTGCGCCAGGCCTACCTCCCGTTCAATGCGGCTGCCGCGCTGGTGGTGGTCGGACTGCTTGCACTGGCCTGGTGGGCGGCACGCGCATGCCGTGCGCGCTGGTCCTTGGGGCTGCTGGTGGTCGCGATCGCCACGGTCATCGCGCTCCAGGCGATGGGCTTGAACGCGGCGATCCTCTTGGCCTTCGCACCCGACTTGGCAGGGGTCCTGGCCGCAGCGCTGGCTTTGCTGTGCATGCCTTCGGCGCTCCTTGTCTGGTCCTGGGCCCGGGCCAGGGCAGGCGGATCATCCGCCAGCATCCGCCAACGGCCACCATGAAGCACCAGCCCGTGCGGGTCGTCCTCGCCATCGTGATCTTGTTGGCTCTGGTCGCCGCGCTGGTGATCCTTGCCCGCTTCGAGGCCGATCTGGCCGTCGCCTCTGCGCGCGCCGCGCAAGGCAGCGAGATCGTCGCCACCCGCTGCGGCCCGATCGAAGTCCAGCAGACAGGCGATGGCATCCCGCTGTTGGTGATCCACGGCAGCGGCGGCGGCCACGATCAGGGCATGGCCTGGGCACGACCGCTGGTGCGGCAGGGCGTGCGCGTGATCGCGGTGTCGCGTTTCGGCTACCTGCGCACGCCGCGGCCCGCCGATGCCTCGCCCGAGGCGCAAGCCGACGCGCACATCTGCCTGCTCGACGCCCTGGGCATGGCCAGGGCGGCCGTCATGGGCATCTCTGCGGGCGGCCCGTCGGCGATGCAGGCGGCCATCCGCCATCCGAACCGTGTCAGTGCGCTCGTGCTTGTCGTTCCCATCGCCTACAAGCCCGGCACGGTGACCGACTCTGCGCCGCCCGTGTCGGACGACAAGGACGCGCTGCTGCTGCGCCTGCTCGGTTCGGACTTCCTGTTCTGGACCGCGTTGCACGTCGCCCGCGATCCGCTCATCCGTCACGTCCTGGCCACGCCGCCCGAGCAGGTCGCCACGGCCAGCGACGAGGAGCGCGCACGCGTGAACGACCTGGCCGAGCGCATCCTTCCGGTGTCGGCGCGCGCGGCCGGTCTGCGCGACGACACGCGCCTGGGCAAGCGCCTCGGCCCGTACGCGCTGGAGACCATCCGCGCGCCGACGCTGGTGATCAGCGCGCGCGACGACGGCTTTGGCACCTACGCTGCGGCCGAATACACCGCCAGCCGCATCCCTGGCGCGAGGTTCGTCGGCTTCGACCACGGGGGCCATTTGCTGGTGGGGCACGACGCTGCGGTGCGGGCCGACATCGTCAAGCTGCTGTCGAATCTGCAGTAGGCGGCGTGTCGCGGTGCGCGTCGTCTGGATCAACCGTCGCGCCATGCGCACGCGGCCTGGGGCAGTCACCGAGGTCTTCGCGCCTCACAAGCCAACTCGTTCATCACCATGATGCGCACGCTCTTAACCGGCACCGCCTATTTCGCCGCGGTCTTCGCTGCGGGCTTCGTGCTGGGCGTGCTGCGCACGCTGGTGCTGGTGTCGCTGCTGGGCGAACTGGCGGCGGTGCTGGTGGAACTGCCGCTGATCCTGGCCATCGCCTGGCTGGTCTGCACACGCCTCCTGCGGCGTTGGCCGCTGTCGCCCCCTTCGGCGCAGGGGATGGGTGCCGTCGCCTTCTTGCTGCTGATGGGGGCCGAGGCGGGTCTGTCGACGCTGCTGGCCGGCCGCAGCCTGGCGGAGCACCTGGCGCTGTACGCACAGTTGCCGCACCAGGTGGGATTGGCGGGGCAACTGGCCTTCGCATTGTTTCCCTGGATACAGGCGCGGCGTTCGCTCAGGCTGCCCAGCTGAGCGGAGTGTCAACTGTTGTCGCAGCCAAAGCGCGGTGACGCCTGTAGAACGGTCCCAATTCGCCTGCCCTGACATGGGACCATTCCCCAATGAGCAGTGCACATGACACGGCGCGCCCTTCGCGATTTCATGACGTCGTGACGAGCACGTCGGCCAACGGTCGACGCGGTGCCGGCGGCTTGACCTGCGTCGGCGTGCCGATCCTCAGCAGCAGTTGCGCGTAGCCTGGCAGGCCGGTGAGCTGCTGCAGCTTTGGCCGCAGCGCCGCCACCTGCACCGGCTGGTTCAGGTACGAGGCCTGCAGACCGCGCTGCACGCCCAGCAGCAACAGGCGCTGCAAGGCCTGCCCGGCGGCCAGCCAGTCGCTTGGCATGTCGCTCGCGGTGAACAACACGGCGAGCAGAGGCGACTCGTCGGCCAACTGACGGTCCTTGGCGGCCACGCCGTGGCCCATGTCGAAGGTGCGCACCACGACTTGTGCGGCGGGGATGGCCAGTGCCGGCAGCGACAATCCATCACCGCGGCGCCTCGGATGCATCCAGGCCGCCAGCTCGCGCCGCCAGCTCGGGTTGGCCCACAGCATCGCGTCGCCCTCGGCCACGAGGGCTGCCGCGCCCAGGCGCTGGTCGGCGGTGTCGAGCACGGCGAGCGAGGCTGCTTCTCGGTGCACCGCATCCACGAGGCTGCGCAGGGCCATCGGGTCGACCGCGGTGGTGGCAAAGCGCGCGCGGTAGGTGCGGCGCTCAGCCATGGCTGTCTGCAGCGTCGCGTCAGTCTCGTCAGCGCGGCCCGGCGCCAGGCGCACGCGGGCCAGCAGGTCGGTGTCGGCCGCGTCGGGCCAGGGCTCTACCCGGGCTTGCAGGCCTGCGGCCGCGGCTGCGACACGCAGATTGAGCAACGCGCAGCCGCAGCTGATGGTCAGCTCGCGGTCATCCGGGTCGTTGACCGGCAGGGCGCGCGTGCGGTCGGCCAGCAACTCGATCGCCTGGCCTTCGAGCCGAAACAGCCACGGCTGCGTGTTGTGGCTGGACGGTGCCAGCGTCGCCGCCTGCACCAGGGCCTGCAATTGGGGGACGGACAGGTTCATGGTGTTCTCCGGGTCATGGTTCGGCGGGGTAGGTGTTCGGTCGTGTGTGGGTCGCCGTGTCGAGTTCACGGCAGGCGAAAGCGGCACGGGCCGGTGAGCCGCACCAGGCAGGCCGGCACCTCGCCACGAGACCGGGCTTCGGGCGTGACCGTATTGGGCTCGTCCAGCACCACATGGTCCAGGTGGTCGGTGATGTGCACACGGCAGGCGCCGCAGCCGCCTGAGCAGCACGAGAACGGCAGCGCGATGCCGGCATTGAGCGCCGCTTCGAGCAAAGTGTCGCCCGGGCGCAGCGTGACCGTCAGTTCGCCGTCGGCTGACTCGAAGACCGCCACTTGCGCTTGATCGCTGACGGCACCGCGTCGCGGCGAGACGAAGCTCTCCTCGAACAGGCGGTCCGCCGGCAGGCCACCGGCGAGCAAGGCCTGGCGCACGGCGGCGCGCATCGCATCGGGGCCGCAGACCATCGCGCGATGGAAGCTGCGCAGGTCGGTGTCGCCCAGCAGGGCGGTGAGTGTCGGCGCATCCAGCCGGCCCACTGTGCACGCCGGGCCGGTGCCTTCAATCGGCTCAAGTGGCGCCGTCTCGAAGACCCAATGCAGACGCCAGCGCGGCGCATCGCGCAGTGCCTGCTGTTGCAGCGGCGCGGCGAAGATCGCGCGCTCGGGCGCACTGCTGCCACAGACCATCGTGATCTCGGCGTCCGGCTCGTCGTGCAACACCTGACGCGCCACCGCTTGCAGCGGCACGATGCCTGAGCCCCCGGCGATGAGCAGCAGTCGGCGCGGCACCTGCGCAGGCGGCGGCCCGGCCGTGAAGTCACCCGACGGGCCGAAGCAGCGCACCCAGTCGCCTTGCGACAACTGGTCGTGGATCCAGTTCGACATCAAGCCACCCGGCACGCGCTTGACGGTGATGGCCAGGCCGCCGTCACAGGGGGCCGTGGCCAGCGAATAGGCGCGCCGCACGCGTTCGCCATTGATCGTCACTTCGAGCGTGATGTACTGGCCGGCCTCGAAGTGCTCGGCGTGACGCGCGGGATCGTCGAACACCACGGTCACGGCATCCGCGCCCTCGGGCAGCCTGTCGACCACCCGCAGCGGTCGTGCGCGCGCCGGGCCAACGGCGGCCAGTCGCTCCCACTCGGCATCGCTCAAATCGTCGAAGGGCTTGGCCTGCACCTCCCTCGCGCTGAGGCCCTGAGCACGGCGCTTCATGTGCCAGCCCCACCAGCCGAAGAAGCGATACAGCACGCCGGGGGTGGTCTGAACGGCAGTGGCGGCGCAAGCCGCTTCAGGCAGCACGCTGCCGGCGAGCAAGGTCGGCATGCCGATGTCGATGGCGTGGCGCAGTGGTCGCGTCAACACGCCCAGTCGCTCCAAGTCCCGCCCGTTGATCGCCTCGCCGCCGGCGACGGGCAGACCGCCCGCCCATGTGTAGCCCGCCTCCTGTGCAAACTCACGCAGCAAGCCGAACGCAAAGCGGAACTGCTCGGGCTCGGCAAAGCCGCAGTTCAGCACGCCCACCAGCCGCGCTGGACCCGCGTCCGACGGCAGTCGCGCGGCGTGGATGTGTTCGAGCGCCAGCAGGCCGGGGTAGGGCAGGCTATCCCAGTAAAGCGGGCTGATGACCAGCAGCAGATCAGCCTGCGCGCACCGCTGCGCAGCCGCTTGCGCCACCGCCGCACCGCGAACGAACTCGGTCGCCGCGACGACCTCGACCTGCGCTGCCCCGGCTTCCATCAACGGCTGGAGATAGCGCCAGATCGCCTGCAACGTGCTGACCCCGGCGGGACGCGGGCTCATCTGCAGCACGGTGACCCTGGGCCGCGGCGGGAACGCCGAGGCGGCCGGCTGCGCGCAGACCGCGCGCATCAACTCCCCCCGCGCGGCCTGGAGCGCGCCGGATGCATTGCCCGGCGCAGTGGGCGTAGCCAGTGCGCTGGCGATGGCGGCGGGCCACGCCGCGCGGTCGCAGTCGACGACGGCAGCGCCCCAGGCCGGGCTGCCGAAGTTCAGCGCGTTGGTCTCGGCGAAGGCGCGGAACAGGCGCGCGCGCTCCGGCGTGGGCGATTCGTCCAACGCCACGGCGGCCCAACGGGCACGGTGCTCGTAGCGCATGGCATGGTGGGTCATGCCGCCCGCCTGGCGAAAGAACGGCGAGATCAGTGGCAGCAAGCGATCCACCGCCTTCTTCAGCTGCGCCGCATAGCCGCCGTAGTGCAACGGCGTCACCAGCACCACCAGTTCGGCGTCGTGCACGGCGCGCTCGATCTCCTGGCCTTCATCGTGAATTCGGCAACGGCCGGGCGTCTTCACGAAGCAATCGAACTCGCCCATGCAGTGGCCGATGTCGTAGCCGGCCAGGTAAAAGCTGCGCACCACGTCGAACCGCGCGGCGAGTTGACGCTCGACCTCGGCGCACAGCGAGTGGGCCGGGTCGGCGGGCGACGACGCCCCATTCAGAAGAACTGCGATCATGGCAACGCTCCCCCTCACAGGCTATTCATCTCTGCGCCTGTGGCCATTGACACGCGTCAAGGCGGGACGGCGGCAACAGCGCAAGATCGTCACCGACTTGCACAGGCATCGGCCGCCTCGGCCGCGCCTTGCCAGAGCCGTGATCGACAGGAGCACGCCATGTCACAAATCGTTGATGCGCCCTTCGCGCGCCAGTTTCTCGAGCGCCTGCATGGCGCGGCGAACGCGCATGACGCGCACGCCGTTGCTGCACTCTGCTGCACCGACGTGGTGTGGGAAGACCCCGCCGCACCGCACACGCTGCATGGCCGCGACGCCGTGCAGCGCTTTCACAGCGACATCATGTTCCCGGCATTGCCGGACGCCCATATTGAGCTCATCGACGGCCCCTACCTCGCGCTGGACGGCACCGGCGTGGCAGCGCGCCTGCGCATCAGCGGCACGATGACTGGCCCGTTGACGCCCCCTGGATTTGCGCCCACCGGTGGTCGCCTGAGCTTCGAGACAGCGGAGTTCTCGCACTTCGAGGGGGGCTTGCTGTCCCGCCATACCGTGGTGCTGAACATGCTCGACCTGGCGCGCCAGATCGGTGCCGTGCCACGGTCTGGCACGCTTGGAGACCGTGTCGGTGTCTGGATGCAGCATGTTGCCGCGTTCTGGGCGCGGGCACGCCAAGCCTGAGTGTCGTTGCGGCAGTACGCCTCTCGGGGAGATCGAGGTGGGCTTGCGCTTCACGTCGATGCGACAGTCGGCGAAGGCGCGTCGTGTCTGGTGTTCAGGATCAGGACGATGCCGCATGAAATGATGCGGCATGCCACTGAGTCCCGAAGACCTGCAACATATCGCCACGCGCACCCTGGCGCACTACGAGCAGCACGCCCAGAGCTAATGGGAAGGCACGCGCGACCACGACGTCAGCCAGAACATCGCGGCGCTGCTGAGGCACATCCCCGGGCCACCGCCCTTTGACCTGCTGGACTTTGGCTGCGGGCCCGGGCGCGCGCCTACAGCGGCGGCGAGGTGCTGCAGCAGAACTTCCTGCACCTCGAACTGCCCTCCCAGAGCTTCGACGGCGTTTTTGCCAATGTCGTGCTGTTCCATGGGCCGAGTCAGGTGCTGCCGCAGGTGCTGCGACAACTTCAGGCCTGCCTTCGGCCGGGCGGCGTATTGTTAAGTTCCAACCCGCGCGGCGATGGTCAGGATGGCTGGAACGGCGAGCGCTACGGGGCATTTCACGACTGGCCTAACTGGCGTGCCCTGGTCACGGCCGCCGGCTTCGACGAGTTGGATCACTTCTACCGTCCGTCGGGCCTGCCAATTGAACAACAGCCCTGGCTGGCGAGCGTGTGGCGCAAGCGCTGAGCCCTGGTGCCACGGCACTGCGTGAGGCCGCGGTTCCGCGCGATGCCGAGGTCCGCCGAACGGGCGACCGAGGCCTTCTGCTGCAGCATGCCGACAAGGACTGCGCTGTGAAGCCTTGGACGCTCGTTGACAATCCGGGCACATCATCAACGAGATTCGCAAGCCATTGATTTAGAAAGCTTTTCTGGCGACCCGTCATTCCCACTCGAACATTTCAGGCATCTCTAACCTCTTGTCAGCATTGGCTTAAATAACTAGAACCGTTTGCTTTACCGTCAGATTTACCGTCAAGTCGAAGATGCTTGGATTTCACCGCATCAGCACCACACTACCCCACCATCTGAGCGCCTTCGCCGACTATCGGGATCAATTGCAGGGCGCTGCACACGCTAAGGGCGCTAAGCCAGGACTCCCTGACGCAGGGCTTCCACGACACGATGCGGGACTTCGGGCTGATGATGAGCGTCACCCTGCAGGGCGACCCGTCCAACGTCGCGCGTCGAGAAGAAATCGTCTCCCTGCGCGACGGCATGTCGACGACCCTGCGGTCGGTCTCGCTGCCGAATCGGGTCTGCGACGCCGCCGACCTCACCAACTGGTGCTCCCTGTTCCTGAACCCCGACCGGATCACGAGCACCCACGCACCCGATCTCCACTGCGACGACGGCCGCGAGATCCGCGACCAGATCGTCGACCACGACACAATCCAGGATGCGAGGGCCAACGGCCTGCACCTGGCGCCGGGTATCACCGAGTTTCGGTCACGAGCGTGTCATCGTCATCCTTTCAGGCGCCGCATGGTCGTGGTCGGCCGCGAACCCCGCCTGATGCAGTGCCCGTGGCAGGGTAGGCCACGGCGCCGCGGTGGTTTGACGGAGATCGTCTGCGATGACCCGCCTGTTGCGCCATCGCCAGGTTTTCGGCATGGCGGGCGCACGGACCATGGGTAGGGATACCCATGGTCCATCAGCAGCTTGGCGAAAAGTCAACACCCTTTCCAGTTGCGCCTTGCGCACGCTCTGACAGCGTTGCCGAAGTCACGCGCAACCCGCTGGTCCTGGCCGGCCCCTGCCGCATCCTGATGCCAGCGGACATCTTGGATCGATT
This sequence comes from Burkholderiales bacterium RIFCSPHIGHO2_12_FULL_69_20, assembly GCA_001770815.1. Lineage (GTDB taxonomy): Bacteria > Pseudomonadota > Gammaproteobacteria > Burkholderiales > Burkholderiaceae_C > Pseudaquabacterium. Next base: position 15,685 of record MESD01000139.1, read on the forward strand.
CACGCCATGAGCGGGTACTGGAGCGGCTTGCCTCGAGCGAAGTGCCTGGTCTGACCGGGCGTCGCCCTCACCCAAGTACGGTCACTGGGTTGAAACCGCGCCCTGTTCCGGGCGCGCGAACAGTCGCCGCACCCACTCGCGCAACCAGGCATGCGCCGCGTCTTTCGCCGCGCTTTCATGCCACACCATGCGTACGTTGTAGTGCGGCCCATGACCCGGCAGTTCCCACACCCGCACGTCGTAGCGCGTCGCCAGCGAACTCGCAAACATCTGCGGCACGATGGCCATCAGGTCGGTGCAGGTCACCAACTCCGGCAACGCGCCGTAGTGGCGCGCGCGCACGACGGCTCGGTCGCTCAGCTTGAGCCGCGTCAACATCGATTCGACGCTGCCATGAAAGGTCGCCGTTGGCGCCGCCACCGCCAGCGACGCGTGCGCGAGCTGCTGCGTGGTCAAACTTTTGCCGGTGCGTCCGACGGCAGGCCGCCAATGGCTGCCGGTGATGGCCACGAAATGCTCGTGGAACAGCGACTCGCTGGCGATGCCCGCGTGCTCGGGCAACAGGATGCCGATGGCCAGGTCGATGTCGCGCGCCTCGAGCGCCGCGCTCACGCGCGTGGCGTCGACCGCCACGTTGGACACCCGGCAGTGCGGGGACTCGGTGCGCAACGCCGCTGCCAGCGGCGGCAGGAACATCATCTCGCCCAGGTCGGACAGCGACAACCGCCAATGCACATCGGCGGTGGCGGGATCGAAGCTTTCGCCGCGGCACAGCAGCGCCTCCAGGTCACGCAGGTGCGCGGTCACCTCGGGCACGACGCGCTGGGCCAGCCGCGTCGGGTGCAGGCCGGTGGGCGAACGCACGAACAGTGCGTCGTCCAGGCTGCGCCGCAAGCGCGCCAGCGCGTTGCTGACCGCCGGCTGCGACATCGCCAGCTGGCGCCCGGCCTCGGTCACCGAGCCGGTGCGCTGCACCGCGCACAGCACGCGCAGCAGGTTCAGGTCGAGTTGGCGGAAGTTCATCGGCATCGGTTTGGTGAATGGGCCGGATTCTGACGATCAATTCGACGAATTCAAGTTCGAGGGCTAGATTGCGCCTCCATCACCCGGGCTGCCGGGCACGATCGGGAGACCAGGCGTGCTGCAGATCATCATCCAGGGCCGCGGCGGCCAGGGCGCGCAAACCGCGGGCCAGTTGCTGGCGATGGCCTTCTTCGCGCAGGGCAGGCAGGTGCAGTGCTTCGCCAGCTACGGCGGCGCGCGCCGCGGCACACCGGTGAGCTCGACGCTGCGCGTCGACGACCGGCCGGTGCGGCTGCGCTGCGACGTCGAGCGCGCCGACGCCATCCTGTGCTTCGATGCCAGCCTGCTCGAAGGCCGGCTGCTGGCCACCGCCGATGCCGACACCCTGATCGTCGTCAATTCGGCGCAGCCGGTCGAACACTACGCGCAGGTGTTGCCCGGCTACCGCGTGATCCCCGTCGAGGGCCTGGCCATCGCGCGCCGCCACGGCCTCGGCCGCATCGTCAATTCGGCCCTGCTGGGTGCCCTGGCCCGGGCGCTGGCGGCGCCGCCGCTCGACGTGATGGAGCGCACGCTGGTGGACAACGCGCCCAAGCTGCACGCGCAGAACATCGCCGCCTGCGAGGACGGTTTTCGCAGCGTCGACGAACAACTGCGCGGGGTGGCGGCATGAGTCCGCAGGGCCGTTCCCAAGGCGAATACCGCAGTGCGCAGCACGAAGGTTCCCCAGTCAATGCACCGCTGCCGACCCCTGCGACCTGGACCACCGGCAGCACCGCGGCCATCAAGACCGGCACCTGGCGCGCGGCGCTGGCGTTGCATGTGCAGGCGCCCTCGCCCTGCCACGCCGCCTGCCCGGTGCACGGCGACATCGCCGAATGGATCGGCCAGGCCCGCGCGCGTGATTTCCATGCGGCATGGCTGACGCTGTCGCGCCACAACCCCTTGCCCGCCGTCATCGGCCGCATCTGCCACCACCCTTGCGAAAGCGCCTGCAACCGCGCCGGCTACGACGAGCCGCTGTCGATCTGCAAGCTCGAGCGCTGCGTCGGCGACCTGGCGCTCGAACACGGCTGGGCCCACGCCCCGGCCGCCACGCCGCGCGTCGAACGCGTCGCCGTCGTCGGTGGCGGGCCGTCGGGCCTGTCTGCCGCCTACCAGTTGGCCCGGCGCGGCTTCGGTGTCACGCTGTTCGAGGCCCTGCCCGAACTCGGCGGGCTGATGCGCTACGGCATCCCCGCCTACCGGCTGTCGCGCGCGGTGCTCGACGCCGAGATCGCACGCATCGTGGCCCTGGGCATCGACGTGCGCTGCGGCCAGGCGATGGACTCGCCCCAGGCGCTGGCCGAATTGCGCGCCAGCTTCGACGCGGTCTACCTGGCCTACGGCGCGCGGCGCCAGAAGCGCCTGCCCCAGCTCGACTACAGCCGCCCCTGGGCGGTGGACGGCGCCGACTACCTGGCGCGTGCCAGCGGCGGCGCGCCACCGGTGCTGGGTGCGCGCGTGGTGGTGGTGGGCGGCGGCAGCGCGGCGCTCGACGTGGCGCGCAGCGCGCGGCGCGCCGGCCATCAGGTGACGATCCTGGCGCTCGAGGCCGAGGCGGACTTGCCAGCACAACGCGACGAGGTCGTCGAAGCCCGCGAAGAAGGCATCGCACTGGTCGACGCGGCCCTGCTGCGCGGCGTGGTCGAGTCGGCCGCCGGCTTGAGTCTGGACTGCGTGCGCGTGCGCTCCGACGCCGGTGCAACCCGGGGCCGGTTCACGGTGACGCCGCTGGACGGCACGGCCTTCACGCTCGAGGCCGACGCCATCGTCAGCGCGATCGGGCAGGACCCGGACCTGGCGCCGCTGGCCGGCGCCGTTGAATGCACCGACAGGTTGCTGCGCACCGATGCGGCCGGCACCACCAGCGCCGCGGGCGTGTGGGCCGGTGGCGACCTGACGAGCACCGCGCGCTTCGTGTCCGAAGCCATCGGCATGGGCGAACGCGCCGCGCTGGCGATCGAGCGTGAGCTGAATGCACGCGTGGGCACCGACACCATCCCCGCGCCGCTGGACGTGCAAGCGCTGGTCGGGCTGGCGGCCATCAACCTGCATTACCACCCGGCGCAGCCGCGTGCTGCCGCACAGCGGCTGGCCGTGACCCAGCGCCTGGCCGACGGCGGCGAGGTGCAACTCGGCCTGGCCATCGAGCAGGCGCTGGCCGAGGCCGCGCGCTGCTTTTCCTGCGGCACCTGCACCCATTGCGACCAGTGCATCACCTACTGCCCCGACATGGCGGTGCAGCGCGTCGGCAACGGCTACACCGTGCTCACCGACTACTGCAAGGGCTGCGGCGTGTGCGTCAAGGAATGCCCGACCGGTTCGATGACGATGCAGGAGGAGTTGCGATGACGGCTGACGACAGGCCGGTGCTGCTGACCGGCAACCACGCGGTGGCCTGGGCCGCGCGGCTGGCGCGGCCGCAGGTGGTGCCGGTGTACCCGATCACGCCGCAGACGCCGGTGCTGGAACTGCTCACCGACTTTCAGGCCGAAGGCTGCTTCGACGCCGAGATCATCACGCCCGAGTCCGAGCATTCGGTGATGTCGGCCTGCATCCCGGCGTCGCTGGCGGGGGTGCGCGTGTTCACCGCCACGGCCTCGCAAGGCCTGCTGCTGATGCACGAGCTGCTGCATTACGCCGCGGGCGCGCGCACACCGATCGTCATGGCCAACGTCAATCGCACCGTGGCCTCGCCCTGGGCCTTCTGGCCCGACCAGACCGACAGCCTGGCGCAGCGCGACACCGGCTGGGTCCAGTTCTACGTCGAAAGCGCGCAGGAGGCGCTGGACACCGTGATCCAGGCCTTCCGCATCGCCGAGCAGGTGCTGCTGCCGGTGATGGTCAACCTCGACGCGTTCTATGTCTCGCATGCCCTCGAGCCGGTGAGCGTGCCGGCGCAAGCGCTGGTCGATGCCTACCTGCCGCCGTTCAACCCGGCGCAGCGGCTGGACACGGTCCAGCCGTCGAGCTGGGGCAACGTCGTCACGCCCGACATGTTCAACCGACACCGCCAGGCGCTCGAAGCGGCGATGGGCGGCGTGCCCGCGCTGGCGGCCGAGGCCGACCGCGATTGGGGTGAGCGCACCGGGCGCAGCTGGGGCGTGATCGAGCGCTACCGCTGCGACGGCGCGGCCACGGTGATCGTCAGCATGGGCAGCCTGTGCGGCACCGCACGCGAGGCGGTGGACGCGCTGCGGGCCACCGGCGAGGGCGCCGGCCAGGCCGTCGGCCTGCTCAAGCTGCGGCTGTTCCGGCCGCTGCCAGCGGCGGCGCTGCGCGCGGCGTTGACGGGGGTGGCCGATGTGATCGTGCTCGACCGCAACCACTCGCCCGGCTGCGGCGGCGTGCTGCACCAGGAGCTGCGCGCCGCGCTCTACGGCATGCCGGATGCGCCGCGCATCCATGGCTACCTGGCGGGGGTGGGTGGCATCAACGTCTCACCCGAACGCATCACCGCCTTCGTGCAACGGGCGCAGTCCGAGGCGCCGCAACCGCATTCCGAATGGGTCAGGTAGACGCTCATGCAGACGATCACGCTTGCCCCATCCGCCACTGATGAGTGCCCCCAGGCCGACGACCTACGTCGTCCGCCCCCCGCGGGGGTTGAGCAAACTTCGGGCGGCCGTGCGCATGCTCAAGAGCCGCTGCTGTGCTCCGGCCATGCCGCCTGCCCGGGCTGCGTCGAGCCGCTGACGGTGCGCCACATCCTCGACGTGCTCGGCCCCGACACGATGGCGGTGATCCCGCCGTCGTGCATGGCCATCATCGCCGGGCCGCAGCCCTTCAGTTCGCTGCGCATCCCCGTGTACCAGCCGACGCTGGAAGCCAGCGCCGCCGCGGCCACCGGGCTGCGCCGCGCGCTCGACGCGAAGGGCCAGCGCGACACCCAGGTGATCGTGCTGGCCGGCGACGGCGGCACCTACGACATCGGCTTCCAGTGCCTGTCGTCGGCGGCCGAGCGCAACGAGAACATCCTGTACTTCTGCCTCGACAACGAGGGCTACATGAACACCGGGGCGCAGAAGTCGTCGTCCACGCCGCACTACGCCCGCACCGGCTCTACGCCGGCGGGCAAGACCTCGCGCAAGAAGAACCTGCTCGAGATCATGGCCGCGCATGGCATCCCCTACGCAGCCAGCGCCAGCATCGGCCACCTCGCCGACCTGCAGCGCAAGGTCGAGAAGGCCAAGGCGCTGCGCGGTCTGCGCCTGATCACGCTGCTCATTCCCTGCCTCGACGGCTGGGGCCTGCCCGACGACGCTGCGCTGGGCACCGCGCGTGCGGCGGTCGAGTGCGGCGCCTACCCGCTCTACGAAATCGAGGATGGGGTGCGCTACACGTTGAACCACACGCAGCGCACCCGCCCGGTCGCCGACTACCTGGCGCTGCAACGGCGCTACCGGCACCTGTCGGCTGACCAGACGCTGGCGTTGCAGTGCGAGGTGGACGAAGGCTGGGCGCGCCTGCTGCAGCGCGTGGCCGCCAGCGCGCCAGCCTGACCCGAACCTGCGGCGGCGAGCTGACAGCGGCCAGGCGCCGCGAACAGCCTTCCAAGCGGATTGAACCAGATCAAGTCTTTTATCGTATTCCGGTACCACAATTCGTTTATCGGACCACATCGACCCGCCAAGTGCGGTGGCCACAGCGGCGGCAGCCCCGAGGAGTGCAACACCGTGAGCAAGCGCCTGCTGAGCCTGAACGTCAATCACCGGACCGAGCAGCACGCGGTGGCCGACAACGCCCTGCTGCTCGACGTGCTGCGCGACACGCTCGGCCTGACCGGCACCAAGCAGGGCTGTGATGGCGGCGAATGCGGCGCCTGCACGGTGCTGGTCGACGACCAGCCGCAACTCGCCTGCCTGACGCTGGCAGCCACCTGCGCCGGGCGCCGCATCGAGACCATCGAGCACCTGGCCGAAAACGTCAGCATGGGCAGCATGGGCCGCATGGGCCGGCTGCAACGCGCCTTCCACGAGTCGCTGGGCACGCAATGCGGCTTCTGCACGCCCGGCATGATCATGGCCAGCGAGGCGCTGCTGCGCCGCGTGCCGCAGCCCAGCGAGGCGCAGATCCGCGAAGCGCTGGCCGGCAACCTGTGCCGCTGCACCGGCTACGTGAAGATCATCGAATCGGTGCAGGCCGCCGCTGGAGTGGTGCGATGAGTGCGGGCCGAGGCGCTCCAGCCACCCGCCCTGTCGGCGCAGTCGGCCAACGCACACCGCTGATCGACGGCGTCGACAAGGTCACTGGCCGCGCGCGCTACACCGCCGACCTGCCGCTGGGCCCGGCGCTGGTCGGCCGCATCCTGCGCAGCCCGGTGGCGCACGGCCTGATCCGCGGCATCGACACCACGGCGGCACGCGCCCTGCCCGGCGTGCGCGCGGTGATCACCGGCGCGGACTTCGCCGCACCCTACGGCGTGATCCCGATCGCGCAGAACGAATGGCCGCTGGCGCGCGACAGGGTGCGCTACCGCGGCGAACCGCTGGCCGCGGTGGCGGCCGTCGATGAAGCCACGGCCGAAGCCGCGCTGCGTGCCATCGTGATCGACATCGAGCCGCTGCCGGCGTACTTCAGCGCCGACGACGCACGCGCCGACGACGCCGTGCTGCTGCACGACCACAAGGGCGACAACATCGAACGCCGCGTCGAGCAAGAATTCGGCGACGTCGATGCCGGCATGGCCGCCGCCGACCTGGTGCTCGAACGCCGCACCACCTATGCCGAGGTGGCGCACGGCCAGATCGAGTTGAATGCCGCGGTCGCCTGCTACGAGCCCGAAGCCGGGCGCCTGACCACCCATTCGGTGACGCAGGTACCGTACTACCTGCACCTGACGCTGGCGCAGGTGCTGGGCATGGACGCCTCGCGCATCCGCGTCGTCAAGCCCTTCGTCGGCGGCGGCTTCGGCCACCGCGTCGAGCCGCTGAACTTCGAGATGGTCACCGCCGCGCTGGCGCGCGCGGCCGGCGGCACGGTGGCGATGCAGCAGACCCGCGAAGAAGCCTTCCTCACGCACCGCGGCCGGCCGGCCACCGACATCCGCCTGAAGATCGGCATGAAGCGCAGCGGTGAGATCACCGCCGTCGATGCCGAGGTGGTACAGCGCGGCGGCGCCTACGGCGGCTACGGGCTGGTGACGATCCTCTACGCGGGCGCGTTGCTGCACGCGCTGTACCGCGTCGGCGCGGTGCGCTACCAGGGCTTTCGCGTCTACACCAACCTGCCGCCCTGCGGCGCGATGCGCGGCCATGGCGCGGTCGATGTGCGCCATGCCTTCGAGGCGCTGCTCGACGAGCTGGCCGGGCAACTCGGGCTGGACCCGTTCGCGGTGCGCCGCGCCAACCTGATCGATGCACCCTACCGCTCACTGAACGATCTGCAAGTCAATTCGTGCGGCCTGCCGGCCTGCCTGGACTGGGTCGAACAGGCCTCGGGCTGGGCCGCGCGGCGCGGCAGGCTGCTGCAAACCGGCGGCGTGCGGCGCGGACTCGGGCTGGCCTGCTCGCACTACGTGTCGGGCTCGGCCAAGCCGGTGCACTGGAGCGGTGAGCCGCACGCGGTGATCAACCTGAAGCTCGATTTCGACGGCGGCATCACGATCTTCACCGGCGCATCCGACATCGGCCAGGGCTCGTCGACGCTGCTCACGCAGGTGGTGGCCGAGGTGCTGATGCTGCCGCTGGCGCGCATCCGCGTCGTCGCCACCGACAGCGCGCTCACGCCCAAGGACAACGGCTCCTATTCGTCGCGGGTGTCGTTCATGGTCGGCAACGCGGCGCTGCGCGCGGCGGAAGAGCTGAAGCGCATGCTCGTTGCGGCCGCGGCAGGCAAGCTCGAGGTCACGCCCGACGAGATCGACTGGGCCGGCGAATGCTGCGCCGTGGTCGGCACCGACAAGACGCTGAACTTCGCCCAGGTGGTCGAGGCCGCGCTGGTGGACAGCGGCACGCTCACCGTCAAGGGTGTCTGGTCGACGCCCAAGGAAACGCAGGGCGGCAAGTTCCGCGGCGCGGCCGTCGGCTCGACCGCCGGCTTTTCGTATGCAGCGCAGGTGGTCGAGGTCAGCGTCGACGAGGACACCGGCGTGGTCAAGGTCGAGAAGGTGTGGGTGGCGCACGACTGCGGCTTCGCCATCAACCCGCTGGCGGTCGAGGGCCAGGTGCAGGGCGCCGTGTGGATGGGCATGGGCCAGGCGCTGAGCGAGGAGACCGACTACCACGCGGGTCTGCCGCTGCGGCCGAACTTCCTCGACTACCGCATCCCGACCATCGCCGAATCACCGCCGATCGAGGTCAAGCTGGTCGAGAGCAGGGACCCGCTCGGCCCCTTCGGCGCCAAGGAGGCCAGCGAAGGCGCGCTGCACGGCTTTCCGCCCGCATTGACGAACGCCATTTGCGACGCCATCGGCATCCGCCTGCACGAGTTGCCGGCCACGCCCGACCGCGTGCTCGAGGCGATGCAGCAACGGCGGCGCGAGCAACGCCTGCAAGCGCGCCGCGCAGCGGCTGCGGCAGGCGCGGCAGTCGGCGCGCCGGCCACCCCTGCCGAGGCCCAGTGACCATGGAACGCATGCCCGAGTTCCGTCTGTCGCGCCCGGCGAGCTACGCCGAGGCGGCAGCGCTGCTGGCCGCCGATCCGAACGCGCGGCTGCTGGCCGGGGGCACCGACCTCGTGCCCAACCTGCGCCGCGGGCTGGAGGCGCCGTCGCTGCTGGTCGATCTGGGCCGGGTGCAAGGCGCCGATGAGGTCGAGTTCGGCGCCGCCGAGTTGTGGCTCGGCGCCGGCGTCACGCTCGCCCGGTTGGCGGCTGACCCGCGCATCGAGCGCGACTACACCGCGCTGGGCGAAGCAGCACGCGCCGCCGCCGGCCCCAGCCACCGCAGCGTGGCCACGCTGGGCGGCAACCTGTGCCTGGACACGCGTTGCGTGTTCTACAACCAGAGCGCGTGGTGGCGCCAGGCGAACGACTTCTGTCTGAAGCGCGGCGGCAGCGTCTGCCATGTCGCGCCGCAAGGCGCGCGCTGCCATGCGGCATTCAGCGGCGACCTGGCGCCCGCGCTGATCGCCCTCGGCGCCGAGGCCGAATGGCTGTCGGCCCGTGGCACACGCCGCCTCGCGCTGGCCGACTGCTATCGCGACGACGGTGCGGCGCACCTGGCGGTCGAACGCGATG
>MESD01000140.1 GCA_001770815.1 Burkholderiales bacterium RIFCSPHIGHO2_12_FULL_69_20
CCTGCACCTGCGGCCCCCAGGGGGCCCATTGCTCGGGCTTGGTGGGGCCCAACACGCTGAGCACCGGCGCATCCACCGCGGCGGCCAGGTGGGCCGGGCCGGTGTCGTTGCTGACCACCAGCGCGGCACGGCGCAGCAGGCCGCCGTAGATGCCCAGCTTCACGCCGGGCAGGCTGATCACGCCCGGGTGGCCGCTGGTGATGATGTGATCCTCGCCCGGCCCGGGGCAGGCCACGACATCGCGGCCGAGCGTGCGCAGCGCCTGGGTGAACTCGGCAAACACCGGCCAGGTCTTGTCCTGCTTCTCGAACAGCCCGCCGGCAAACGGGCAGATCACCACGAAGCCCGGCCGGATGCCGTGCTGCGCCAGCAGCGCGTCGGCCGCCGCCTGGTCGGCCGGCAATGTCTTCAGGGCGATGCGTTCGGGCGGTGCGGCCTCGATGTGCAGGAAGCGGCAGGCCAGTTCCCAGTAGCTGGTCAGCGCATGGCCGCCGTAGGTGATGGGCTCGGCGCGGCGCAGCAGCAGGCCACGCGCTTCCTGCGCATAACCCACCGCCTTCAAGCCGGCCAGGCGCATCTCGAGCGCGCCCGAGAACGAGGTGGGCAGCACCAGCGCGTTTTCGCGCCGGTCGAAGCCGGCGTCCAGCGCCCGCGCTTCGCGCCGCAGTGCGCGCAGCTGCGCCACACGCTCGCGCAATGGCCCGGGCCGCGCATGGGTGGGCCAGCCTTCGCCGGCCAGCAGCGGCCGGGCCCAGCCCTTGCCGACCAGCACCGGCTGGTAACCGTGCGACTGCAGCAGGTGCAGCGCCGGCACGCCCAGGATCACGTCACCCACCCAGTTGCGCAGTCGAACGATCAGCGGGCGGGGTGGCATGCAGGCGGGCTGGGTGGAGGAGGGGTGACAGCGCGCGCATGCGCAGCGCCGATAATTCAACCTTTGCATTCTGCCAGCCGACCCATGAACCCCACCCTGCCCACCGCCGCCGAAGTGATCGCCCTGCACGACCGCCTGCTGGCCACCGCCGGCTGGCCGGCTGAAGCGCCTGCCCCACGCGACGAGGCGCTGTGGTTGTGGATGCAGACCAACCACCGTTTCAACTGCCGGCTGTGGGCCGAAGAGGACCTGGCGCGCCGCACCACGGTGGGACCGGCCGAGATTGCCGCCAACAAGCGCGCGATCGACGGCTTCAACCAGGCCCGCAACGATGCCACCGAGCGGGTCGACGAGATCCTGCTCATCACGCTGGGTCTGGTGGATGCCGCATCGGCACGCACCGATGCGCCGGTGTCCACGGTGCCCGCCGGCGCGCGGCTGAACAGCGAGACCGGCGGCAGCATCATCGACCGCATGAGCATCATGGCGCTGAAGGTGAATGCGATGCGCCAGCAGACCGAGCGCAGCGACGTGGCCGCTGACCACATCGAGGGCAGCCGCATCAAGCTGGGCCGGTTGTTGCAGCAGCGCGCCGATCTGGGCAGTTGCCTCGACGCCTTGCTGGCCGACGCGCTGGCCGGCCGCGCCTACTTCAAGGTGTACCGGCAGTTCAAGATGTACAACGACCCGAGGTTCAATCCAGCGCTGGTGGCTGAGCGGGCCGCGTCGGGCGGGCGGTGAGCCCGCCGCCGGGCCGCTCCCAAGGCGGGCGAACACCCCTCGGGGGTGGCCTGCGGTACACCGCAGGCCCGGGGCCGACATGACCCGCATCCTGATCGTCAAGACCTCGTCGATGGGCGACGTGGTCCATGCCCTGCCGGCGGTCAGCGACATGCAGCGCGCGCTGCCCGGCCTGCAGGTGGACTGGCTGGTCGAGGCGCCGTTCGCCGCCATTCCGCGGCTGCATGCCGGCGTGGCGCGGGTGCTGCCGCTGGCCTGGCGCAAATGGCGCAAGCAGCTGCTGGCGCCCGACACCCGTTCAGCGATCGCGGCGCTGCGTGCCGAGCTGAAGCGTGAACCCTATGACCTGGTGCTCGACCTGCAGGGCCTGCTCAAGAGCGTGCTGTGGGGTCTGCAGGCGCGTGGTCCGCTGGTGGGTTACGACCGCGCCAGCATCCGCGAGCCGGCGGCGGCGCTGTTCTACCGGCACACCGCCGCCGTTGCGCGCAACCTGCAGGCGGTGGAGCGCAACCGCCGCCTGGCCGCTGCCCACCTGGGTTATGCGATGCCGGCCACGCCGCCCGATTTCGGCATCACGCCGCCCGCCGGCAGCTGGGCGGCACCAGCGCCCAGCGCCGCGCTGATCCCCTGCGCCAGCCGGCCCGAGAAGTTGTGGCCCGAAGCGCACTGGATCGCCGTCGGCCAGCGCCTGCAGGCCGCCGGGCTGACGCCAGTGCTGGTGTGGGGCAGTGACGACGAGCGCGCGCGCGCCGAGCGCATCGCCGCGGGTTGCAGTGGTGTGGTGCCGCCCTTCCTGTCGGTGGCCGACATGGCGGCGGTGCTGGGCCAGGCGCGGCAGATCGTCGGGCTGGACACCGGTTTCTCACACCTGGCGGCGGCCTTCGGTGCACCCACCATCGGCATCTACTGCGACCACGATCCCGGCCTGGCCGGCATCACCGGGCCGGGGCCGGTGGCCAGTCTCGGCGGCAAGGCGCAGGTGCCGACGCTGGACGAGGTGATGGCGCAGCTGGAGCGGCACCTCGAGCGCTGAGGTGTTTTTAGAAGGGCGCGGGGCCAGCGCGGTCCACCCCAAGCGACCGGCCCCGCCATCCCCGCGGGGGATCGGTGGCCGTACCCGGCCGCCGAGGGGCTCACAGCTCTTCGATTCTCTGCGGCGGGAAGGTGTCCCAGCCCAGGCAACCGGGGCATTGCCAGAAGTGGCGCTGGGCCTCGAAGCCGCAGCCGGCACAGCGGTAGCGCTGCTGCGGCCGGGCGGCGCGGGCCACCGCATCGCGCACGCTCTGGCGGGCGGTGTCGGGCCAGCTGGCGCGCGGCGTGTCCAGCAGTTCGAGCGCGGCCGACAGGCTGGGCTGCTCACGCAGCAGGTCCATCAGCAGCGGCGAGGCGCCGGGCGGCGTGCCGTCCAGCAGCGCCAGTGCGCGCAGCAGGTCGATGCCCGGCGCCTGGTTGAACATCGGCAGCAGCGCCTGGCGTGCCGCGTCGCCTTGGCCCGCGGCCTGGGCAACCGCGGCGTAGTCGCCCGCCAGCCGGACGAAGGCCTCGGGGCAGCGCTGGCGCACGATCTCCCAGGCCACCAACGCGGCGTTGGGGTCGCCTTGGCGGGACAGGCGCTGGGCGCGCTGCACCAGCGGCCGCGCGGCCTGCGGCGAGGCCGCCTGCGCCTGGTCCAGCAGCGCGGCGGCGGCCGCGGCATCACCGCGCTCGTCGGCCTCGGCCGCCAGTTCGCAGTGGTAATGCGCGATGCGGGTGGCAAACGAGCCGGTGCCGCTTTTCTCCAACGCCCCGGCCTCCTCGGCGGCCAACCGCCAGTCGCGTGAGCGTTCGGCCAGCGCCAGCAGGGCCAGCCGGGCTTCGGTCTCGAAGGGCGTGCCCTCCAGCGCACGGAAGGCCTCTTCGGCGCGGTCGAACAGCCCGGCTTTCATGAAATCCTGTGCCAGCGCATGCTGGGCGCGGTCGCGGTCGGCGGGGCTGAGGTCGGCACGCTGCAGCAGGTGCTGATGCACCCGCACCGCGCGCTCGAATTCACCGCGCCGGCGGAACAGGTTGCCCAGCGCAAAGTGCAGCTCGCTGGTGTCGGGGTCGCGCTGCACCGCCTCGATGAAGGCGTCGATGGCCTTGTCGGTCTGCTCGTTGAGCAGCAGGTTCAGGCCCTTGAAGTAGGCCTTGGGCGCCTCGCGGTCGGCACGTCGGAACTGCCGCAGGTCGAAGCGCGACGCCGCCCAGCCCAGCAGGAAGGCCGCGGGCAGCGCCACCAGCAGGCCGATCAGCAGCCCGGGGCTGTCGAAGTCCATGCGCTACAGGCCCTCGCGCGGCGGGTGCTCGGGCCCAAACTCGCTGGGTGTCTGGGTGACCGGATCACCCGTCTGGCGCGCCGGTGCGGCCGGCGGCGGCGCATGGCGGCGGGCCACGCGGCGATGCCGCCACCAGCTGGGCACCATGGCCAGCACGCCGATCGCCGCGCCGCCGGCAAAGGCGGCCAGCACCACGATCACCATCGGCGCCTTCCATAACGCGCCGAAGAACCAGTGCACCACCACCGGCTGCTCGTTGTTGAGCGCGAAGGCGAACAGCGTGAAGAAGATGAAGACCCGGAAGGCCCAGAGGATGACGCGCATGGCTGACACATTCTAAGGAGGCCACGCCGCCGGCCCGCCGAGCGCGGTGTCGCTTCGACCATGAAAAAGGGCCCCGAAGGGCCCTCGTGTGGCAACTGGCCTTCAGGCCGCAGGCGGCTCGTCGGACACCGGCAAGCGTTCGTCCACCGATTCGCGCAGCGCCTTGCCCGGCTTGAAGTGCGGCACCAGCTTCTCGGGGATGGTGACCTTCTCGCCACTGCGCGGGTTGCGCCCCAGCCGCGGCGGACGCCGGTTGATCGAGAAGCTGCCAAACCCACGGATCTCGATGCGGTGGCCACGCGCCAAGGCGTCGCTCATCGCATCCAGGATGGTCTTGACCGCGAACTCGGTGTCGCGCTGCGTCAACTGCCCGAATCGCTCGGCCAGCTTGTTCACCAGATCACTTCGGGTCATGTGGATGACTGCAAGGCAAGGGCCGGAGCGGTTTCCCCCTCCGGGGACAGGCCGCCAAAGGCGGCCAGGGGGCGCGGTGCTTGTCGAAGCCGCCAAACCCGATCCGGGTTGCCCGGTCGGGTTTGGTCAGCCCCTAGGGGGCGGCCGCCAGGCGGCCGGGGCTCCCTTATTCTCGGTTTTCCATCTTGGCACGCAACAGCGCACCCAGGCTGGTGGTGCCGGCGTTCTCACGCTCGCTGGTCTGCGCCAGGCGCTGCATCTGCTCTTGCTGGTCGGCGTTGTCCTTGGCCTTGATCGACAGCTGGATCGAGCGGGCCTTGCGGTCCACGTTGATGATCATGCAGTTGACCTCGTCGCCGTCCTTGAGCAGGTTGCGCGCGTCTTCCACCCGATCGCGGCTCAGCTCGGACGCCCGCAGGTAGCCGGTGACGTCGTCGTTGAGCTGGATCTCG
>MESD01000141.1 GCA_001770815.1 Burkholderiales bacterium RIFCSPHIGHO2_12_FULL_69_20
CGCCTCGTCGACCGGCGCGCCACGGTACAGGTCATTGAGGATCGCGGTCGATTCCACGTCCAGCCCCAGATGCCAGCGCCAGGCCGCATCGTCGATGCGCGCCAGCGGGGTGATGGTCACCGCCGCGCCAGTCAGGTGCGCCACCCAGCGCTGCAGCACGCGGGCCAGCGCCGTCAGCCCGCTGTGCGCCAGCGTCAGTGGCACGTTCAGACCATGCGCCACTTCCTTGGGCACCTGGTGGGTGAGGTCGAGCACGAAGCGGTGGCGCTCCAGGCCGTCGTGGGTGCGGTCGTGCCAGTAGTCGATCGCGTTGTCGGTGCTCAGCACCTGCAGCTGCGCCGCACGCAGCGGCACCTGCGCCTCGGCCAGCAGCCGGCCCAGCGCGCCGAAGCCGCCCGCATCGCTGAGCCGGTCGAGCGTGGCGCGGTCCCCCGCCAGCACCCGCCCGCCCTGCAGCGTGATGCGCTGCGGGCGGAACAGCAACTCGGCCGCGCGCGCCTCGAAGGCATCGGCGCCTTGGTCGAGCAACTGGCGCAGGAGGGTCTGTGCGATCAGATCGATGAACAGCGGCGGCAGCGTGATCGCGCCTTGGCGGAACAGCCCGGCGTAGAAGGCCTCCAGCGTGCCGGCGGCCACCACGCCGTCGCGCAGCGCGATGAACAGGCGGTAGTTCTCGCGCGCGTCGTCGTCGGCCAGCGCGGCCAGTTCATACGCCGGCACCGGGCGCAGCGGATCACCACGCAACGCCTGGTGCAGGCGGATCTCGGCGGGGCAGGACTCGGCCACCAGCGCCAGCTCGGGCCGGTCCAACCAACCCGCCAGCCACGCGGCGCTGGGCGGCAGCTGGCCGTTGGCGTCGGGTTGCAGGTGGCGCCAGCCGCAGGCGGGCCAGAAGTCGAGCATCGGCTGCGGGTTCAGTGCCGTGGTGCGCTGGGCAGGCAGGCGCTCATTTGGCCCAGCCGTCCTTCAGGCCGGTGATGCGGTTGAACACCGGCGCGCCGGGGGCGTGGTCGATGCGGTCGGTGACGAAGTAGCCGTGGCGCTCGAACTGGAAGCGCTGATCGGGCGGCACCGCCGCCAGCGACGGTTCTACAAACCCCTGCACCACGGTCTTGCTGGCCGGGTTCAGCGCCTCGCGGAAGTCGCGGCCGCCGGCGTCGGGCTGGGGCTCGCTGAACAAGCGGTCGTACAGGTTCAGCGTGGCGGCGATGCCGTCGTGCACGCCCACCCAGGTGATGGTGCCTTTGACCTTGACCGCATCGGCGCCGGGCGTGCCGCTCTTGGTGTCGGGCACCACGTTGGCCAGCACCGCGGTGATACGGCCGTCGGCGTCCTTTTCGCAGCCAGTGCACTCGACCACCATGCCGTACTTCAGCCGCACCTTGTTGCCGGGGAACAACCTGAAGAAGCCCTTGGTCGGCAGCTCGGCAAAGTCGTCGCGCTCGATCCACACCGCCGGGCCCAGGCCGAACTGGCGCTGGCCCAGCGCGGGGTGCTGCGGATGCGCCGGGGCGCTGCAGGGCTCGATGTGGCCGGCTCCGTACAGCGTGTCCCAGTTGATCAGCTTCAGCGGGATCGGGGCTATCACCGCCATCGCACGCGCGGCCTTGCCTTCCAGGTCGGCACGCAGCGCGCCGTCGAGCACGGCGTAGTCGACCCAGATGTTGGTCTTGCTGGCGCCGGTGTCCTCGGCAAACTTGCGCACCGCCTCGGGTGTGTAGCCGCGCCGGCGCATGCCGGCCAGCGTGGGCATGCGCGGGTCGTCCCAGCCGTTGACATGGCCTTCGTCGACCAGCGCCTTCAGCTTGCGCTTGCTGGTGATCACGTAGGTCAGGTTCAGGCGGCCGAATTCATGCTGCTTGGGCGCCGGCGCGTTCAGCAGGCCGCCCTCGACCAGCCGCGCCAGCAGCCAGTCGTACCAGGGGCGCTGGTCCTCGAACTCCAGCGTGCAGATGCTGTGGGTGATGTTCTCCAGCGCGTCTTCGATCGGGTGCGCGTAGGCGTACATCGGGTAGATGCACCACCGGTCGCCGGTGTTGTGGTGGTGCGCGCGCTTGATGCGGTAGAGCGCCGGGTCGCGCAGGTTGATGTTGGGCGAGGCCATGTCGATCTTGGCGCGCAGCACCATGCTGCCGTCGGCATGTTGGCCGTCGCGCATCTCGCGAAAGCGCGCCAGGTTCTCTTCGACGCTGCGGTCGCGCCACGGGCTGTTGGTGCCCGGCGTGGTGAAGTCGCCGCGGTTGGCGCGCATCGCCTCGGCGCTCTGCTCGTCGACATAGGCCAGCCCGCGCCCGACCAGGACCTCCGCGGCGCGGTACATGAAGTCGAAGTAGTGGCTGGCGTAGTACAGGTGCTCGGTGCCGTTGGCCTGCCAGCTCCAGCCCAGCCAGTGCACCATCTCGACGATGGCGTCGACGTACTCCTGCTCCTCCTTCTCGGGGTTGGTGTCGTCGAAGCGCAAGTGGCACACGCCGCCGAAATCACGCGCCAGGCCGAAGTTCAGGCAGATGCTCTTGGCATGGCCGATGTGCAGGTAGCCATTGGGCTCGGGCGGAAAGCGCAGCCGCACCGGCGCTGGATCCGGGCCGCCGGCGGCATGGTGGGCCGCATCGCCCGGGCTGCCGCCCCAGGGTCGCTGCGCGTACACACCTTCGTTGACCTCACGCTCGATCAGCGTGCGCAGGAAGTTGGCGGGCTTGGCGGCGTCTGGCGGCAGGGGATGGCTCATGGGGCGCGGGCGCGGCAGGCCCGGTCGGTGGGAACAACCTTCGATTCTACGGAGGCCCACCGCGGCGGAACCGGGCGATCAGCGCCGGCTTCGCGCCGATCATCAGCCGCGTGCGCGCAGGCGCTGGGCTTCGTCGGCCACCCAGCGCTGGCGCAGGCCGTCGCCACGCAGCGCGAACAGCGTGACCAGGCCGTGGATCGCCAGGCCCAGCCCCCAGCCCAGCAGCGGCGCCAGGTGCCAGGCCGGGCCGCCGCGGCTCAGGTTGAGCAGGAACAGGCCGGTGTTGACCAGCAGGTACACCGTCAGGTGGATGGCAAAGCCGATCTTCAGGCCCACCCGGCGGCGGGCTTGGTGCATCAGGGGGTCGTCGGTCATGGTGGGGCGCCTTGAAAGTGGAGGGTGGGATGAGGGCGTTGGCGGGGGCACCGCCAGCCCGGCGCCGGCGCGTGGGGTGGAGAAGCGACCCGGCATGGCGCCAGTGTGGGGGGGCCGAGCCCGGCCGTCGCCCCGGCCGCGACGGACGGCCGCAGCCGGTCGCCAGACGCCACCGGGCCGGCGTGAAGCGCGCCGAAGTGAATTACGCACAAGGACCGATCCCTCCGTTTCAGGATGTCGGTTCAGGCCCGGGTGCACACAGTCGATACCCGAGGCAGGCGAATCCCATCGGGGTCCCGTCGGACGTCCGACCTGCCGCCACCCGCCCTGGAGCGCGTCATGCACCTGCCCCGCCTGCACCGACTTTGGCTGATTCCGGCCCTGCTGCTGCCCCTGCTGGCACCCGCGGCCAGCGCGCCCGATGTGCTGGCCCAGCGCCATGCCGAGGCGCTGGCCGCGTATGACATCGGCCATTGGGCCGCCGCCTACCAGGCCTTCGTGGCGTTGGCCGACGAAGGCCACCGACCGGCGGCGCGCGTGGCGCTGCTGATGGCCGCACGCGGGCCGGCGTTGTACGGGCAGTCGTTCGAGGCCAGTGCGCCGCAGCGCCAGCGCTGGGCAGCCCTGCAGGTGCCGCCGGTGGAGGCCGATTTCTTCGAGCCCCCGCGGCGCCTGACCAGCCGCTGAGACCGGGCCGGCGCCGGCCCGCGGGCTACAGGCCCTTGAACCGGTGCGCGTACAGCCGGCTGGCGGTCAGCCGCTCAGGCCGGCCGCGCAACTGCAGGAAGACCTTGCCCGATTCGTCGCGCTGCGCGGTGGCGATGGCCGAGGACCGCACCACCAGGCTGCGGTGCACCTGCCAGAACTGCTCGCCGTCCAGCTGCGGCATCAGCTCGCGCAGAGACAGGCGGATCAGGTGCTCGCGCTCGGCGGTGACCACGCGCAGGTACTTGTCGGCGGCCTCGAAGTACAGCACCTCGGCCATTGGTACCAGGTGCACCAGATTGCCGACGCCAGCCTGGATGACCTGCAGGCGCGGCACCGGCGATGCCGCCGCGGGCGCGCCCGCACCGCCGGCCAGCAGCGCGCGCAGCTGCGCCAGGGTCTGCTGCAACAACGGGTCGATGCCCAGCGAGGATGTCGGGGTGTCGGCGGCCACCGGCGCGCCAGCCTGGTCGGCCAGCCGCCGCTGCAGCCGCGCCACGCAGGCGCCCAGGCGGGCTGCGTCGACCGGCTTGACCAGGTAATCCACCGCCTGGGCCTCGAAGGCGGCCAGCGCGTACTGGTCGTAGGCGGTGACGAACACCAGCAGCGGGAAGGGCCGGTGATCGGGCCAATCCTCGGCCAGCGCCTGGGCCGCCTCCAGCCCGCTGGCGCCGGGCATGCGGATGTCGAGAAAACACAGTTGCGGCTGCAGCGCCAGCGCCTGCGCGGCCGCGCTGAGGCCATCGCCCACCACCGCCACGATCTGCAACGCCGGCCACAAGCGGACCAGATCGGCCTGCAGCGCAGCGGCCAGCAGGGGTTCGTCTTCGGCGATCAGGGCGGTGGGCATGCGGTCGGGCGGTCGAGTCGGGTTGGGATGGCTAGCGGCCAGCGGCTGGCTTGGCCGCGACGAGCGGATCCGTCGGCATCGGCAGGCGCACCTCGGCCAAGGCGCCACCATCGGCGTCGTCGGCCCGGGCCAGCCTGAAGCGGCCCCGCGCGCCGTACAGCGTGGCCAGCCGCTCGGCCACGTGTCGCGTGCCGTAATGGCTGCCGGGTGTGGCATCGCCGGTGGCCGCGGCCGGAATGTCGTCCTGCAGGCCGACCCCGGTATCGCGCACC
>MESD01000142.1 GCA_001770815.1 Burkholderiales bacterium RIFCSPHIGHO2_12_FULL_69_20
CGGCGGCATCCACGTCGGCCGCCGAGCCCATCGAGATGCGGCCGGCCACGCCTTCGGTGGCGGGGTTGATCACGTCCAAGGTCTTGGGCGTGACCGGGTCGACCCAGGTGCCGTTGATGTAGAACTTCAGGTAGTTGCGCATGATGACCGGTGTGGTGGGTTGAACACAGGGGCTGAAGTGTGCACCCGCGCGCTGCGGCCTTGCTGTCACCAGGGCGCGCCGTGCCTGTGCCGCCAGCCGGTATCGTTGTTCGATGCCCGATCAGCCGGCCGCCACCACCTCGTCGCCCGCCGCCGAGGGTTTCAGCCGCAGCGACCGCCGCGCGCTGGCAGCGGTGCTGATGGCGGTGTCGCTGGTCACGCTCGATTCCACGATCACCAGCACCGCGCTGCCGCGCATTGCGGCGGCGCTGAATGCGCAGCCGGCCACGTCGATCTGGGTCGTCAACGCCTACCAACTGGCCGTGGCGGCGGCCTTGCTGCCGTTTGCCGCGCTGGGTGACCGGCTGGGCGCACGGCGCATCCACCTCGGCGGCATGGTGTTCTTCGTGCTGGCCTCGCTGGGCAGCGCGCTGGCCGACAGCCTGCCCACGCTGGCGGCGGCCCGTGCGCTGCAGGGCATCGGATCGGCCGCGATGATGAGCGTGAACGTTGCGCTGATCCGCCAGATCTACCCGGCCGCACAGCTGGGCCGCGGGGTGGGCCTGAATGCGCTGGTGGTGGGCGTCTCGTTCGCGGCCGGGCCCACGGTGGCCTCGCTGCTGATGGCGGTGGTGCCCTGGCCCTGGCTGTATGTGCTGAACCTGCCGTTGGGCGCACTGGCCTTCGGCATGGCGTGGTCGGCGCTGCCGCGCCATGCCCCGCGCGGCCTGCCCTTCGATCCGGTGGCCGCGCTGCTCACGGCCGTCACCTTTGCCGCGGCCATCGCCGCCTTGGGGGCGGCCACGCAGCGTGAGCCGGTGGGCTGGGTGCTGGCCGCCGGTGGGCTGGCGCTGGGCTGCGGCGCGCTGCTGCTGCGCCGCCAGACCGGCCACCCCGCGCCGATGCTGCCGGTCGATTTGCTGCGCCGGCCGCTGTTTGCCCTGTCGGTGGCCACCGCGCTGGCCTCGTTTGCCGCGCAGGGGCTGGCCTTCGTCTCGCTGCCGTTCTTTTTCGAGACCGTGCTGCACCGCAGCCCGGTGCAGACCGGCTTTCTGATGGCGCCGTGGGCGATCGTGGTGGCCGCGGCTGCACCGCTGGCCGGGCGCCTGTCGGAGCGCTACCCGCCCGGGCTGATGGGCGGCATCGGCCTGGTGATGCTGAGCGCTGGGCTGGCCTCGCTGGCGCTGCTGACGCCCGAATCGTCGGGCACGGCCATCGTGCTGCGCATGGCGCTGTGCGGCGCGGGCTTCGGGCTGTTCCAGTCGCCCAACCTGAATGCGCTGATGTCGGCGGCGCCGCCCGAGCGCAGCGGCAGCGCCAGCGGCATGGTGGCGATGGCGCGGCTGAACGGCCAGGCGCTGGGCGCGGCGCTGGTGGCGTTGTGCTTCGGCCTGGCCGGCGCGCAGGGCCCGACCTGGGCGCTGGCGCTGGGGGCGGGCTTTGCCGCGTTGGCGGCGCTGGCCAGCAGCGCGCGCTTGCTGGTGCGTTGAGGCCCGCACGCCGCCCGGCCAGCCATGCCGGCGGTCAAGGTGGGCAGGCGTTGGCGCTCAGGCGCTTGCGGCCGCCAGCGCCTTGATGCGTGTCCACAGCACCGCCTTCGACACGGTCGTCATCCGCATCGCGTGCATGCAGTGGTCCAGCCGGTGCGGGCGCTCACGCAAGTCCTGGATGGCGCGGGCCAGATCGGTCGCGACGCTGTCACCGTAGGCGCCGGCGGCCTTGTCGATCGCCCGCCGAAGCAACTGCTTGGGCGGCGCCATCATGGCCAGGTCGATGAGATCGCGGCTGAGCACCGCGTCGTCTCGCCAGCGGTCCGAGTTGGCCAGCAGCTTGCTGGTGGCCATGTCCAGCGGCGTGAGCGTGGCCACACCGCAGAGGCGATCGTCGACGCCGGGGGCTTCCAGCGCGATGCGACCCTCGAGCACGATCTCGAACTTGATGTCGACATCGTCCACCCGCAGCAGGGTGCGCAGGCCGTACTGGTCGGCGCGCATCTCGCGCGTCTGGTTCAGCGGCAGCCCGGATCGGGTCAGCGCGTTGATGCCGTCGGGGCCGGTGAGGCGCTGGCGCAGTTGCCGGTAGCCGTCCCGGTTCGAGACCAGGAAGTCGACGTCGATCGACTCCCGGTACTCACCGTAGCGCAGCGCCATCGCGGTACCGCCGCCAAACAGGCAGGCATTGGCGGCCAGGCCGTCGGCGTCCAGCGCTTGCAGGAGGGCGGCGATGCGGCGATGGTGCTCGCGTTCAAACAAGCAGGCGCCCTCCGCCCAGCGTGCCGACGAGGGCCTGCACCAGCGCGCGTTCGTTAGGTGCCATGCTGCCCTGATCGATGTGCCGCCAGTTGCGTTCATAGAGGCTCAGCGCCTCGGCGGGGCTGAGTTCGGTCACACCGTGCCGCTGCCATGCCAGGCGCTTGAGCTGGGGGTAAGCGTCCAGGTGCACGGTCGCCGGCACACCGGTGCTGCGCGCATCGGCTCGGGCGGCCTGCGGATCGGTCAGGTCGAGCCGCAGACCCACGGCGTCGATGGCGCTGAGGTAGGCACCCATCGTCACCGAGGGCTCGCCGCGCTCGATGCGGTGCAGCGTCACCCGCGACATGCCCGCGGCCTCGGCGGCCGCGGTGGCGGTCACTTTCTGCTGCTCGCGCTGGGCGCGAATGCGCCCGCCCAGCGCGGTCAGCTTGGCAGTGAGGAGATCACCCACAGGAGGCGCTTTGGCGGGCATAGTGTTGCTCATCATATACAAATTAGCTGATTTGTACAGAATGAGACTCTCTTACTGCGTCACCTGTCTGCGTTGAACCGTTGATGGGCAACCGCCACTTGGCAGCGCCGGGCAGCGCCGGGCAGGGCCTCAGCGCGTGCGCGTGGCCACCCAGATGCTGGGCAGGATCAGCGCGGCGCCCGCCGCGTGGTACCAGGCCGGCGGCTCGCCCAGCAGCCACCAGGCGTTGAAGGCGGCGTACACCGGGCCCAGGTAGAGCACCAGCGCGGTCTTGCCCGCGCCCAGTTCGCGCAGCATGAACGAGTAGGCCTGGTAGGCCACGATGCCCGGCAGCACGGCAGCGGCCAGCACCAGGCCCGCGGCCTGCCAGCTGAAGGGCGGTTGCTCGACCAGCGCCCACTCCAGCGCAGTGAACGGCAGCAGCACCAGGATGCCCCCGGCGGTGATGGCCACCAGCCGTTCGGCCGTGCCCAGGCGCGAGGGCCAGTGACGCAGCAGCACCGAGTACGCCGTCCACGACAGCCCGGCCGCCAACACCCAGCCGTCGCCCACGGTGAAGCGCACCGCCAGCAGGTTGCGCAGATCACCCTTGGCGATGACGAACAGCACGCCGGCCAGCGCCAGTGCCACACCGGCGATCTGTGGCAACGCCATGCGCTCGCCCAGCAGCACCGCGCCCACCACCGCCACGGCGATCGGCGTGGCCGCGTAGATCAGCGCGATGTTGGCCGACGAGGTGGTCTGCCCGCCGATGTAGACGAAGGCGCCGCAGATCCACATGCCCAGCCCGCCCAGCACCAGCAGCTGGCGCCACTCGGTGCGCAGCCAGGGCGCGCCGTCACGCGACAAGCCGCGCCAGGCCAGCGGCAGCATCAGTGCAAAGGCCAGGCTCCAGCGGCCCAGCGCCAGCGTGTGCGGTGCGATCACGCCGGCGGCGGCGCGGGCGATCAGGTAGTTGGCCGACCATGCCAGCGGCACGATCCACAACAGCGCCAGGGCGAAACGCTGGCGCCGCCGCGCGGCGGGGTCGGTGGCATTGGCGGTGGTGGTGAGGGGCGCTGAGCTCAAGTCGGGGCCGGGGCAGGACGGGCGCCGATTGTCACCGCCAGCACCTCGGTGGCCGCGTGCACCGCCGCCGTGATAACTTGCGCCAGCGCCGCCGCAGGCCTCACCGCCGGCGGCTGCTCACCCCGCGCCCGACAAGACCCGAAGGAGACCTCCGCATGTTTCACACCGCCATCGCCGGCAGCCTGCCCAAACCCGCCTGGCTGGCCGAGACCGGCAAGCTGTGGCCGAAGTGGCAGGCCGAGGGCGAGGCCCTGGCCCGTGCCAAGGCCGATGCCACGCTGTTGTGGGTCAAGCTGCAGGAGGACGCCGGGCTGGACGTGATCGGCGACGGCGAGCAGTCGCGCCAGCACTTCGTGCACGGTTTCCTCGAGCAGGTCGAGGGCATCGACTTCGATCACAAGGTGGAGATGGGCATCCGCAATGATCGCTACAAGGCGATGGTGCCGCAGGTGGTGGCGCCGCTGCGGCTGAAGGGCCGTGTGCATGCCACCGAGGCGCGGCTGCTGCGCGCGCACACCCAGCACAAGATCAAGTTCACCCTGCCCGGGCCGATGACCATCGTCGACACGGTGGCCGATCGCCACTACGGTGACCGCGTGGCGATGGCCTTCGCCTTTGCCGAGCTGTTGAACCAGGAGGCGCTGGCGCTGCAGGCCGACGGCGTGGACATCATCCAGTTCGACGAGCCGGCGTTCAACGTCTACATGGCCGAGGCTGCCGACTGGGGTGTCAAGGCGCTGGAGCGGGCGGCCCAGGGCCTCACCTGCAAGACGGCGGTGCACATCTGCTACGGCTACGGCATCAGCGCCAACATCGACTGGAAGAAGACGCTGGGCGACCAGTGGCGCCAGTACGAGCAGGTGTTCCCGGCGCTGGCGGCCAGCCGCATCGACCAGGTCAGCCTGGAGTGCATCCACAGCCAGGTGCCGGCCGAGTTGATGGCGCTGCTGGCCGGCAAGGACGTGATGGTGGGCGTGATCGACGTGGCCAGCGACCAGGTGGAAACGCCCGAAGAAGTGGCCGACACCATCGGCCGGGCGCTGCAGTTCGTGCCGCACCACCGGTTGATCGCCTGCACCAACTGCGGCCTGGCGCCGATGCAGCGCGGCGTGGCCGAGGCCAAGCTGCGCGCGCTGGCCGACGGCGCCGCGCTGGCGCGCCAGCGCTTCGGTGCTTGAGCTGCAGGCCCCGTGCGGATGAGCGGGCGATGAGCCGCGCGCAGGCCGATGCCGCGTCGGGCGGCAACCGCCCCGAGCGCTGGGTGCTGGATGCCGGTGATGCCGCCGAGGCCCAGCTGACCATTCCCGCCGACCTGGCCCGCGAGCGGCGCTTCGAGATCGGCTGCGCACTCACCGTGCGCTGCCCCGACGATCTGCACGGGGCCTGGCACGAGATGTCGGTGTTCGCCAATGGCGCCAAGCAGTGGCAGCGGCGCATCGCCAGCAGCAACCCGGGCAGCTTCGACGGGTTGGACTACCACCTCTCGTGCAGCGTGCCGGTGGGCGAGGTGCTGCGGGTGCTGGTGCGCAGCGCGGTGAGTGGCGTGGCGCGCAGCCGCGTGGTGATCGAGGCCGACGAGCGCTGACGCTCCCTGACGCCCGCCGGCGCGGGCCGGCCCGCAGCAAGGGTTGTCCCGCGTTGGCGTGGCGGGGGGACACAACTCGTCACAGATGAGGCGCCGACCCCCCTGATTCGTGGGGGCCGCATGCCCTGTCCAGGCGATGACGCCGCATCCCGGGCGTTCGATGATCAGGTGTTCGGTGTGGCGATCGGCCACACCGCTGCGCCATGGGCCAGCCAGGTCCGGGCGCCACGCTCAGATCGAGGGTTTGTCATGGCCAAGCGCAAAGGTTGGATCAGTCGTCTTCAGCAGGGCCTGCGCCAGCGCCGCCCAGCCGGTCAGCCCGAAGCGAGCGCGGCCCCGGTGCGCGAGCGTCTGGTTTTCGAGAGCCTCGAGCCACGCCTGCTGCTGTCGGACACGCCGATCCCGCTGTCGGTGTTTGCGCCGGCGGGCACGCTGGCGATCAACCTGCATTCGGGCGACCTCAAGGTCGAGACGGTGTATTCGGGCGGCAGCC
Organism: Burkholderiales bacterium RIFCSPHIGHO2_12_FULL_69_20; assembly: GCA_001770815.1. GTDB lineage: Bacteria > Pseudomonadota > Gammaproteobacteria > Burkholderiales > Burkholderiaceae_C > Pseudaquabacterium. The sequence goes on from MESD01000142.1 coordinate 6,012, forward strand.
TCAACATCCGGGTGTGGGACAACACCGCCGGCTTGTCGCTGGGCCAGGTGGCCTTCAACCAGAATGTGCGCATCAACATCGCCGGCATGCCGGCGATCGGCGATCAGGTGGCGGTCGACCTGGGCTACGACGACGGCAGCGCCGGCACCACGCCGCTGGGGCCGTTTGCGCTGATGGTCGATCTGGACGGTGGCACCGACCTGCCGCTCATCAGCGACGACACACTCACGCTGGCCAGCAGCGGCCCCGACTTCTACAACCCGGCGGCGCTGTTCCTGCGCAGCACCGATGACATCCAGTTCAACAGCCCGGTGCAGGTGAGCGGCGCGCTGAACGTCGAATCGGCCGAGGCGATCGCCGTCAACGGCGTGGCACTGACCGCCGGCGACATGTACCTGGGCGTCGACAAGGCGGTGACCGACGGCGTGACGCTGCTCGACGGCTTCAATCTGCTGGGCAACGCCACCGGCAGCATCACGCTGAACAACGCCACGCTGCAGGCCGGCAACGTCGGCGTGGTGGTCAATGCCAGCGTCAACGTCGACACCCAGGATGCCGACTACGCCAGCGGCCTGATCAAGGTGGCGTTCGTGCAGACGCAGTCCAGCGCCGCGATCACGGTGAGCGGCACTTCGGTGCTCAGCTCGACCAGCAGCGCGCTGACGCTGCGCGCCACCTCCACGGTGACCGCGCGCGCCACCACCCAGCCCGACGCCAGCAGCACGCAGGGCGACCAGGACGCCTCGGTCGCCTCCAGCATCGTCAACAGCTCGGCCAACGTGACGGTGGGCGGCAGCGCCACCCTCAGCGCGGCGACGGCGCTCACGCTGGCGGCGCAGAACACGGTCGACGTGATCACGCTCGCCGATGGCACGGCTGGCAGCAGCTCGGGCAGCGCCGTGGGCGGCACGGTGGCCGTCACCCAGATTGGCGGCAATACCGCGGTGGACGTGCGTGACAACGCCAGCCTGGCCGGCGATGCCGTCAGCGCCACGGCCACCACCCAGCGCACGGTGCATACCACCGCCAAGGCCACCACCGGCGGCGCCACCGATCCGGGTGCCGCCGGCACGCCCACGCAGGGGCAAACCCAGCTGCAGAACAACAACGCCGGCACCGGCCAGGGCTCGCTGAACTTCGCCGGTGCGGTGGCCGTCACCCACGTGGGTGGCGACACCACCGCGCGGCTGGCCGGCGGCAACGTCAGCAGCACCCAGCCGCTGACGCTGTCGGCCGCGTCGACCACGCAGACGCCGGCCGGTGCGCTGTCCAGCACCGAGGCCGATGGCAGCGCCGCCAGCGGCAGCCCCGGCGTGGGTGTGGCCGCGGCGCTGAACTTCATCGACGGCACCACCCGCGCCTCGCTGGGCGATGGCGCCAACCTGCTGGGCGGCGTGGTCAACGTGTCGGCCAGCACCAACACCGACGCGGCCTTCGGCGCACGCGCGATCTCGGGCGCCGGCAGCAGCGACGGCGTGGCCGTGGCCGGCTCGCTGGCGCTGAACGTGTCCACGCTGGCCACCGAGGCGCTGATCGAGGCGGGCGCCACGGTGGTGGCCGCCAACGCCGTCAACCTCGGCAGCCAGAGCAACACCCACCACGCGGTGCGGGCCCTGCCCAGGACCGACGGCGCCACCGGCGAGAGCCTGGGGCTTGGCGCTTCGGTGGCCATCAACGTGGTCGACGAGGCCAGCCGCGCGCTGGTCGATGCCGGTGCCAGCGTCACCGGCACGCAGCTCGATCTGAGCGCCGGCACGGTGGCCGATGTCGACACCGTGGCCGAGGGCGGCGCCTCGGGCGGCACCGCGATCAGCCCGGTGGTGGCGGTCAGCGTGGTCAACGAGGCCACCCGCGTGGGCCTGGCTGCCGGCAGCAGCACGGTGCTGACCGGCGGCCTGCAGGCGCTGGCCAGCAGCGCCACTGACGTGCTGGGCCACGGCGAGGGCGATGCCGAGGGCAGCGACGATGCGGCCATCGGTGCGTCGGTGGTGGTCACCCATGCGGCGCCGGTGGTGTCAGCCGTGATCGACGGCAACCTGCAGGCCGGCGGTGCCGCGCTGCTGACTGCCCGCAATACCGGCCAGGCCCGCAGCGAGGCGCAGGCCGCCGCGCGCGGCGCGCAGGACAACGGCAACGATGCCGACGCGCAGGGCAGCACCGCCACCACGGGCGCCAACCAGGCCGCCGCCAACAACGGCGCGGCCGGCGCCAGCGGCAGCACGCCGTCGGCCGATTCGGGCGAGGGCCCGGTCACCGTGGCTGCGGCCATTGCCATCAACCACCTGGGTGCCAGCAGCCTGGCGCGGGTGGGCGACGGTGCCACCGTCAGCACCGGCGGGCTGCTGCAACTGCGCAACGAATCCAACCTCGATGCCGGGGCCGATGCCAGCGGCAGCGCGTCCAACGGCAGCACCAACGTGGGCGCGGCCGTGGCCATCAACGTGGCCGAGCTCGATGCCAGCGCCCGCGTGGGCGCGGCCAGCGTCACCAGTCAGGGGCTGACGGTCGAGTCGCGCATGGTCGACGTCAGCGGCAACAGCCGCCACGACGTGTCGACACAAGCCAAGAGCGGTGCGGCCACTGGCGAGACCAGCGTGGCCGGCTCGCTGGCCATCGGCGTGGGCATCACCCAGGCCGAGGCCTCGATCGCGCCCGCCGCTGTGGTGGATGCCAACGGTGGCGCCGTGTCGATCAATGCCGTGTCGAGCAGCAGCGACAGCGTGAAGGCCCTGCCCGAGGGCGGTGGTGCGGTGGCCGAGAACACCGGCGTGGGCGCCAGCGTGGCCATCAACGTGGCCGACCACCTCAGCCGTGCCGAAGTGGAGAACGGCGCCACGCTGGGCGATGCCGGCAGCTTGGGTGTGACTGCCCGCACCGACAGCGCCATCACCACCCGGGCCGAGGGCGGCGCCAAGGGCGGTACGGCGGTTGCGCCGGTGGTGGCCGTCACCGTGGCCAATCAGGACAGCATTGCCCGCATCGGCACCGGCGCGGCCACCAGTGCGGGTGGCGCCATCAGCGTGGGCAGCGATCTGCGCAGCACCAACAGCACCCAGGCCGAGGGCAAGGCCGAGGGCACCAAGGACGCCGCGGTGGGTGCGGCCGTGGCGGTCAACGTCGAGAATGACAAGAGCCTGGCCAGCACCGAGCGCAGCCTCACGGCTGCTGGTGCGGTCAGCGTCAGCGCCGCCAGCCAGGTGGGCAGCGAGGCCAATGCCAAGGCCAGCGCGGTGGGTGGCAAGGAAGACGATGGCGCCGAAGGCAGTGCCGACGACGACGGCGTCAACGACCAGACCAGCGCCAGCCGGGGTGCCGGCAACAGCGCGGCGGGCGGCGCTGGCGCGCGCGACAGCAGTGGCAGCGCCAGTACGCCCTCGGCCGAAGGCACTGGCGGCGGCACGGTGAGCGTGGCCGCCGCGGTGGCCGTCAACATCACCGAGGCCACCAGCCGCGCCAACGTGGGTGGTGGAGCGGTGACCGCGGCCGGTGCCCTCAACGTGGCGTCCAGCACCAACACCGACGCCAAGGCCGTGGCCGACGGCAGCACGCGCGCCAAGGATGACGAGAACCCCAACGACACCGGCGTGGGCGCGGCGGTGGCGATCAACGTGGCGCACAACACCAACGAGGCGCGGCTGCTGGGCAGCACCACGGTGGCCAGCCAGGGCATCCACGTCGGCGCCACCGTGACCGACGTGGGCGGCAACCAGGTGCACAGCACCGCCGCCGAGGCCACCAGTGGCGCGGGCGGTGCCAAGACCGGCATCGCCGGCTCGGTGGCCGTCAACGTGGCGGTCGACCGCACCACCGCCGAGATCGCCACCGGCGCCAGCGTCGACGCGGGCGTCGGTGCCAGCACGGTCAGCGCGCGCAGCGTGCATGCCGACAGCGCCAAGGCGCTGCCCACCGGCGGCGGCGCGGTGGCCGAGAACACCGGCGTCGGGGCCTCGGTGGCCGTCAACGTGGCCGACCACATCGCCCGCGCCGAAGTGGCCGATGGTGCCGCGCTGACGGCCAGCGGCGCGCTGGCCGTCAGCGCGATGCTGGAGAACACCCTCGTCACCGAGGCCGAGGGCGGCGCCAAGGGCGGCACCGCGATTGCACCGGTGGTGGCCGTCACCGTGGTCCACCAGGACAGCCTGGCACGCATTGGCACCGGCGCGCTGCTGAATGCCGGCGGCGACGTGAGCGTGGCCGCCGACCTGCGCAGCAGCAACACCAGCACCGCCAAGGGCAAGGCCGAGGGCAGCGAAGATGCGGCGATTGGCGCATCCGTGACCGTCAACGTCGAGGTCGACCGCGCCGATGCCGAACTGGCACGCTCGGTGACGACACCGGGCAACGTCGGCGTGGCCGGCACCAGCCGTGTCAGCACCACCGCCCGGGCCGAGGCCAGCGCGGTGGGTGGCGAGCAGGACGACGACAGCAGCGCCAGCGACGACGACGGCGTGAACCAGCGCACCGCCGCCGGCCGCAGCACCGGCAACAGCGCGGCCGCTGCCGGCGGCGCGCGCGACAGCAGCGATGCCGAGGCCACCCCGTCGGCCGGCGTGGCCAGCACCGACAGCGAGTCGGGCAGCGGCGGCGGCTCCGAGACCATCAGCGTGGCCGCAGCCGTGGCGGTGAACATCACCGAGGCCACCAGCCGCGCACGCATCAGCGCGGGCAGCATCAACGCGGGCGACGACGTCAGCGTGCAAGCCAGCGCCAACACCGATGCCCAGGCCGTGGCCGATGGCAGCGCCACCACCGACGGTGATGCCGGCGTGGGCGCCGCCGTGGCCATCAACCTGGCCAACACCAGCAACCAGGCGCTGGTCGCCTCGGGCGTGGCCATCACCGCCGACGGCCTGGCGCTGGGCGCCACTGTCACCGACGTGGGCGGCGACACCACCCACACCACGCTGGCCAGCGCCAAGAGCGGCGCCGGCGGCGGCGACATCGGCGTGGCTGGCTCGGTGGCGGTGAACATCGTCAACGAGGACACCCGTGCGGCGATGGTTGCGGGCAGCAGCGCGGTCTTGTCCGGCGCCGATTCAGGCGGCAGCCTGATGGTGGCGGTGGCCTCGACCAGCAGCGACACCGGCAAGGCCCTGCCCGAGGATGAAGGTACCGCCAACGCCAGCGGCAGCGACGTGGGCGTGGGCGCCTCGGTGGTGGTGCAGTACCTCGACCGCAACCTCGACGCCTCGCTCGATGCGGGCGCCAGCGTGAGCGGCAACGTCGACAACTTCAGCGTCACCGCCGATGCCAGCCACGCCATCGCCAGCGAGGCCGAGAACGGCGCGGCCGGCGAGGTGGGCGTGGGCGTGTCGGCGGTGGTCACCGTGGCGGTGAACAACACCCATGCCAGCGCCGCGGCCGGCGGTGCCGGCAGCCTGGTGGTGGCCAACGACGTGACGGTGCGCGCCACCCGGCTCGAGACGGTGGATGCCAAGGCCACCGCCGCCGCCGCGGGCAGCGACGTGGGGGTGGGTGCGTCGGTCGTGGTCACGGTGATCGACGGCGACGCCAGCGCGTTGCTGGCGCGCAGCGTCAGCGCCGGCGGCGACGTGGACGTGTCGTCGGCGGCCACCGTGCTGGCCACCGCCAAGGCCGAATCCAGCGCCAAGGGCAACAGTTCGGGCGGGCGCAGCAGCGACGAAGAGGCCGACAACCAGGTCAACAACAACCCCAACAACGGTGGCGACCAGACCCTGCCCAGCTCGCAGGGCCAGGTTGACAGCGCCAACAGCCAGACCAGCAGCGAGACCGGTGGCACCGAGTCGTCGGGCACCGGCGTGGCTGCGTCGATCGCGGTGCAGGTGCTGGTGATGGACAACAGCGCGCGCATCGCCGAAAACACCGTGCTGACCGCCTCCGGCGCGGTGACGGTGGACGCGCAAGCCGACTACAACGCGCTGACCGAGGCGCGTGGCGACGCCTTCGACCTGAGCAGCGACACCGGTGTGGGTGCCGCCGTGGGCCTGGCGGTGGTGGACGCCAGCAACACCGCCGCGGTGGGTGCCAACGCGCAGGTGCAGGGCGCCTCGGTGCGCGTGCATGCCGACCGGCCGGGCGATGCCGGCGAGCACGAGTTCCGCACCTGGGCATTGGCCGCCGGCGGTGGCAGCGATACCGGCGTGGGCGGCAGCGTGGCGATCAATGTGGTGACGCTCGACACCCGCGCCAGCGTGGGCAGCGACGCGCAACTGCGTGCCGCCGGCGGTGACCTCGACGTCATCGCCGACCAGCGCACCGGCCTGCAGACCATCGCCGGTGCGGCCGGCGTGAGCACCGGTGGCTCGGGGGTGGGGGCCTCGGTCGGCCTGAACATCGTGGTCGAGCACACCGAAACCAGCGTGGGCGCCGGCGCCGACCTGGCCGCGCGCGACGACATCACCCTCCTGGCCCGCGGTGCGGTGGTGCCCGTCACCATCGATCTGCCCGACCCGCTGGGCGCTGTGACGCTGACCAACCTGGCCATCTCGGGGGGCATTTCCACCGATGGGGGTGCGGGTGCCGGCTCGGCCGCGGTCAACATCTTCGTGCTCGACACCGTGGCGCGCATCGACGACGGCGCCACGATCAACGCCGCCGCGCTGGGCGTGGCGCCGGGTGCCGACCAGGACGTGGTCATTGCCGCCAACAGCCGCACCCACATCGAGGGCGGCGCCGGTGCTGGCGGCATCTCGATCGGCAACGCCGGCGTGGGCATCGGCCTGGACGTCAACGTGGTGGTCGAGAACACCCGCGCGTTGGTGGGTAGCGGCGTGGCCGTGCGGGCTGGCGGCGACATCGCGCTGCGCGCCAACAGCGATCAGGATTTCACCTCGGTGGCCGCCACCGCGGGCGTGTCGACCGACGGCACCGGCCTGGGCGGCAGCGTCTCGGTCTACATCGTCACCACCAACACCGAGGCCATCGCCGCCGGCGGCGCGGGTGCCGCGCTGCAGGCCGGCGGCGGCGTGGCCGTCACGGCCGATGCGCCCTTCGACCTGACGCAGATCGCCGGCGCGCTGGCCTACGGCAACTCGGCCGGCATCGGCCTGTCCAGCACGGTGCTGGTGCACACCGACACCGTGCAGGCGCTGGTGGGCCCGCAGACGGCGCTGGCCGCAGGCTCGAGCAGCGGCGTCGACATCGCCGCCACCTCGCACGAGAACCTGCTCACCATCGCGGTGGGCGGTGGTGCGTCCAGCAGCGCGGCGGTGGCCGGCTCGGTGGTGGTCAACGTGCTCGACGAGACCACCCGTGCAGGCATCGACGACAGCGCCAGCTTCGACGTTGGCACCGCCTCGGGCGCGACGCAGGCCAACCTCCTCGTCACCGCCAGCGATGAGACCGACATCATCTCGGTGGCCGGCTCGGTGGCGGCCTCGTCCAGCGTGGGCGTGGGCCTGGGTGCGGTGGTCAATACCATCGGCAAGACCACCGAGGCCGGCATCGGCTCGGGCGTCACCGGTCTGGCCGACGGCGACATCGTGGTGCAGGCGCTCAGCGACGAGGATGTGTCCTCGGTGGCCGCCGGCGTGGCCGCCAGCAGCAGCGTGGGCGTGGCCGCCGACGCCAACGTGCAGGTGCTCGGCACCGTCACCCGGGCCTGGATCGGCGACGATCCGCTCGACGCCAGCACATCGGCCGGCGCCGGCCACGTGCATGCCGAGGGCAGCATCGTGGTGGCCGCCGACGACCGCAGCGAGTTTGACCTGATCACCGGCTCGGTGGCCGTGTCCAGTTCGGCCGGCGTGGGCGCGGCCGCTGGCGTGGCGGTGGTCGACAAGCTGACCGCGGCCTTCGTGGGCGATGGTGCGCGCGTGACGGCCGACGGCCAGCGCGCCGGCATCGACGTGCGCGACGGTGGCATCACGCTGCAGACCACGCCGTCGGCGGCGATGGACAACGCCAGCCTGCCCAACGCGGCCGGCGGCCAGCGCGGCTCGGCCGCGCAGTTCGAGGTGGGCACGCCCACCCTCAGCGCCACCGACGCCGATGGCAACGCCAGCACCGACACCAGCATGTCGGCCCAGCGCATTGCCGCGCCCAACCTGTCCACTGGCTTCCAGGGCCTGGCGGTCACCGCCACCAATCGAGACGACGTCGAGACTTACGCCATCAGCCTGGGCGCGGGCACCGCCGGCATCGGCATTTCGTCGGCCACCAACGTGGTGAGCAGCGACACGCGCGCCGCCATCGGCAACGGCGCGCAGATCAACCTCGACACCAGCGGCGCCGGCACGGGCCAGGGCGTGCTGGTGGGCGCGGGCAGCGATTTTTCGCACGTGGCGGTGGCCGCTGCCGCGGGCTTTGGCACCGTGGGCGTGGCCCCGGGCGTGGACGTCAGTGTGCTCAGCCACGAAACCCATGCCCGCATCGGCGACGGCGCCACGGTCAATGCCCGCAACGACGTGGTGGTGCGGGCCGGCCACCGCGACGACCTGCTGCTGATCTCGGCCGGCATTGCCGCCGGCACGGTGGGCGTGGGCGGCGCGGTCAACGTGCTGGTGGTCGACAACGCCACCTCGGCCACGGTGGGCACCAATGCCACGCTGGCAGCCGGCGGCGACGCCGCGGTGCTGGCCAGCGACCACACCGACAGCGACATGATCGACGGCGCCTTCGGTGGCGGCACGGTGGGCGTGGGCGCCTCGGTGGGCGTGATGAGCATCACCAAGCGCACCGACGCGGCGGTTGGCAATGGCACAGCGATCGACGCCAAGGGCGCGGGCGCCGGCCTGGTCGGCCTGCTCGACGGCAGCGTGACCGGCAGCGGCTTCGGCACCACCGAGCGCCACGGCGCGATCGTGCAGGCGCATTCGTCGGAGGATTTCTTCCACCTTGATGTCGCTGCGGGTGTGGGCTATGTGGGGGTGGGCGGCGCCGTGGGCGTCACCCTGCTCGACTCGGACACCACGGCGGTGATCGGTGCCAATGCGCGCATCAACCGGGCCGATGACAACGCGGGCGCCGATGCCGACCAGGGCGTGTTCGTCAGTGCGGCCAACCAGGCCACCGGATCGCATTTCACCGGTGCGGTGGCGGGGGGCTTCGTCGGCGTGGGTGGTGCGGTGCAGGTGGGCAGCTTGAAGAATGACACCGCCGCGCGCATCCTGGGTGGCGCCGACGTGGCCGCTGCCGGCGAGGTGGCCGTCAACGGCCTGTCGATGATCGATCTGAGCACTTTCACGCTGTCGGGCGCCGGCGGTGTGGTCGGCGTGGCGGGCTCGGTGGCCGTGTGGTCGGTGGGCTCGCCGCTGGAGCGCGGCTATCAGAACGAGGACGGCAGCAGCAATGCCGACGGCCTGACCAAGAGCAACGGCGAAGGGGGGCAAGGCAGCGGTGATGCCGATGCCGCCAGCCAGGCCAGCGGCGCCAAGGGCCAGGTGGGCTCGGCGCTGGGTGGTTTTGCGGGCGGCGCCGGTGGCAGCGGCCAGCAGCGGGTGCATGACCGGGCCGGCGCCGCCGGCGCCAGCGTCAACAACGCCGGGCCCGACCAGGCTGCCTGGCTGGCGCTGATCAACAGTGCCGCGCCGGCGCAGGGCACCGAGGCCACCATCGCCACAGGCAGCACGGTGCGCGCCGGCGGCGCCATCACGGTCAACGCGCAGCAGTGGGCCGACATCGACTTTCTGGTGGGTGGCGTGGGTGTTGGTCTGGTGGGTGCGGGCGCCGGCATCGGTGTGTTTTCCACCGCACTCAACACCAACGCCTATGCGGCGGGCAGCTACACCGCCGGTGGCGCGCTCACCGTCGGCTCGCGCCTGGATGCCACGATCGACGCCACCGCGATCGCCGGCGGCGTGGGCTTCGTCGGCCTGGGCGCGGCCGTCACCGTGCTCAGCGACCACAGCAACCAGCAGGCCGCGCTGGGTGATGGCGTGCGTGTGCGCGCGGCCTCGGCGGTGAACGTCTCGGCGCTGTCCAACCGCACGCTGAGCATCGACACCGGCCAGGTCAATGCGGGCGCGGTGGCGGCGGGGGCCTCGTTCACCCGCCTGAGCACCGACGGCAACGTGAGCGCCGACGTCGGCCACAACGCGCGCATCGGCCAGGATGCCGGGCTCTCGGTGGGTGCGCTCAACCTCGATGCGCAAGCCAACATCGACGCCGAAGCTTTCACCGTGGCGGTGTCTGCCGGCGCAGTGGCGGTCAGCGCCAACTTCGCGTTTGTCGACGTCACGCCGATGCTGCGGGCCGGCGTGGGCAACGGTGCACTGGTCGATGTGACTGGCGATGCCACCATCGACACCGTGTCCACCGGCCGTGCCGAGGCCACGGTCAACACCGTCACCGCGGGCGCGGCCAGCACCGGCGCCAGCATGGCCTCGGCCACCTTGTCGCCCACGGTGCAGGCGCTGTTCGGCGCAGCGGGGGTGCTCAACGCCGGTGGGTTGATCCGCGTGCAATCGCGTCACAACCACAACGGCAGCAACGCGCTGGCCGATCGCGGCGCCTACGCCGATGCGCAGGCGCCGGGCTTCGGCGCCGTCACCATCAACGGTGCAGTGCCCACCGCCGAGGCCAACGCCGACGTGCTGACCCGCGTGGGCGCGGGCACGCAGCTGGGCGCCGGGGGCGCGGTCAGCGTGCTGGCCTACAACAGCAACGATGCACTGGCCGACGCCAATGCGCTGTCGATCGGCGGTGCGGCCTACGGCATCAGCATCGCCACCGCCGAGGCCAACGGCAGCACCACCGCCGATCACCTGGGCGGGGTCACGCAGTCCGACACCGTCACCGTGCGGGCGCAGGCGAAGAACCTCGCCAACGCCGATGCCGATGCATCGGGCGGCGGCGTCGACGCCAACAACGGTGCCTACAGCGATGCCGAGGCCAATGGCGGCGTCAGCGTCACGCTGGGCACGCTGGGCCAGACCAACGCCATGAATGCCACCGGCGCGATCGTGGTCGAGGCGGTCTCCAGCGCCGACGCCACCGCCGACACCTTCGGCCTGTCGATCGGCCTGGGCAGCGCGGTGGGTGTGATGGGCGCCAGCGCCGAAGCCTCGCCCGACGTGGCGGTCACGGTGCAGGGCGGCACGGCCATGGCCGGCGGCGATGGCGTGCGCGTGGGGGCGTATCACAACCAGGCCGGCGAAGACGTGCGCGCCCAGGCCGATGCGGCCGGCGGCGGTCTGGGCCTGGCGGTCAATGGCACGGTGGTGGACGCACGCAGCGAGGCCGACACCCAGGTGCTGCTGGGCAACAGCACAGCGCTGGCCGGCGGCAGCGGCGATGTCACCGTCGAGGCCTTGTCCGACAACCACGCCACCGCCACTGGCTCGGCCACCTCGGTGGGCCTGGTGCTGGGCGTGGGCGGCGTGTGGGCCAGCGGCAGCTCGGGCGGCACCACCGGTGCGGTCAGCGGCGCCGACGTCACCGGCGCCAGCTTGAGCGTGCTGGGCCATGCCGACCACAGCGCCAACGTGCACGCCACCGCGGCAGCCGGTGGGCTGGTGGCAGGCATCACCGGGTCGCTGGCCACCAGCAGCGTCACTCCCACGGTCAACGCCGGGCTGGGCGACGGCGCCCAGGTGGTGGTGGCCGGACCGGCATCGGTGATCGCCGAAGCCACTACCGATGCCGATGGCACGGCCACCGGCGTGGGCGTGTCGGCGGGCTTTTCGATGGGCATCTCGGTCGCCGACGTCGACCTGAACCCGACCATGAACAACCGGCTGGGCACCGGCGTCAGCGTCACCACGCAGTCGCCCACGGCCGACATCACGGTGGGCATGCGGCTGAACAACGGCCAGTCCAACGCGGGCGGCGCCACCGCGCTGGCCACCGCCGCGTCGGGTGGCATCGCTGCCGGCAGCGGCACCGATGCCGATGCGTCGATCCAGTACGCGCTGAGCCAGACCAGCGGCAGCGGTGTCACGCTGAACGCCGGGCGCCACGTGGCCATCGACCAGCGTGTGGGCAGCCACGCCGAGGCCGATGCCAACAGCAACACCTTCGGCCTGGCCGCTGCCGTGGGCGGCGCCGTGGCCGATGCCGACATCGGCGGCAGTGCCACCACCGCACTGGGCTCGGTCAGCGGCACGGCCGGCGGCACCTTCACGCTCGACGGCACGGCCAACCACCTGAGCAGCGCCACCTCGCGCGCTGCGTCGGGTGGCCTGTTCTCGGGCCAGCTCAACCGCGCCACCGCCACCTTCGACCCGACGCTGGGCGTCGACCTGGGCGGCGGCGGCAGCATCACCGCCGGTGGCGATGCGCGGGTGCGTTTGCTGTCCACGGCGGATACCACCGCCGATGCGCTGGGCATCGCCGCGGGCGCCGCGGGCATCGGCTCGTCGGCGGCCAGCGCCACGATGAGCCCCAACATCCATGCGCTGACCGGTGGCCAGGCCATCAGCTCGGGCGGCAGCATCCTGGTGCAGGCGCAGCACAACCACGACGGCACGGCGCCCACCGGGCAGAACACGGTGGCCAATGCGGTGGCCTCGTCGGGCGGCGCGCTGCTGGGCAGCGCGGGCGCGTCGGCCACGGCCGACGCCTCGGCCGACACCACCGCCCGTGTGGGCGGCGGCAGCCTGCTGACAGCCGCCGGCACGGTGCGGGTGCTGGCCGATGGCGCCAACCTGGCGCAGGCCGACTCTCGCGGGTTGGGCGTGGGCGGGCTGATCGGCTTTGGTTCATCGTCGGCCACCGCGCTGGCGAACGGTGGCACCCATGCCGATCTGCGTGGCGGCGTGGGCGCCAGCACGGCGGTCACCGTGGTGGGCCAGGGCAAGAACGTGGCCGACGCGCAAGCCAACGCCTCGGGCGCGGCCGGGCTGCTGGGCGCGGCCGGCGGCAGCGTGACCGCGCGTGCCAATGGCGACGTGTCGGCCGGGCTGGGCGACAGCGGCATTGCCAGCAACGTCAACACCACCGGTGCGGTGCTGGTGGATTCGATCTCCAGCGCCGATGCCGACGCCAAGGCCAAGGCGCTGTCCTTTGGCCTGGCCGGGGCGGTGGGCATCATGAGCGCGACGGCCGAAGTGGCGCCCGACGTCACCGCCGAGGTGCGTGGCGACACCGGCGTCAGCGGCGCCGGCATCACGGTGCGCGCGCGCCACAACCAGGCCGGCGAAATCAGCACGGCGCAGGGCGATGCGGGCACGGGCGGCCTGGGGCTGGCGCTCAGCGGCGCATCGGCCAACGCCACGGCCGCGGCCGATACGCGGGCGATCACCGGCAACGCCACCCGCTTCAACGCGCAGAACAACGCTGTGCTGGTCAGTGCCGATGCCGACAACGTGATCACCGCGTCGGGCACGGCTTTCGCGGTGGGTGGGCTGGCGGCTGGCGCGGTGACGGCCACCGGCCGCTCGGGCGGCATCACCGAAGCCACCAGCGGGGCCGACGTGCAATCGGCCACCCAGTTGCAGGTGCTGGCCAACGCCACCCAGACGGCCCATGCCACCGCGGTGGGCGCCGCCGGCGGCCTGCTGGCGGCCGGCACCGGTGCCGGGGCCACCACGCTGGTCAATCCCGACGTGCGTGCGGGCCTCGGCGACGGCGCCCAGATCAACGTGGCCAACACCGTCACCGTGCGTGCCGACGCCACCACCGACGCCGATGGCCGGGCCACCGGCGTGGCCGTCTCCGGCCTGGTGGCGCTGGGCCTGGCCAAGGCCGACGTGACGCTGAGCCCGGCGATGTCGTTGAACATCGGCAGCGGTGCGTCTGTCACCACCCAATCGGCCAGCGGCGACATCACGCTGGCCCTGAACCACAACAACGGCGTGAACAACGCCGGTGGCGCCTCGGCCGACGCCTTTGCCGGCGCCGGTGGCGGGCTGGTCGGCGGCGGCGGCGCCGAAGCCAATGCGCGGGTCGATTACGACCTGCACCACGACTCGGGCAGCAACGTCACGCTCAACGCGGGCCGGTCGGTGCTGATCAGCACGCTGGTGGGCAGCCACGCCGATGCGGATGCCGATGCGGGCGGCTTCGGCGGCATCGCCGGCATCGGCGGCGCGGTGGCGCTGGCCGACATCGGTGGCACGGTGGGCAGCACACGCGGCGAGATCAGCGGCACGCAGGGCCAGGACTTCATCGCCGAGACCACGGCCAGCCATGTGGTGCTGGCCACGCCCACGGTGGCCGCTGCCGGCTTGTATGCCGGCCAGGTCAACAGTGCCACGGCCACCTTCGATCCGACGCTTGTGGCCAGCCTGGGCAGCGGCGGCGCCATCAGCGCGGGCCGCGACGTGATCGTGCGCAGCACGTCCATCGCCGACACCACGGCCACCGCGCTGGGCATCTCGGTGGGCGCGCTCAGTTCGGGCGCGTCGCTGGCCACGGCCACGATGAGCCCCAGCATCAACGCGCTGACCGGCGCGCAAGCGGCCACGGCCGGCCGCAACGTGCTGATCGAGGCACGCCACAACCACGATGGCACGGCGCCCACCGGCCACGACACGGTGGCCACTGCGCGCGCCTCCGGCGGTGCGCTGCTGGCCAGCGAGACCGGCGCACGCGCCACTGCCGATGCCTCGGGCAGCACCACGGCGCGCGCCGGCGGCGGCAGCCAGTTCAGCGCCGGCGGCACGGTGCAGGTGCTGGCCGACGCGGCCAACCTGGCCACCGCCACCAGCACCGGCAGCAGCGCCGGCGGGCTGATCGCGGCCGGCCTGTCGTCGGCCACCGCGGTGGCCAATGGCAGCACCAACGCCGACCTGCGCGGCGGCGTGGGCGCTGCCACGTCCGTCACCGTGATCGGCGAGGGCAAGAACGTGGCCGATGCCCAGGCCAATGCCTCGGGCGCGGCCGGCCTGGCCGGCGTCAGCGGCGGCACGGTGGTGGCACGCGCCAATGGCGACGTGTCGGCCGGGCTGGGCGACAGCGGCGTTCCCAGCAACGTCAACACCAGCGGTGCGGTGCTGGTCGACGCGATCTCCAGCGCCGACGCCGATGCCGACGCGCGCGCCTTGTCCTTCGGCATCGCCGGCGCGGTGGGCATCATGAGCGCCACCTCGGAGGCGGCGCCCGACGTCACCGCCCAGGTGCGCGGCAGCACCAGCGTCAGCGGCGCGGGCATCACCTTGCGCGCGCGCCACAACCTGGCCGGTGAAGACAGCACGGCCAGTGCCGACACCGCCGGCATCGGGTTGGGCGTGTCGATCAGCGGCGCGTCGGCCAACGCCACGGCGGCGGCCGACACCCGGGCCTTGACCGGCAACGCCACCAGCTTCAACAGCCACGCCGGTGCGGTGCTGGTCAGCGCCGATGCGCGCAATCTGGCCACGGCTGACGGCACGGCTGCCGCGGGCGGCCTGGGCGCGATGGGTGTGGTCTCGGCCACCGGCCGCTCGGGCGGCATCACCGAAGCCACCAGCGGTGCCGACGTGCTGGGCAGCGGCCTGCAGGTGCTGTCCAACGCCGTGCAGACCGCCAACAGCACCGCCGAAGGCGCGGCCGGCGGCCTGTTTGCGGCCGGCAACGGCGCGGTGGCCACCACCTTGGTCGACCCCGACGTGCGCGCCGGCATCGGCGACGGCGCGGTGGTCAACGTGGCCAACAGCGTGCTGGTGCAGGCCAATGCCACCACCGACGCCGACGGCACCGCCACCGGCGTGGCCGTGGCCGGCGGCGTGGCGCTGGGCTTGTCGAGGGCCGACGTCGACCTGAACCCGACGATGGCGATGCACGTGGGCAGCGGGGCCAGCATCACCACCCAGTCGGCCAGCGGCGACATCACCATCGCGATGCGCCACAACAACGGCGCCGACAACGCGGGTGGTGCCACGGCCACGGCCTTTGCGGCAGGCGGCGCGGGTTTTGCGGCCGGCGGCGGCAGCGATGCCGCGGCCGGCGTCCACTACAACCTGAGCCAGACCAGCGGCAGCGGTGTGACGCTGAACGCCGGCCGCTCGGTGCACATCGACACCGTGGTCGGCAGCCATGCTGAAGCCGATTCGTTTGCCGGTGGCCTCGGCCTGGTGGCGGGACTGGGCGGCGCGCTGGCCGATGCGCACATCGGCGGCCAGGTCGAGACGGCGCTGGGCGGCGTGAGCGGCACGCAGGGCCTGGACTTCCTCGTCGACACCACCAGCCGGCACCTGGTGACGGCCACGCCGCGCGCCTCGGGCGGCGGCCTGTTCGGCGGCCAGGTCAACAGCGGCACGGCCACTTTCGATCCCACGCTAACGGCCAATCTGGGCGGCGGCGGCACGATCAACGCCCGCGACGTGGCGGTGCGCAACGTCTCCACCGCCGACACCACCGCCACCGCGCGTGGCATCGCGGTGGGCGCACTCAGCTCGGGCGCATCGCTGGCCACGGCCACGATGAGCCCGACCATCAACGCGCTGACCGGCGCCGAGACCGTCAACGCCAGCGGCAACATCGTGCTGCGTGCGGCGCACAACCACGACGGCAATGCGCCCACCGGGGGCGACACCGTGGCCACGGCGCTGTCGTCCAGCGGCGCGCTGCTGCTGGGCACCAGCGGTGCGGTGGCCACCACCAACGCCAACGCCAACACCACCGCGCGCAGCGGCGCCGGCAGCAACCTGTCGGCCAACGGCACGGTCAGCGTCAACGCCGATGCATCGAACACCGCCACCAGTGCGTCGGGCGGCACGTCGCTGAGCCTGACGGTGGCCGCCGGCCTGTCCAATGCAGTGGCCAACGTGGGCGGTGCCACCACCGCCGAGGTGGGCGGCTCGGTGGGCAGCAGCAGCGCGATCAACGCACGGGCGCTGGGCCGCAACGTGGCCGATGCCGGGGCCAATGCCTCAGGCGGCGGCCTGGCCGTCGGGTTCAACAGCGGCGTGGCCACGGCGCGCGCCAATGGTGCGGTCAATGCCGGTGCCGGCAACGATGCAGTGGCCAGCAGCATCCACAGCAGCGGCGGCATCACCATCGACGCCATCTCGTTGGCCGATGCCGATGCGCAGGCCAAGTCGCTCACCGTCGGCCTGCTGGGCGGCGTGGGGATGATGAGCGCCACCGCCGAGGTGTCGCCGGCCGTCACCAACCTGGTGCGGGGCAGCACCAGCCTCAGCGGCAACGGCGTGGTGCTGCGCGCCAGCCACAACCAGGGCGGCCAGAACGCCACCGCCACCGCCGACACCGCCAGCGTGGGCGCAGGGGTGACGCTGGCCGGTGCCAATGCCACGGCCACTGCGGCGGCCAACACCCGGGCCGAGACTGGCGCCAACGCCAGCATCGACGGCCAGGGCAAGGGCACGCTGGTCCAGGCGCTGGCCAACAACCAGCTGGTGTCTGACGGCACCGCCAAGAGCGGCAGCGCTGCCGCCATGGGCCTGATCACCGCCACCGGCAACGCTGGCGGCAGCACGGTGGCCACGAGCGCCGCCGATGTCACCGGCAGCGGCCTGCAGATCCTGGCCAATGCGGTGCAGAACTCGCAGGTCACCAGCGTCGCCGCCACCGGCGGACTGCTGGTCTCGGGCTCGGGCGCGCGCTCGGTCAGCAATGTCTCGCCCACCATCGGCGCGGCGATCGGGTCCGGCGCGGTGATCGATATCACCGGCGGCGTCACCGTGCGCGCCGATGCCGATGCCAGCGCACGCGGCCAGGCCGATGGCGTGGCCTTCTCCGGCGGCGTGGGCGCCGGTGGCTCGGTGGCCGATGTCGACCTGAATCCGACCATGTCGGCTTCCATCGGCGAGAACGCGCGCATCACCACGCACGGCGGTGCCGGCCAGGTGCTGGTGCAGATCGACCTGAACAACGGCAATGCGGGCGCCCTGGGCGCCACCGCCGACACCACGGCCGCCAGCGGCGGTGCGCTGCTGGGCGCCAGCGGCAGCCACTCGGATGCCGCGGTCAACCTGAACCTGCAGAACACCACTGGCAAGAACGTGGTGTTCAACACCTCGGGCGACGTGCGCTTCGAGACGGTGGCGGGCGCGCGGGCGATCGCCAATGCCAACAGCCTGAGCCTGGGTGGCCTGGGCGTGGGCGCGGCGGTCTCCAATGCCACCATTGGCGGCACCGCCAACACCACCACCGGCGCCATCAACGGCACGGTGGGCCACAACCTGGTGGTCAGCAGCGACGTGCGCCACCGCGTGGACGCACAGACCGATGCCGCCTCGGGCGGGCTGTTTGCCGGCCAGGCCAACACCGCCACGGCCAGCACCACGCCGGTGCTCAACGCCGGCATCGGCGGTGGTGGCGTGATCGGCGCCGGCAACGACGTGATCATCCAGAACCTGAGCGCCGGTGATGCGCAGGCCGATGCCGAGGGCATCTCGGTGGGCCTGGGCGCGGTGGGCGGCTCGGCCGCCACGGCACGGGTGCGTCCGGACATGGACACCACCGTGGGCAGCGCCGCCGACGTCACCGCCGGCCGCCACTTCAGCATCCTGGCCAGCCACAACCACAACGGCGGCGGCGCCGACGGCAATGACGCGGTGGCCAACGCCAACGCCTCGGGCGGCGGTGCGTTCTCGGGCGTGGGCGCCAACACCCTGGCCAGCGCCTCGGCCGACATGCTCACCCAGCTGGGCGGCGGCGGGGCGCAGTTGCGCACGGTGACGGGCGATTTCTCGGCGATCACCCGATCGGGCAACCGTGCCAGCACGCTGGCCGAAGGCCTGTCCATCGGCATCGTCGGCCTGGGCTCGGTGCGTGGTGATGCGCTGGCCGGTGGCGTGATGACGAATGCCGGCAGCAACACCGCCACGCCCGACAACCAGGCCACCACGGTGCTGGCGGGCACCAGCATCGTCAGCGGCGGCGACGTGCTGCTGCAATCCATCAGCGACCAGGCCGCCACGGCCGATACCAGCGCGCCCTCGGGCGGCGTGATCTCGGGCGCGTCCAACGACGCCAGCGCACTGGTGCGCCGCAACTTGAGCGCATCGCTCAACGCCGGCAGCACCGTCACCGCCGATGGCGCGGTCAAGGTGTCGGCGCTGGGCAGCGGTGATGCCGACAGCGAGGCCTCGGCCGAGTCTTACGGCTTTGTCGCCAAGGGCGGCAGCACCTCCAACGCGCGGGTCGATTCGGGCGTCAATGCCACCGCGGCGGGTGCGGTGGTGGCGGGCGGGCGGGTCACCGTCGAGGCGCGGCACAGCACGGCCGCGGGATTGAAGTCGACCGCCGAGACCACGGCTGGCGCGCTGGTGGGCATCTCGGGCGCCGTGGCCAACGGCGTGTCGGCGGCCAGCGCCCAGGCCCTGATCGGCAACGGCGCCAACATCGCCGCCGATGGCGGCACCGAGGTGCTGTCGGCCACCACCGACTTAGTCACCGTCACCGGCGATGGCCAGGCCTATGGTGCAGCGGCGGTGGGTTCGGTCGACACCAATGCCAACGCCAGCAGCCAGAGCCGGGCCACGGTGGGCAACGCCACCATCTCCGGCGCCAGCCTGACGGTGGACGCCACCGGCAACGGCCGCGCGGCGTCCACCGGCAAGGCCTCGTCGGGCGGGCTGCTGTTCGCGGCCAACGGCTCGGCACCGGTGGTCAGCGTCACACCGCAATCGGCGGCCAGCGTGGGCGGCGGCGCCAACGTCGACGTGGGCGGCAATGTCACGGTGCGCGCCACCGGTGCGGTCGAAGGCGATGCCTTTGCGCAGGGCGTGTCGGGGGCGGGTGGCATCAACGTGGGCCGCTCGAACGCGCAGGTCACCGTCACGCCCAACTTCACCGCCGAGCTGCAGGCCGGCGCACAGGTGCGCGCGGGCGGCAACATGACGGTGGAGGCGCTGCTGATGGGCGTGCCCTCCGAAGTGAGCGACGGCTCGTTCAACCCGACCGCCGCAGGCGTGGTCGACACCGGCAGCAACACCATCGATCTGGGCGGCGCGCACGGCCTCTACACCGGCGACACCATCACCTACAGCAAGGGGGCGGCCGGCAATACCGAGGTGGGCGGGCTGACCAACGATCGCTCCTACCAGGTGATCCATGTCGACGACCAGCAGCTCAAGCTGGGCTCGGCGTTTGCCGCGGCCGACGCCGAGGCCACCAAGGACGTCATCGCCTTCACGGTCGACCATGGTTTCACCAGCGGCGACCGGGTGATCTACCGCAACGCCGGCAATGCGTCGGTGTCGGGCCTGACCGACGGCACCGCCTACTACGTG